>CAYMZN010000022.1:0-21581 GCA_964394935.1 uncultured Candidatus Bathyarchaeia archaeon | reverse complement strand
CGGTCTTCTCGATCTCCAGCTTCTGGTTGAGCAGCGCGATCTTCGCGTTGCGAACTTGCTTTGGCATTTGGCTGTGGGCAACTTCCTTGTCGATTACGACCCCCTCGACCAGCTCGGTCTCTTCGGCGCTCTTCCCGTGTTTCTTTACGATCTTGACTAGGTCGATGTCGGCTTTGGTCTTGCCGTCTCTCTCTTCTTTGATCTGTTGCACCGCCTTGACTGCAAGCTTTGCAAAGTACTCCTTCTCGGCCGATATGTCCTTGGTTCCCATCGCGGTGGCAGCAACTTGACGTAGGCGTTCTTCATCCTTAGCGTCTACCGTGATTGCAATCTTGCCGAGGAAAGCTGCGGCTCTGTCGGCAGCCTTCTTGTATCCGTCTACTATGACGGTGGGATGCACCTCTAGGTCCAAGAGTTTCTCAGCCTTGGACAGAAGCTGACCCGCTAGGACAACGGCTGTGGTTGTTCCGTCGCCGACCTCGTTGTCTTGGGTCTTCGCTACCTCGACTAGCATCTTAGCAGCCGGGTGTTGCACATCCAGCTCTTTCATCACAGTGGCGCCATCGTTGGTGATCACTACGTCGCCTATTCCGCTGACGAGCATCTTGTCCATGCCGCGCGGTCCGAGCGAGGTAGACACGGTTTCCGCGACGATCCTGGCTGCCATTATGTTGTTTCGCTGGGCGTCTCTGCCCGTTGATCTGCCGGTTCCTTCCTTGAGGATAAGTATGGGAACTGTTCCGCCTGCTTGTGCCATTTCATTCACCTGTGAATCTAGTGAGGCAAAACCGCCTGTGAATCGGGGTAATAAGTTTTATGAAGACTGAATCAGGTCGGGTTCGCGATCTTCGCTGGAAGTAACCAAATCAACTTTGAGATTAAGGAAGGCGAATTCTTGGGCCTACTTGGGCCGAACGGAGCAGGCAAGACCACCACAATCAGAGTTTTCTGCACGTTGCTGGTCCCGGAGGATGGACCCGGTATCGTCAACGGCTTCGACATCGTCAAATAACCGAGAAAGTCCGCAGGTGACGTGTGACGCTATCTCACAATCAAGGTTGGGCACTTTGCGTGGTGACTGACCTTGTCGGAGACGCTTCCCAGCAGAAAAGCCTTGACCTGAGAAAGCCCGCGGCTTCCGAGAACTATCAGATCCGCCTTTTCTTCTACAGCAGCCCGTAGCAGCTCCTCAGCCGGCACGCCTTCTCTCAACCGAGGCACCACGGGGACTCCTTGAGCCTTCACGGTCTCCTCTCCCTTTGCAAGAATCACTTTTCCTTCCGCCTCAAGTTCGCGAACAATTGCTGTCCCGGCCAGAACTCCGGCCTCGGGAGGATTGATCGCGTATATCTGCCGCATGACGACGTGAACTAAAACCAGTTGACTCTGGTACTTCTTTGCAAGATCGATCGCGAATTCCAGCGCTTTCAGGGAATAGTCTGAGCCGTCGAGGCCTACTAGGATTCTAGAAAGCAACGCTCTCCGAGGTCAACTGCTGTCCGACAGCCAAGATAAGAATTACTCCGTCTGTTCCCTCGCAAGAAAGGCATAGGCGTCGCCGTCAAGGCGGCGCACGAGTCCCGGGACCTCTAGGAAAGACCTGACGATGAAGTCTGGCTGCTCATCCAGGAGGCGTGACGCGGGGAAGGGCCCTGTGGGTACAGCCACACTCCTCACGGACGCTGCTCTGGCCGCCTTTATGTCGATGGTCGAGTCTCCAACCAAGATAGCCTGGTCAGCGTTGACTCTGGCGAGGCTCAATGCTTTCATCACGATTCCGGGGTCTGGTTTCAGCTGGTCAGCATCGTCTCTTGTAACCACGCCGTCGAAGATCCCAACCAAACCCAGTCTCTCGAGGATTCGGTCGGTCGCAAGCCTTCCATTATTCGTGACTATGACTATTCTCTTCTTCATCTGCTTCAGCTCGTCGAGCGCCTCTTTCACTCCTGACATCAACTGAACCTGCTCAGCCGCTTTGATTTCGATCGCCTCTACCTTCTGATAGATGCGTTTCCTGATATCATCGAACCTGCCCGTGTCGATTGTGCCACGTAGCTCCTTCAGCATAACGTAGACGCTCATTTGGTCGCTAAAGCCGGGCCGCCACAGACCGTCTTGCGCCAGTAGTTGCAAGGCCGCTCTACGCATGCCCATGTAGTCAAGGTTGAACTTGGTGAACGTCCCGTCCATGTCAGTGAGTATGGCTTTCACCGCCAACCTTGACACCTTTGCTCGTCCGGTAAACTTCGTTTAGGGCTTGGTCAGGGAATTGTTCTTGGCTATTAGAGCATCGACGAGGCCCATTAGGAAACTAGCGGAACCCGTAGCTGGTTGTTAGGCAGTCTTCCGGGATGAGGGCGAGCGACTTGGAGGGAAGCGGTGTATTCGGCTGTGTAAATGCCCACATCGGCGTGGATTCGCGTTTGACCCAGTCTAGAGAGCGTGTGGAACGTGTTTAGATATCCTTAACTTTCGCGAAGATGGCCTAGCTGAGTGGTTGATTGGAATGTTCTACTATTCGCCCGGCCCGCTACTCTGGGTGACTCCGCTTTCGGCATTTCCGACCCCCGTTCCTCCAGCGGCAACATATTACACTGTTCCTGCCTACTATGTTCCCCCGGCCGCGCCTGCCGCGCCAGTGGTTTACGGTGCGCCTCTCGCCTATGCTGGCCCTGCTGTGTATGAACCGTCCTACCCCGTCCCTACGGTCTCCCTTCCACGCGGCGAGTATCGCCTTGGACGCTGCCTCATGATCTGCCAATAGCTCAACGTCTTGCTTCTGAAGTGACATTTCCCTGAATTACGAGCGACTAGTATTCTGTTTCGTAGTACCGTTTGTGCTACATGTACGTCTCAGCGAGCATTTTTCTGAAGATTCTTGGCAATTCTTCAAATGACAGCTCGCCATCTTCGGTGATCAGTTTTGAGACGAACCTGCTTGGCGTTCTGTCAAAGTATGGGTTTCTGACCGTCAAGAGAGCCTGAGGCAGGTAAGGCAGTACCTCGGACGGATCCATCTCTTCTGTTTCGTGCTGAGCCTGGAGCATGGATCTCAAGTTGAACTTGGATTTCTCGCAGAGAACACAGAATGACTTACCGTGCTCTCGTGCGCTCATGGCCAGCGGAAAGGTTCCAATCTTGTTCACCACGGTTCCGTCCGAAAGGACGCTGTCTGCACCAACGATGCACAGATCCGCTCCGCCCATCAGATGGCCTGTCGCGGCGTCCACGGCCAAGGTGACTGGAATACCCAGTCCGGACAGTTCTTGAGCGGTGGCCCTGCCCTCAAAGAGTGGTCGCGATTCGGTGACGATGACGCGGATCCTTGCTCCCGCATTCACGGCGACTTTGAACGCCTCGTATACTGTCGCGCTCCGGCTATGGGTGAAGACCGTCATGCCATCCTGTATCAAATTGGATGCGCGCAGGGCGATCTCGTGCACGGCTTTCTCGGATTCTTCGAAGAGTTCCTGACATCTGCTGACGACCATTTGCTTTAGCTCCTCAACGTTAGACCCGTTCTTCGTCTTCGCTTCGATGAGATACAAGAGTCTGCCAACGAGGTTTGTCAACGGTGCCATGCTCGGACGCGAATTCATCAGGTCGCGTCCAAAGACCCTCAGCTCTGCGAGGAGACCTTCGGAGTTAGTTGCGCTCGTCAGCTCAGCCAATAGTCTCATGGCGTTCAAGGACTGACGGGAGAGTTCACTGGCGCCGTGGACTCTGTCCTCCCTGATTTCAGCGGACTTCGCCGCGACAACTGGATGAAGGGAGTGAAGTATTGAAGTGTCCCCGAGCACTCTGTCCAGTGCCTCTTCAAGTTTCGGAACCGTCTCAAATCTGCGCAAGTCTTTGCTTCTGATCCAGCGAAAAGCGTCGTGCTCCCGGTCCAAGTTGATCTTCGGGTCCTTAGTCGAGAAGAGGAACGGGTGGACGACGAACAGCGTGACGATATCCTCGTCCAAGGCAGGAAGAGGCTGTCCTATCTTCGTGAGGGAGACCGCATTGCTGTCCAGATTCGTTTCCTCGGCGATTTCCTTCAATGCACGCTCAAGCGGAGCTTCATTCCGCTCAATGTAGCCGCTGATACCTGCCCATCTTCCGCGGTAGCTTCCGACACGATTACTCCTCCTGAGCACCAAGATTCGCCCATGATAGGAAAGAAAAACGGTCACCACGTTCTTGACGGTGAGTGACTTGCTGTCCGTTATGGGCGTAATCCCGGTCTCCTTTGACGGTTGTTCCAAGGTCGATTTGCTTATCCGTGGATGCTGATCGTGAAGATAGCATATGACAATATTGCCGAACAGCTCGAAGCAGCGCCGGCAAGAGACAGACTCGGGGCCACGGTAACATCTAATCTTGCATCACCTGTCAGGGGTTGCATGGAGCCGGTAAACTTCTTCTAGAGGGGAGTATGTCGGCGCTCCAGATTAGGATCAACCAGTGGACGTGAGGGCGTTGGTCGATCTTTCTGGACGAGACTTGATAACAACTCAGGATTGGAGTGTTGAGGAGGTTGAGCATACGTTACGTGTAGCAGATAGGTTTCGCGAGAAACGTCGGAAGGATCGCGTCATCCCATTGCTGCGGGACAAGACGTTCTTTGCGCTCTTCTATGCCTCCTCGACGCGTACCCGAGCAGCGTTCGAGGCTGGAATGACGTACCTGGGTGGTCACGCTCAGTACATCGACGCCTCAACCACTCGTCTGGGAGCGGGAGAGGCGGTTAGAGACGTGGCGAAGATGTACGAGCGATATGGTCACGGATTAGGCGTTAGGATCCTTGACGAGATCATCGACTATGTCTACGGTAGAGGGATCGCTGTCGTAAGAGAGTACGCGAAGCACGCGAACATCCCAGTCATCAACATGGCCTGTTGTACGTACCACCCAACCCAGGGCCTCGCCGACTTGATGACTCTACGGGATGAATTTGGAACGAAGAAACGTAAAAAGTACGTCATAATGTGGGCATATTCAAAGGGCTTCCGCGGAAGATGTAGTGTACAGGAAGATGCACTCATCGCCTCCCGATTCGGATATGATGTCGTGTTAGCTCATCCTGAGGAATTCGAAATCGACCCCAAGATCATTGCGAGATCTTCGGAGAACGCAGCCGCGTCTGGCGGAACCTTCACAGTCTCACATGACCTCAAGACAGCACTCGAAGGCGCAAGCGCAGTCTTCCCTAGGAACTGGGCGAGCAAAGGACTCGTCGAAATCGGTGCGAGCAGTTTCGGGAAAGAACGAGAAACAGAGCTGCATGAGAAGTATAGGCACTGGTCACTCACAGAGGCGACTCTTGACCTAGCCGACAAGAGAGCGATAGTCATGCATGTTCTTCCGGTGCTGAGGGGAGAAGAAGCAAGTGACGAAGTCATGGATGGAAGGCAATCTCGAATCTATCCGCAAGCCGAGAATGGCCTCTACACGAAAATGGCTGTGTTGGCCCTGACAATGAGTGGAAAGAAGAGGTCACGCTAGATGAATGAATGACAGTTGGGGACCTCTACTTCTTCAAACTAAGAACTTTCTGCAGGTCATCGATGTTTGGATCGATCAACGGCGCCTCTCCGGTTCCGATCACGTCTAAGTCCTTCAAGCCACTTCCCGTGATCTCAACCACGATGCAGTCATCGCTCGCAATTTTGCCTTGATTCCTCAGTTTGATCAAACCTGCCAAGGCTGTGACTCCTGAGGGCTCGGCGAATATCCCTTCCTTCTTTGCGAGGATTCTCTGCGCCTCTAGGATCTCTTCGTTTGAGACTTTCACGGCGGTTCCCGAGGATTCGTGCAGCGCTTTCAGCGCCGCGTCTCCGTCCCATGGGAACGGATCCATCAGACCAGTTGCAACCGAGTCTGGATGTTCCCAGGGAACTATTCTCTGCGGATCCATCTTCTCTTCGAAAGCTCGTACAAGCGGCGCGCATCCAGTGGACTGAACAGCACCCATCCGAGGAAGACCCTCAGCAAGACCAAGACGTTTGAGTTCTCGGTAGCCTTTCCAATTCCCGGCAAGTAGCCCACCACCGCCGACGCCCGCGAAGACCCAGTCCGGCGCAGTCCAGCCGAGCTGTTCAACGATTTCGTAGGACATGGTCTTTGGCCCTTCGGCCTGGTACGGATTGAAAGGCCCCATGCTAGGGCATGGATACCAACCGAAACGCTTGCAGACGAGCTTCAACATTGTTACCGTCGGATCGACGCCGGTCTCAAGACCTCTGAGTCTGAGTACGTGTGCGCCGAACATATTCAGCTGAGCAATCTTTCCTGGGCTAGCCATCTCCGGAACAAACGTATAGCACGTGAGTCCGGCTCTCGCCGAGTAGGCTGCGAGCGCTGCCGCCGCGTTCCCACTAGAGGCAGAGACGACCGTCTCGAATCCGAGCTCAACAGCCTTTGACACCCCCACCGTCATCGGTCGGTCTTTGAACGAGGCTGTAGGGTTCTTCGTCTCATCCTTGACGTACAGATTGCTCAATCCAAGGGTCTTGCTGAGGTTTTCGCACCGTAGAAGTGGGGTCTGAACTTCTCCAAGGGTGACGATGTTCTTTTCATTCTCGATTGGAAGAAGTTCACGGTATTTCCAGAGGCCGCCTTGGCGAACCTCGAAGAACCCCCTACTGAGCTTGTTCTTAAGCGCCCCGTAGTCGTACTCTATGTCTAGGCGGCCCTCATCTTCCTCGCATGTCAGCACGCGATCCTGTGGTGTGTACGTCTGTCCACACTTCGCGCAGCGCAGCCGAGCAACGTAGGCCATCTCGTCCACCCGGATTAGCCCCATGGCCGACTAGGAATTTCAGACCTTTCTAAACTGCTCGATGATACTTTCGGGCTTATGACCACTAACGTCATAACTGGAATGAGCCAGACAAGGAACCCGGTTGTAGTTTGCTTGGCTGAGAACTTCTTCCGCGACAAATTCAGGCGTGCCATGATCGCCACAACGTTCCGCGACGTGATCCTATCCCTCGGCAGGTCGGAGGTTGAACCTCAAGACGTGAACGTGCAGACAAGGGTCACGAAGGAACGGGAGATGAAGATCCCCTTCATCTCCTCCCCAATGGACACCGTCACTGAGAGCGAGATGGCAATAGCGCTCGCTCGACACGGCGGCGTGGGCGTATTGCACAGAAACTGCGCTGTCGAAGAGCAATGCGAGATGGCGAAGCGCGTCAAGAAAGCCGAAGCCCTAGTCATCAGGGACGTTGTGACTGTAACACCCTCGACGACCATAGCAGAAGCCCTCTCGCTCATGCAGAAACACGAGATCTCAGGACTGCCTGTCGTAGACAAAGATCGGCTGGTTGGAATCCTGACTGGGAGAGACGTGCGATTCGCTGATCCGTCGCTGAAAGTGGACAACCTGATGACTCGAAAAGTCATTACGGCAAGAGAGGGCATATCGATAGACGACGCTAAGGAGCTTCTTCACCAACACAGAATTGAGAAACTCCCGATCGTTGATGCCGACGGAAAGCTCAGCGGACTCATCACAATAAAGGACATCATCCTTCGGGGAAGATTCCCCGACGCAACTCGAGACGATCAAGGTAGGCTGCTCTGCGCTGCGGCCACATCCCCATTCGACTTGAACAGAGCGAAGGAGCTGGACAAGCACGTCGATATCTTGGTAATCGACGTGGCTCACTTTCACAATGTGAGAGTCTTCGAAGCAACGAAGAAGATCATGAAGGATGTCAACGCTGAAGTTGTAGTCGGAAACATTGGGACCTACAAGGCCGCGGAAGAAGCAATCACGAAGCTTGACAATGTCGCGGCATTCCGTGTCGGAATTGGGTCGGGATCAATTTGCTCCACAACCGCTGTGACAAGAGCCGGCGCGCCCACACTCTTCGCGACATGCGAAGTTGCTGACGCGGTTCGCCAATATCATGCGGGAATTCCGATTATCGCTGATGGTGGGATCAGGGGAGCAGGTGACATCGCAGTAGCCTTAGCGGCAGGCGCCTCCGCTGTGATGATGGGGAACCTTTTCGCTCGATGCAAGGAAGCGCCTGGAACATTGCTCACGATTGGTGGCCGCCACTACAAGCAGTACAGGGGGATGGCCAGCCCTTCGGCTCGAGCAAAGCGGTACGCGATTGACCGGTACAGTACCCCGGCAAAGGCACTGCCGGAGGGAGTGGAAGGATGGGTTCCCTACAAAGGAGAAGTCGCATTGGTGCTACAGGAACTGCACGCGGGTCTCCAAGCTGCAATGGGCTATGCGGGCGCCGCCAGCATAATCGATCTCTGGGAAAAGGCGACCTTCCTCATGATTTCCCAATATGGGGAGGCGGAAGCAAGCCCACATGACATCCTCCTCCCCAGCGAAACCGAGCGAAGCTAAGAAGAGAGCCCGTACGTACAGGTACGTCAGAGCGAGAGGAGAAGCCGGGGGCACTCTTGGACTACATCGTAGACGTTGAGGACCTCTGGTTCCGCTACAGAGGCTCATCAGACTGGGCCCTTAGGGGGTTGAACCTACGACAATCGTCATGGTCCTCGCAATCGCATTCAGCATATATGCGAAGATTGCTGGAATCGGGCAGTCACTAACCTGGACCTAGTAGTAAGGATCTTTCTACCGACCCTAAGAAAACCAAAGTTACAGCTACGCGGATACCCGTTGAGTGACCGAATTCTCCGCCCTGCCTGCCCATGATGACCTCAGTTTTTCGCTCGACACAAACTATGCTTTCACCCAAATGGCAAAGTACTCATTGATACAACCGACTGATCCGCGAGTATGGGGGTAGAGGCATGTTGGAACATGTCGACTTGCTCATTCGGGAATGCCGAATTCTCACTATGGATCCGGAGGGCCGGACGTTTCAGCGAGGAGTTGTTGCCGTGCACAATGGTCGCATAGTCTATGTTGGCTCGGACGGCGTCAGATATGCAGGCACGATCGAGATCGATGGACGAGGAAAACTGTTAATGCCGGGTCTGATCAACGCCCACACCCACATCGCTATGACGCTCTTGCGAGGGATAGCCGAAGACATACCGCTCAACGAGTGGCTGGAGAACGCCATCTGGCCTCGCGAGGCCAAGCTGAAGCCTGGGGATGTGTACGCCGGAGCCTTGCTCGGCTGCGCAGAACTCATCAAAACCGGGACAACATGCTTCAACGACATGTACTTCTTCATGGATCAAGTCGCCGAAGCCGTCGCGAAATCCGGTCTCCGAGCGGTACTTGCCGAGGGCATGATAGAGCGAGGCGATCTTGGAAGAGGTCAGGAAGCGCTTCGCAGGGGAGAGAATTTCGCGAAGAACTTCGACGGATTTGCGGAAGGTAGAGTCCGGACCAGACTGGGACCACACTCTGAGTACTCCTGTAGCCCTGAGTTCTTGTGCGCAGTCAAGGAGAAGGCTGATTCGCTCGGCGTCGGGATACATATGCATCTCGCTGAGTCAAAGGGATATGTGGATTCCGTGGCGAGAAAGCTTGGGAAAAGCGCCGCCAAGGAACTTGAAGAAATCGGCTTCCTCGACAAGAACCTGATCGCGGCTCATTGCATACACATAGATCAACAGGAGATCGGCATTCTAGCAGATCATGGAGTGGGCGTTGCCCATTGTCCGGTCTCCAATATGAAGGTCGCCTTGGGTACCGCGAAGATTGTCGACATGGTGAGCAGAGGAGTTCGTGTGGGAATCGGAACAGATGGGCCTGCCAGCAACAACCACGTTGACATGCTGAAAGACATGAAGATTGCCGCGCTTGCACAGAAGAGTCTCTATGGCGATGCTACAGCTCTCCCGGCCAAGACATTGCTCAGAATGGTTACGATCGAAGGTGCCAAGGCCCTAAGACTCGAAAAGCTGATCGGGTCTGTCGAGGTCGGTAAGAGAACTGACTTGATCCTCATCGATCTGAATAAGCCGCACCTCACGCCGCCTGCCGACCCCTGGACCACGATAGCCCACTCGGCGATGGGTAGTGATGTCGACACAGTAATTGTAGATGGAGGAATCCTGATGGAATCACGCAGGCTCACTGAGATGAACGAGGGAGAAATAATCAAGAAGGCAACCGAAGTCGCTCAGGAGCTTGCGTCAAGGTGAGTGAACTACCTACACAGGCTTGCCGACAAGTGATGCCTCAAGATTGCAACGCTTTACATACGGTCGAAACCACTCAACATTGAGGCGTGAAGAAGGTCTCGAAAGGAGGACGATCGAAAGATGAGCATTGTGAAGGATGTCTCTCTTGCGTCCGCAGGGTTGGGGAAGATCAACTGGGCTGAGGCCCACATGCCTGTTCTCTCGGGGATTCGGAAGAGGTTGACCTCTGAGAAGACGTTCGAGGGACTGTCGATAGGAATGTGCATTCATTTGGAGATGAAGACAGCAGTTCTCGCCCTCACGCTCAAAGCTGCCGGAGCAGAGGTTGCTATCACGGGGAGCAACCCGCTCTCAACGCAAGACGATGTGGGAGCGGCGCTTGCAAGTTCGAATGTGAACGTCTATGCCTGGTACGGTGTCACGCCAGAAGATCACAAGCAGAACCTGAATCGGGTGCTCGCCCATAAGCCCGACATCGTCATTGACGACGGAGCTGAACTCTCGGTCGCCATCCACAAGGAACACCCGAACCTCTTTGGAAAGACCCTGGGAGCATGTGAGGAAACCACGACAGGAGTGCTGAGGTTTCGCGCCATGGAGAAGGAGGGAGTACTGAGGTTTCCGGTCATCGCCGTGAATGACGCGCAGACGAAGTACCTGTTCGATAGTCAATTTGGAACTGGGCAGTCTGCACTTGAGGGAGTAATGAGGTCGACTAATCTCCTGATCGCTGGCAAGTCATTGGTCGTGGCGGGGTATGGTTGGGTGGGCCGCGGTGTCGCTCACAGGGCTAGGGGACTCGGCGCCAAGGTCACGGTAACGGAAGTGGACCCAGTGCGCGCCATAGAAGCGCTAATGGAAGGCTTCGATGTTGCTCCCATGCTGGAAGCTGCTCGACGTGGCGAGATATTCATCACGGCAACAGGCTGCAAGGACGTGATAACCGCGAGAGAGGTCATGGCAATGAAGGATGGAGCCATCCTCGCCAACAGCGGCCACTTCGACGTGGAAATCAATGTCCGAGACCTTGATAGGCTGGCGAAGGAGAAGCGAACCGTTCGTACAAATGTCGAAGAGTACTTGCTCCCTGACGGGCGCAGGATCTACCTTCTAGCTCAAGGAAGGCTCGTGAACCTTGCTGCAGCTAACGGACACCCCGCTGAAGTGATGGACATGAGTTTCTCGGATCAGGCACTGGCTGTGGAATATCTCCTGAAGAACAAAACAAGTCTCAGGCCGGCTGTGTACAAGATGCCGATTGAACTTGACCGCGAAGTAGCTCGGCTCGCATTGGAAGCCTGGGGAAAACGGATAGACCGAGCCAGCGACGAACAGCGGAGATACCTCGAGAGCTGGGAGTAGCCGCACATCCCATTTGATGCGTCTTCATCCAGCTAGAACGCCAAGTCTCACAAGAAAGCTGTTTATTCTCTTATTGAGGAAGAACACCCGGACACTAGAAGAGGGCTGAATGTCACGTGAGTCCGCTGAGTAAAGAGATTCTAGTTCAGATGAAGGAAATCGTCAAGAAATTCCCCGGTGTGGTCGCAAACGATCACATCAACTTTGACCTTGGAGCAGGAGAAGTCCATGGACTTCTTGGAGAGAACGGGGCTGGAAAGACCACTCTCATGAATGTTCTCTATGGGATACTTCGACCCGAGGAGGGTGACATCTACATTCGAGGGGAGAGGGTCGACATAGGGTCCCCTCGAGAGGCCATCAGCCTAGGCATAGGCATGGTTCACCAAAACTTCAAACTCGTTGAACCGCACACCGTCCTAGAAAACATCCTTCTCGGATTGAAAGAGCCCGCCTTCCTTCTCAACCTCAAAGATGCTGCGGAACGGGTCTTGGAAATCTCAAAGCGTTATGAGTTGCCAGTCGACCCTAAGGCGAGGATCTGGCAGCTCTCAATGGGCGAAAGGCAGAGAGTTGAGATCCTCAAAGCATTGTACAGGGGCGCAAACATTCTGATTCTTGATGAGCCCACATCGGTCCTCACCCCGCCTGAAACGAGAGAACTGTTCAGATTCATTACTCAAATGGCCGCTGAGGGACGATCTGTAGTCTTCATCACCCACAAACTTGACGAAGTGATGGCCGTAAGTGACCGGGTAACTGTGCTAAGAGCTGGCAGAAATGTCGACACTGTGGACCGACAGGAACTCGACAAGACGAAGCTTGCGTCTATGATGGTCGGGAGAGAAGTTCTCTTCACTTTACAGAAGAACCCGATCGCTGCAGGGGAACCAGTCCTAGAGATCGACAAGCTCACCGTAATGGGTGACAAAGGCCTTGCCGCTGTCAAGAACCTCACACTTGCCATCCGCAAGCGAGAGATCCTCGGCATAGCAGGAATCGCGGGGAACGGGCAAAGGGAACTCACAGAGGCGATAGCCGGAATGCGACCAGTAGCGTCAGGTCAGATCCGGCTATCTGGCAAAGAGATCGGCCGCGAGTCGATTTCCCGCAGAATTGGAGGAGGCATTGCATATATCCCTGAGGACCGAGTTGGCGTAGCCGCTCCCCAAGGCCTGACCGTCTCTCAAGACCTCGTCCTCAGAAGGTACAGAGAAGAACCGTTCTCGAACGGAGTCTTCCTCAATCAACACGAAATAGATAGCAACGCGGACACACTCATCAAAGAATTCAACATAATGGTCTCGGGAAAGGATGTGCCAGCAAGGACCCTCTCAGGGGGTAACTTGCAAAAACTAATCTTGGCCCGAGAACTTTCTGGAAATCCCAAGCTGATAGTTGCAGCCTATCCAACACGCGGTCTTGACGTCGGAGCAACAGAGTATGTCCGCAGCCTGTTGCTTAAGCAGAGAGATACGGGAGCGGCACTCTTGATGGTTTCCGAAGACCTAGAAGAGATTCTCTCCCTGAGCGACAGGATCGCGGTCATGTATGGCGGAGAGATCGTCGGCACTTTCTCGGCCTCGGAAGCCAACATTGAGGAGATAGGGTTGATGATGGGAGGATCGCTCCGCAAACCATGATAGGATGGGGCGTTCCAATTGAGGTCTCTTCACCTAACATTTGAGCCGAGACTTACGGCCAGCCGAGCGATGACGATTACAGTGCCGGTTATCTCGCTCGTACTGGGTTTCCTCTCTGCCGCTCCGCTTTTTCTAGCCGTCGGCGTCAACCCTGTCCTTGCCTATCGGCAAGTGCTGGGTGTCTTCCTGGATGTGGATGGACTGACAGAGTCTTTGACCCGAGGGATTCCTCTCCTGCTGGCTAGCGTCGGACTCTGTCTGCCATTCAAGATGAACTTCTGGAATATCGGAGCCGAGGGACAGCTGTTCATGGGCGCCTTCGGTGCCACTGCGATGGTATTCTTGCTGCCAGAAAGCTCGGCGTTCGTACTACTTGGTTCCATGATGATTGTGGGATTCATATTCGGAGGTATCTGGGGCTTGGTTCCGGGCTATCTCAAGGCTCGCCTGGAGGTGAACGAGGTTCTAAGTACCTTGATGTTGAACTTCGTCGCGATACTGTGGGTGGACTACCTAGTCTACGGGCCCTGGCGGGATCCGAAGGGATTCGGTTTTCCGCTCACTCCGATGTTCCCACCTAACGCGAGACTTCCATGGATCCCTGGAACCCGAATTCACGCGGGATTAGTTGTCGGTTTGATCTGCGCGGGACTGGTCTACGTCTTCCTAGCTCGAACGAAGTGGGGCTACGAATTGAAGGTGACCGGAGAGAGCAGATTGGCAGCAAAATACGCGGGCATAAATTATCTGAAATTGACTCTGCTTGTTATGTTCATCAGCGGCGGCCTTGCGGGACTCGCAGGAATGGGCCTTGTTTCGGGGATCGTACTTAGGCTGAGGCATGGGATCTCGCCGGGCTATGGGTTCTCAGCGATCATAATCGCCTGGCTTGCCCGCCTGAATCCGCTCGCAGCTGTGCCCGTCTCGATTCTTTTCGGAGGACTGCTGGTCGCGGGGGATGCGCTGCAAATAGGACTGGGTTTGGCGTTCGCCACATCACTTGTCTTTCAGGCATTGATATTGCTCTTTGTAGTTGGAGGGGACATGTTGACGCGTTACAAGATGGCTTTGACCTGGGCGTGAGCACGATTGGCTGAAATAGACGCAACTTTCTTCGTGTCTTTGCTTGCTCACACAGTCCAAGCCGGCACTCCGTTTGTGCTTGGGACTATCGGAGAGATCTATGCTGAACGGTCGGGCGTTCTGAATCTCGGAGTTGAGGGGATGATGGCGATGGGCGCCTTGACCGCGTTCATGACGTCGTTCTACACGGGGAACCTTGGATTGGCCATCGTGTTCGCCATGATTGCCGGAGGCCTGTTGAGTTTGATACATGCCTTTCTCTCGATAACGATGAGAGCGAATCAAATAGTGAGTGGACTGGCAATTACAATCCTTGGCTTGGGTCTCAGCGGTTTCCTTGGAAAGCCCATGATAGGAATGACAGCTCCCCGGCTTGGAAGCTTCTCCATCCCTATTCTTGCAGAGATCCCAGTCGTTGGGCCCGTCCTGTTCTCACAGGATGTTCTCGTCTACGCTTCGATCCTATCGGCTCTGGTCCTGTGGTTCGTGCTGTTCAAGACAAGACCTGGCCTTAACGCTAGATCGGCGGGAGAGAACCCCGCAATGGCTGACAGCCTTGGTCTCAATGTCTATCTCATCAGATACGTTTGCGTCCTCTTCGGAGGGGTGATGGCGGGCTTGGCTGGAGCGTATCTTTCACTCATGTATACGCCCCTCTGGATTGAAGGGATGACCGCGGGGAGAGGTTGGATCGTGATAGCGCTGACAATATTTGCGACATGGAACCCACTCCGAGCATTGCTTGGGGCCTATCTATTCGGCGGGGTCTACGCGTTACAGTTCAGGCTACAGGCAATAGGAATTGGTACGCAGGCTCCGCAGTTCCTCATCATGCTCCCATACCTCACAGCGATTGTCGGACTTGTCGTGATTTCTGCAGAGGCGGTGAAACGCCGAATTGGCGTGCCTGCCGCACTCGGACTGCCGTATGTTCGAGGCGAATCCTAGCTCGCGTTCTTCATCGACACGTCCGCGTCAATCCAGAGTCTGGTAAGCAAGTCTTATGAATCAATCTGTGCAATGCTAATCCTGAGGATTCTGGAAAATGTCAGAGTCTGAGAGGAAAGTCTCTCGACGACAATTCATTGGAGGTACAGTTGGAGGTCTCGTAGTAGGCGGACTTGCCGGCTACGCAGCTGGAGTTTCAACTGCGCCTCCAGCAGTAGCGCCAGGAGTCCCCACTACAGTCACTGAGACCGCCCGAGTCACTGAGACTGCTACAGTTCCCGCTCCTGCAAAGAAAATCAAGGCTGGCTTCATCTACGTCGGACCCGTCGGTGATTTCGGTTGGTCATACGGACACGATCGTGGAAGAAAGTATCTTGCAAAGCTTCCCTGGCTCGAAACATTCTACGCAGAAGCAATCCCAGAGCCTGAGGTAGGCGGAGCAATCGATCGGATGGTCGCCGAGGGTGCAGACGTTGTCTTCACGACGAGCTTCGGCTACATGGACCCCACAGTTGCAGCTGGAGACAAGTACCCGGACAAGAAATTCTGGCACTGCTCTGGATACAAGAGGTCCAAGAATGTTGGAGCATACTTTGCGGAATTCTACCAGCTATACTATCTCTGCGGACTTGCGGCCGCAGGCGTCACCAAGACAAACAAGATAGGTTATGTGGCAGCTCATCCCATTCCAGAAGTTGTCAGGCACATCAACGCGTTCGTTCTCGGAGCTAGGGAGATCAACCCCAAGATCGAAGCCTACGTAGTTTGGTTGTTCAGCTGGTTCGATCCAGGAAAGACCAGAGACGCCGCGGTGAGCCTCATCGAGACACAGAACTGCGATGTCCTAGCATACACTGAGGATTCACCGACGACCTTGCAGGTTGCTGAAGAATATCAAGGAAAGGGCAAGCCGGTCTGGAGTTTCAGCCACTACAGTGACATGACGCAGTACGGGCCCAAGGCCCACTTGACAGGACAGGTCGTTGACTGGGGACTAATGTACGAGTACATCCTAGCGTACCAGTACGCTCAGGCCTTCCGTAGCATGGACTTGTGGTGGCGTCTAGGAGACGGAGGCGACACAATCGATGGCTGGAGAGCGTCTGATGGAGGCGTCACGGTGGCACCTATCAACCCCGCGATTCCGGAGAACGTGAGAACCCTCATCGAGAAGCGAAGAGCAGACATGAGGGCACAACTCTTCGAGCCCTTCACCGGCCCGATAAAGGATCAGGACGGCAAACTGAGATTCGCACCCGGCCAGAGAGCGACGCATGACGATCTATGGACCATGGACTGGTTCGTCGAGGGAATAGTGAGCAAGATACCAAAGTAGTAGGAACGGGTTCACACCCGTTCCCCTTTCTTTTTCTTGTTCTGACTAGATCAGAAGCTACGCAACTCACGTGAGTGATGCTCTTCCCAGTTCATAGGAGAAAAATGGATGCGCTTCTTGTGGATAGCCTCAAGAGACCTCCCCGTCACTATACGGCCACGAGGGACGCACGAACTAGGCGATGACCTCTTGCGATGTTGACAGCACAATTCGAGAACTTCAGCTGGAGATATGACGGATCCGATGACTGGGCCCTCGACGGCATCGACCTGACTTTCGAGGAAGGAGAATTCATTGGGATCATGGGACCTTCTGGGGCCGGCAAGACAACGCTCTCGCTTTGCATGAACGCTCTGATACCGCAAAGGATCGGTGGAACACTCAAAGGCGATGTGAAGGTTCTAGGCAAGTCGATCATCGAGGGAGAGATCTACGACTTCGCCAAGCAAGTGGGTCTTGTGTTTCAGGATCCTGAAACCCAATTCGTCTCGATGAGGGTGAGAAATGAAATCGCATTCGGGATGGAGAATTTTGGGATCCCGCGCGAGGAGATGGAAAGAAGACTGGAGAAGGCTGTCAGAGCGGTTAGGATGGAGGGGATGCTAGAGAGATCACCGACGGAACTCTCCGGCGGCCAGAAGCAGCGAGTTGCTATTGCCTCAGTGCTTGTAACTCAACCAAAGCTGTTCGTGTTCGATGAACCCGTTAGCGACCTAGACCCGGTTGGAAAGAGGGAGGTCTACGAGGCAATCGCAAAGGTCAGGGAGGAGACTGAATCGACGATAGTGGTGATCGACCACGACCTCGAGGAAATCGCGAACCATGTCGACAGGGTCATTCTCATGAGCAAGGGAAGGATAACGTTGGACCTCCCAACCACGGAATTCTTGGAGCAAGTTGAAGCGATCGAAAGCGTCGGCGAGACAGTTCCCCAGATAACCCGGTTGTTCTGGGAGCTGAGAGGGAAGAGAATCTGGGATGGACAGCTACCTGCCACCATCAGTCAAGCGCGTCAGAGAATGACGAGTACTCTCAAGGAGCGCTTCTTGGTCCCTAGACAAAGAACTAGGTCTGTGCCCGAGGCAGGGAAGGGGGATGAGGAGTATCAGATAGCTGCGGAGAGCGTTTCTCACATCTACCCCGATGGGACGTTGGCTGTCAACGGTGCAAACCTTCGCATCGCTGAAGGCGAGTATCTCGCGATAGTGGGACAGAACGGGTCAGGAAAGACGACGCTCGTGAAACACTTCAACGGACTCCTCAAACCGACAAGCGGACGAATCAGAGTCGCCGGAATAGACGTCCCTGGTGACCGGGTCCGGGAACTTGCAAGGCATGTGGGCTACGTCTTTCAGAATCCGGATCATCAGCTCTTCTGCAACACCGTCTTCGATGAGCTCATGTTCGGCCCGAGACAACTCGGCCTTGACCAGAAACAGGCTGAGGAAGAAGCCAGACAAATAATGGACGCGATGGGACTATCACCGTGGGAACATGAACATCCGTTCTTCCTCGGGAAGGGTCAACGCCGAAGACTCGCAGTAGGTTCCGTCCTCTCGATAAACCCTGAGATTCTCATCGTAGATGAGCCGACGACGGGACAGGATTGGAGGGGTTCAAAAGAGATGATGTCGCTCTTCGACCAACTCAACAAAGAGAGACGCAAGACCGTGATCGTGATAACTCACAACATGAGGCTTGTGGCCGAACACTGTAGACGAGTCATTGTAATGAGCAGAGGAAGAATCCTCTACAACGGGTCTGCAAGAGAAGCCTTCTCAAGGCAAGACATCTTAGAGCAGGCGTTTCTCTCTCCGCCTCAAGTCACCCGGTTTGCTCGCGAGATTCTCGGAGTAGATCGTGCTGGAGAGCTTCCCCTCACCATAGAGGAGACTCTCGCCATGATCGGAAAATGATTCGACTCACCTGCTGGGAACTCTCAGCTGCATAGACACTTACTCGATTGCTTCGTAAGGAAAACTGCCGTGAGAGTTGGCAAGTCCTAAATATGTTACACGCGTCATTGACCGGTCGTGCAATGGAAGATGACCAGTTCTCAACGCGAAATCAGAGTCAAGAGAGGAGTGACGCCCCTGCACATTGTACTCACGGCAATCATTGCAGGCGTGCTTGCGGTTATGATACTCTACTCAGCAATCACAACAACTGTTGTGCCAGGCGTGGCCGCAGTCTATCCGGCCACAGCATTCGAGGTCGTTTTCGGATGCTGGTTTGGAGTGTGGGGAGGAATCGCGGCATACATAGGTCTCATCATAGCCGGCACCTATGCCGGATGGTTCCCGTTGCCGCTTGGAATTGTGCTGGCGATAAGCGACTTCAGCGCAGCAGTGATCCCCGCAGCAGCATTCAGACTTCTCAAAGGAGACGTGGGATTGAAGAGAGGTAGAGACTGGGCGATCTACATCGTATTCGGAATAGTCCTATCCACAGTTCCTTCATCGGTCTACTACAACCTCATCAACCTCTACATCGGCTGGATACCAAGCTGGGAGGCATTCTGGGTGGGAGTGATCAGCTGGAACGTTGGCAACTTCATAGTCAACACAATAATTGGGATACCGCTATTGAAAGTCGTCACACCGTACGTGAGGCGAGCTGGGCTCTACGTGGAAGGTTGGTTCTCCTAGAGCGACAGTTAAATGAGCAGCAGACGCTCCTTTCTTTTCTATCTTCCAGAAACTTCCCCATTTCTTCATGTTAACGCAGTCTCCAAGCTCGTCCTGGTCCTGGCCGTCAGCGTGGCTGCACTGTCGATCCTAGACTTTGTTTTCAACCTGATCATTCTGCTATTTGCAACGGTTCTCTTGTTCGTGGCAAGAGTTCCTCTCAGAAACCTGAGAATGTGGCTTTACGGGTTCGCGTTCATGCTGATCTTTCTAACCACGATGTATACACTCCTAAGCAGAGTCCCGGGCGATGTCATCTACTTCAGATTCCCTTGGGGCACCTTTATTTCGGAAAATACAATGACGCGCGCCCTATCGGTCGCGTTTCGGATCTGGTCAATGATATTCATCGCCTTGATGTTCCTTTCAACGACGACCGACACTGACGTGATTCTTGCATTGGCCAAACTGAGGCTGCCATTTACTTTCTGTTTCCTTTTCTCTCTGTCGCTCAGATCTGTTCTGATATTCAGCGATGATTGGAGAACGATCCTCGAGGCATACTGGTCCAAGGGTGTTGACGTGAACAAGGGCAGTCTGATTCAGAGGCTCAGGAACTACGTTTCGGTTGTGATTCCGCTCATAGTGATCACGTTGAACAAAGTTAAGGAAGTGGATTTCGCAGCTGAGTCGAGAGGATTCAAACTCGGGGTGAGGAATCGAACGTATATTGACAGGTTTCGGTGGACCCCAGCGGACAGTTTTATCACTGCCGGATCTGTCCTTGCGATTGCGATAGTTGCGGTTCTCGCTTTTCAAGGCAGGCTGAGTGTCTTGAGCATACCACTTTGAGTTCTTGAGCGTGCTATGGTTACAGCGAGCACCCGTCCAGTCGAAGAAGTGGCCGCGATGCAGCATACGGCTGAGCAGGAGATTCTTGAGAGGCTGAGGCAAGCTGTGATTCAGGCAGACGCAGAAGCCGTAGAATCCGCTGCCAAGGAGTCGCTGGCGGCCGGGATCGATCCTCTGCGGGCTATCGAGGAGGGC
Organism: uncultured Candidatus Bathyarchaeia archaeon; assembly: GCA_964394935.1. Taxonomy (GTDB): domain Archaea; phylum Thermoproteota; class Bathyarchaeia; order 40CM-2-53-6; family 40CM-2-53-6; genus CAVPLU01. The sequence goes on along the minus strand of CAYMZN010000022.1, from coordinate 1,458 downwards.
CTAGCGAGCGGCCTCCGTGAGGTGGGCGACAGATTCAGTAGGCTTGAGCTGTTCCTCTCAGATATGATGCTCTCCGCCGACGCCATGACGCGGGGAGTGAAGATCCTCAGGGCATCGATCTCAGAGAAGAGAGAAGTGACAAGGTCCGGGACGATCGTCATCGGAACCGTAAGCGGCGACATTCACGACATTGGAAAGAACATAGTGTCAGCTCTGCTCACCGCGAATAGTTTCGATGTTCATGACCTTGGCACGGACATCCCTGCCGACGAGTTCATCTTGAGGGCGAAGCAGACGAATGCGGACGCGATTGGCCTGTCCGCGCTTCTCTCGACCACAATGCCTGCACAGGCGGAGGTTGTGAGAAGACTTGTTGAGACGGGCGAGAGGGCCAGGTTCAAGGTCATTGTTGGAGGAGCACCCGTCAGGGAAGAGTGGGCTAGGCAGATTGGCGCCGACGCTTACGGAAAAGACGCTGCCGACGGCGTCGCCAAGTTCAACCAACTTCTAAGTCATCGAGGAAGATGAGAGCATGATATCGGCATCGTCCAGACTGATCGAGATTACCCGTGCGGCTCAGTCCGGGCCCTTCGTTGAGGAGAAGGAGTTTGATTTGAAGGTCATTCCCTCCAAGCTCAGACAACTGGTGAAAGAGTATGAAATAACATACAACCGAGAAACACCGGTCCCAAACGACCCTCAACTTGCTGACCAGGTCTTTGAGGCGGCTCGCGATTTTCTCAAGGATGTTGGGATCCTATGCATCGACACTCGACGCGTCATCAAGTTCGACGATGGTGAGATCAAGGAGGCGGCAAGGTCCGCGCCGACGAGAGTACGGGTGGGCACTGGCAATGACTGCAGAGAAATCATGCAAAGAAGAGTTGAGGACCACACTCGGCCGACGATCGTTGGAGGACTTGGCGGCGGCATCGTGAGTTCACGGTATTACGAGGATATCTTAACGAGCATTGCAGTCGAGCCCGTTATCGATGCCGTCTGTGGAGGATCCCTCGTGGAGGTCGAGGGAGGCCCGATTGTCAAAGACTCCCCGATCGAGATGCACGCGGCCAAGTATGAGGCGACCTGTATGCGCAACGCCGCCGCTCGCGCCGGCCGCCCTGGGCTTTGTGTATTGGGAGGCTCGCCAGAAGACGCTGCAGCCGTCATCTCAGCATTTGATCCCGAGCTCGGCTACCGGAAGACCGACATGGCGATCTCCTGTCTCATCTATCCGATGAAGACGACCCTGAACCTCCTCAGCAAAACCAAGTACTTCGTGGATTATGGCTGCCCTATCTTCTCGTATGCGGATCATCTGATCGGTGGCTACACGGGCGGGCCTGACACGACGGCAATCTCGATGACCGCCCATCACTTGGCGAATCAAGTGATCAACAAGTCGAGCGTCCAAGAGGTCAGTTGCCAAGACATACGTTACAACAACACGAGCAGTCG
>CAYMZN010000021.1:0-24235 GCA_964394935.1 uncultured Candidatus Bathyarchaeia archaeon | reverse complement strand
CATCATCGGCCAAAACGGGATCGAGGTCTTTGCAAAAGACAAGGTCTTCAAGTGAGGGCGAAGACGCCAAGCGACCGCGACCTGCAACGAGTCTCCCCCACGGAGGAGTTCGAGTCTCTCTTTTCTCAGATCTAGTGGCCGAGTTGCCAACCAGCCGTCACACAATGAGGCCATCTGCTCGTCGAGATCTCTAACTGGTTTCGTAGCCTCCCAAGCCTATTAGAGGAAATTGTCAACCCTGTACTTCGTGCTCACGATGGGCGAGACGTACATCAAACTCAGGATTCGTGGTCAGCGACTGGAGTGGCGTCAGAGGAGCTCATCCTACTAGTGAACACCGGGGCGGCCTATTCTTGGATTCCGAGGAAGTTGCTGGAGAAGCTTGAAGTGAAACCCACCAGCACGGCCAGATTCAAGACGATAAAAGGCGACATTGTGGTCAGAGAGGCGGGACACGTGTTTGCCGAACATGAAGGAGAGACAGCTCCAACGACAATTGTTTTCGCCGACGAGGGAGACGCGCTAGTATTCGGCCTGCATGGGCTAGAAAGCCTTTGACTTGAGGTTGATCCCACCACCATGCACGTGAGGAAAAGTGAGACATTGCTCGCACTATGATGATTCACCGACCGAGACGAGAATGAGTAACCTCGCATGTCCACCATTCAGCTCGAAACCAAACCTTTGCGTGGCGCGGCGCGAACCACATCCTCAGAGAACTGAGTCGGAGAGGCTCTTCTCATGTCAGGCACTTTACCTTTGTCCATGCACTGATGACAATTCCCGTCCGACTGTCTTTCCGAGAAATCCAAGTCAACTCCGCTTCAGCGTTCAGGGAGGCGCGCTGGCATGAAGCTCAAAGAGACGCTGACTGTTTTCTTTGCGATCTACATTATCGGCCTGAGACCCTACATCATCGGCCCGAACTGAATCGAAGTCTTTGCAAAAGACAAGGTCTTCAAGTGATAAGCAGACGTAGACTCCGCGCAAGTGTCTTCAAGAAGGCGCCCGCCGGATCCTCCTGCCTAGCCGTGTGTTCGGTCGAGTGCTGTTCGAGCTATCCGTGTTCCCATTCGGTTGAATCTGCAGAGCGTGTCGACCGCAGCCTTCATGGTGGCCTCGCAACATCGTCAATCGGGGTGATGGTTTCCCTGAGATACTCGGTGAGCACACTAATATACGAGCGTCGTATTACCGCAGGTGACTATACGATGACCGAGATAGTGACCCTAAGAGTCGACGGGGAGACGAAACGCAAGATCAAACGTTACGGGATACCCGTGAGTCAGATAGCAAGAGCAGCGATACTCAGTGAGATAGAGCGGAGGGAGCGTGAGGAAGCTCTTCAGGCCCTAAAGAGAATGAGGGAAATCCTCAGCAAAGTGGACACAAAGAGAGTCATTGGACATATCAGAGAGGATAGAACGGCGCGATGAAGTTTCTCTTCGACGCTAGCTCTCTGCTTCAGATGATCAAGACCTTCGAGGAGGAAAAAACACTTCGCGTGCTCCATCAGAATTGCATCCTCGACCTCACCAAGTACGAGGTCGGAAACACTCTTTGGAAAGAGCAGGTGCAACATCGGGCAATCCGACAAGACGAGTTCCAAGAGTTCCTAAACCTGCTCCAGCGCCTCGTTCAACGCACGCATGTCCTGACTGTCGACGCCAAGAAGCTATCAGATGTCGCTGAAGTTGCTGCAAAGGAGAGGATAACATTCTACGACGCCAGTTATATCACGGTGGCGAAAGCTCACAGTCTAGTGCTGATCACAGAAGACGGTCAGCTGACCAGTGCGGCTTCAAAGTACATCGAGACATTCACGGCCGAAAGAGTCAAGACTGTCTAGGCCTCGACGAGGTTCAAGTCGGGGTTCTCGCCGAATTGGTATCGCTGTCGCGTCTCCGGGAAACCCTTAAGTCAACTGTCTTCAGCGTTCAGGGAGGCGCGCCGGCATGAAGCTCAAGAGCAAGTTGACTGCTTTCTTCGCGGTCTACATCATCGCCCTAAGCTTCGTGCCTCTCGTTCACGACACTCTCCTGAGCCAAGCCAGATGGGTTGGTTACGGCACGGGTGCATACGAGTACCAGAACCAACACTACTTTGTTCTCTTCAACGACCCCTACGACGGCAGTAGCAAGCCTCACATCCACGTGAATCCCGACTTCGCGCCTGCCGCGCGGATCAGTCTCCTCGAGTTCAGCGATTGGACATCCTGGGTGAATGATCACAACCTCTTCAACGAGTTCAATGCGACCGTCCGAGCCAATCCACAAGCGCTCGATGTCACATATACACGCCCTGAAATAGCCATCCACAAATTCGTAGAAGTGTCATCAGACTCTGTGAAGGTGACGCTCACATCTGACGAAGAATTCAGAGCCCATCTGGAGATCTGGAGATGGGTAATGACATCTATCAACGGAATATCCACCAAGGATGCGCCCAAGCCTCTGGCTATCGAGCCAACGAGGCTGATCGAGTTCATGTTCGAGGAGGAGCGCCTCCAAAGCCTCGGACGCGGAACTATCGCCTTATCTGCTCTTCCGGTGGAAACGAAGATCTGGCCTCATGAGAAAGGCTTCAACAAGATCACCATCGACTTCGTAAACAGCGAGATGTCGTTCACCGTTTCAGGTTCGATGGAAGCGGCTGGAACACCGTCAGCAACTTGGAGCTACGCTCTGTTGCCCTATGTCTTACCAGTCGTTGCGATATCTGTTGTCGCGCTCTACCTGCTGGTCGACAAGTATGGAAGAACGCTCAAGGATCGTGCTACTGGCCGTAGCAGTTAGATTTGCGATTGCGCCGTTCTTCATGCATGCGGGCGACGTGGGCACCATCTACGAGTCCAGCATCATGGCGCTCAAAGGCGCGAATATCTACGATTACGTGTACGTCAAGACGCTGCAGCTGCAGAATACGACAGGCCTTCCAATCTTCTTTGAGGGATATGCCTACCATCCCTTGTTGGTCTACTTCTTCGCTCCGTTCTATTGGCTTTTCACTTTAATCGCGGGCCCGAGCCCCGTTATGATTGACGGCCACTACCCTTCGCTTCCCATACTGATCTACCCGTGGACTCCGCTGCTCCTCTTGATGCTGAAGATTCCGATAATCTTGGCTGACGCGTTCGTCGTCTACTTGCTCGCGGGGATGGATACGGGGAAGGCGAAGATCTACGCCTTCTGCCCATATGTCGTATTCATATCAATTGTCTGGGGGATGTTCGACGCCCTAGTGGCCGTTTTCCTCTTGGCATCGTATCTCGCATCGTCTCGGAACAACCTACTCTCGGGGATCTTCTATGGTCTGAGTATGCTGAAGCTCTACACAGTCGTGCTGCTACCTTTGTACCTGGTCCGCTTGCTCGGAAGATGGAGAGCGCTTCTGGAGTTCCTCGGCGGGTTTGCCTTGACACTCGTTCCTTTGGGCTATTTCCTCATCGTCAGCCCGAACTCCATTTGGAATGTGCTGGTCACCTTTCAGGGCACTAGACTGATGGGCGGCGTCAACCTGTACAATTTCGTCTGGATCGTTCAGGATCTTCCTTTCGATCTACAGATTTCGATGATCCCGAACATTCTTCTTCTCGCTGCTCTGGTATTCCTGATCCCCACCTTCGGGAGGAAGGCGCCTCTTCTCAAGGCGATCGTCGCGGTGATGTTCGTCTATTTCCTCTTTGGAAAAGTCATAAACGAGCAGTTCCTCGTCTCGATCTTCCCGTTGATCTTGCTTTGTAGAGAATGTGATCACAGACTGTGGGTTGCCCCGTTCATCTTCATCTTCTTGAGGTCGCCGTTCTATTACTTCGCGCTTCCTATCCTCTGGACGAGCCCGATCTTCTACTCGTACTACCTTCAGGCGGATTTTGTCTGGAGGCAGCTACAGGCCGCGGGGTACCTGATGATCCCGATGTACGCCGTCGGGGTCGCATTCTCGCTCGCGATCTTCTGGAACCTTCTGCGCATCTTGGAAAGCACCCGCGCCGCGGTAACGTTAGTGCCTGGTCCCGCAGCTGTCGGATCCCGCTCGATGACCGGTGGTCTGACGCGATTGATTAGGAGTGAGCTAAGTTTGCGCGAGCCTTTTCACGTGCGACCCGCATTCTCCTCAGAAAGTCGACAGAGAAACACGCCATCGCAAAGATGAGAATGACTATCTTCGCTGCAAACACGACATTGATCGCGTACGGGTTGGCCGGCCACCAGTTCACAATTATGTCGGGATTCTGCAACCCCTGAACGGACAATCCCGCGGACCACAGGACAATCTGGTACGTGACCTCGAAGCCGCTGACCAGAACAAGGAACCATGAGAGAACGTAGAGAGACTCAAAGGGAAAATCTCTCATCCTTAGGAACCTGTCTCTCGAGATCGGCGAGTTCAGACCGAAAGCATACGAGAGAAAGAACAGATACGTGAACAGCGTGATAGGTTTGATAACGAACCCGGGAAGAGGGATCTCAGCAAGCACCAGGTTCTCGCCAACGACGTACGGCGCGCTTGATCTTACAGAATATGCCACCAGGACAGCAATCGCCAATAGTCCTAGGCCGATGGAGAGGATGTTGTTGATGTTTCTGGGAATCATGGAAGGGTAGGCAGCCTCAACCGGCGCGGATCGAACTCTCGTCATTCCGGTGCGCTCAAATTCTTTCGCAGTTGATTCTCTCATACTCCGCAGGCTCCCGCTCTTCTCGGGGTGGTCATCCATTAAACTATTTTGCGCTTTTATGACCCAGTGGTCGATTCTGTTGTTTCATTAAGCAAGTGTCCGTTCATTGACGGCCGATTCTACTTTCACGGATGCGGGGCGGTTCCAGGGATCTTGCACGCGAAGCGGTCCCTATGAATTCTTCCTGCCCCGTCAAGCCGGCGGAAGTCGGCGTCTCTACTACGAAACGGTGGACGTACCCTACGTGCCACCCCGGCGCGGACGCCTGAGCGCCTAGAGTCACACCGAACGAGAGGCGCTCAGGCTTCTTCCAATGAGCATCCTTGTACTCCCCGGCCACATCGATCCGCTGATACGCCCACCGGCCAGACGGCGTCGCCAGGAAGACCGTCCGGGAACCCGGTGCCTGCTGTGGGTGGCTAGCCTCCTCTGAGAATATGAAAGTCAGCATGTTTAGCCCATCGTTCGTCTGCACGCCGAAGATCGTTGACGGAGAGTCTGATTGCTCTTTGCTTGAGGATTCTAGGAATACCCAGACGCCAACCTCGCTGTCCAAGAACGCTCGCAACCTAGCGCCGTCAATCATCTGTTTCAGGCGCACGTAGACGCCTACCTCGTCAAAGCCGTCTTCGAAGACCCGAATCTCAAGAGTTGTCTTTCCAGCCAGCACGGTCTCCTCCAACATGACTTGATCGCCAACGCCCTTGACAGAGTCCAGCTCCCAGACCAATGGCCTCTTCTGACCGGACTCTCTATCCGAAACCCAGAGATCAAACGCTGGGTCGAGGATAGCAGGAGGAGGATACTCCGGTCTGCTCCGGAGATAGTTGAAAGAAACCCCTGCCACGAGGATCAAGAGGATGACTGACAACAGGGCCGTGAACTTCCTTGCCAGTCTCAAGCTACATGCGCACCTCCTTCGTTTGTTCGCCCTTGTACCACAGGATCAAAGAGACGAGCATTAGCGGCGTCCAGTAGATGATGTAGTTCGTCAGCGCCCTGTATGAGAACCACATGACAATTCCCGGGAAGATCCAAAATACGTAGCGCAACTCGTCAAAGTATACGTAGTAGTTCACGATGAGTGTCACAAGAACCGCCGCGACGAGCACGGTGAAGAAGATCTTGTCAACATGAAGAAGGCCTATCTGTTTCAGCAACGAGAATCCCTGACTCTGTATCACAAGATCCGCCGTCATGGGTGTCAGCACATTCCCAACCCAAGCCGCTGGACCACCCAACACAAACGGTAGGTTCACCGCAAGAAACACGACAGCGGCCATTCCGGCGAACCTGACTGTCCGCAGAAGTCTCTCACGAAGTCCAATGTCATCCGCGGCCCGTATCATGTAGATCAGGAGGAAGGGAGCCAGGATCCAGGGAGTCTGCTTCACGGCACAGGCAAGGCCGTAGAACACCCCCGAGACAAGCGGCTTTTCAATATAGAACGCCGTGAACAATAGCGGCAATACCCATAAAGCATCCGTCACGCTTGCCGCCGTGAAGTTCACCATCAGATCTGAACCTGCGAACAACGGAAGCAGCAGCATCGGCCTCAGCTTTCGCGGCCCCTTCACATAAAGCGCCAAGATAACGCCAATTTCGAATAGGACAAGAACTAATCTCATGTCTTTGAGGCCGAACCATACGAACGGCACGAACACGAGGAAATGCAGGGCAGGGTACTGAAACGTGTGCAGGTATGCGCCAGAGGTCAACGGCGTCAGGTCGGTTGGCTGAACGGCGAACATATCCAAAGCTTTCGCCATTTGATGAGTGTACGGGTTCGCACCCTCTCTCGCGAACATGATGGCTGCATAATGGCTGTATGCGAGAACGTCTGTCCTGTATGACCCGGCGTATGCGATCCTCGCCACAACGTAGACGCTGGTCACGGTAGCCAGAACTAGCGGAAGCAAAGGAAGATCGCGAAACCTGAGAACAATACTCTTAGGCATGAGCGACATCGCAATGACGAGTATGGAAACCCCATAGACCGTTAGGGTAAGGATCGCAACTTCAGGGTGCGCCCCTGTTCCAGCCATGCCCCTGTTCCAGTCCTGAAAGCCTTCGTACAGGGCGAATTGGCCGGAGAACAGAAACGCCAGCCTGAGGATGAACACCTCGTCCAGCGAGAAGGGAAGCGAGATAGGCTTCGTCACTCTTGCTCAGCGCCCTCCTCCATGTCTCTCTCGCCTTTGATGTGCAGTCCGAGGGGGTTCGGTTCAGACTTGCTTCTCTTTGTTCGGAGACGTTGCCTCAGAACTTCGTAGATCGGAAAATTGAGGATGATCATCGCAACTATGGCGATGCAGAGCCACGCGAATAGGACAGTGGTTTCAGTCCTTCCCGTTCGGAAGAATGGTTGAGCAGACATTACGCGCCTAACTTGTTGTGTCTCCCCGGTCCCGACCACAACATCACGCCATATTGTACCGCCTGTATCTCGGCTAACGATCTCAAAGGTTGTCGTACCATTCCCGCCGGTCATCAACCAAACGTAGACTCGGGGGAGATCGATGTTGACTTCTAGGGTGAGATCTGCGTAAGCTTCGGTAGGGTGGAAGTCTCGGAGGCCTTTGAAGAATGCTACCATGTCGCCTTTACGTGCGATGACGCGGTCATATTCGGTATCTGGCCATGGGATCTTGCGCCCCGCGTAAATCTGGTCGTCTGAGTCTTTTCCCTCGAGCCATCCCATGCCCACGACGCTCTTGATTCTGATCCCGTTCGAGTTCGTTCCGTTCAGATCATCGAACAGAATTCTGCCCCAGTCAGCCGTCGAACGAATGACGACTCTCGTAGGAGAAGTCTCCCGCCACTCTGGGGTGTTGGCCTCAGTGACCCGAGAGGTCGAGTCCGAGAATTCAGCTGGGCAGCTGACGCCTGGAATCGGCGAGGTGAGCACGATTGCCAGTGCAATAATAAGATACCTACGAACGCTCGTAGACAACATGCTTGCGATCACGCTCTCCTGTGGCCGGGAGCCACCACGCCAGGCCGGCAAGACTCTTGATGATTAAGAGTTGTCACGAGCTTCTGCGGTGTTTCCAGCGTAGTGCGTTTGGTCCTGGCTGAGAGTCTACCCTCGACATTGAGGACAACCACGAGGAAAACAACAATCCACACAGGAAAGAGGAACTCACCGATTGAGTTGTGGAACGCATCTAGGTCCGCGCCCGACGTTGCGTACGCATAGCCATAGTATGCTATGAGGAATATCCTGACGATGTTCAGGACTACTGTGCCCGCAACTCCAGCAGCTGCGTAGATCAGCTTTCTCCTTGCCGGTGCCTCCAGCTTGGCTGCGAGGAGAACCATAACGAGCGAATAGATGAGCATGCTGTGAACTCCGACGCTAGGCCAGAAGACAATCAACCTGTACGTTCCATGCATGCCCGTGATCGTTAACACGTTACTGTACCCGTAGATGGGAAGCGCGAAACCCTTCGAGAGCACCCCAACACCCGCGACGACGAAGTTGGCCCAGAATTGTAGGGGGCCCAGCGAACCGTACGGAAAGAAAGCGTCGAGCAGGTACATGATCAGCATCCCCCCGGAAAACACGAGAGCGGTGAAGATTCCTAGGATGGCCCGTGCGCCGAAGAATGCGACTGTGAGTCCGATGATGTATAGCGTCAGCACCACGTAGTCCGTGGCCATTAGCCAGCTGTTGCTAACATCCCCTGAAGCGCCGAGAAACCTGCCAACCCAATAGACGAAATCAGTAAACTGCCCGACAACTGCAACCGCGCCGAAGTACAGGAGAGCAATTGTCAAGAGGACCGCGCTAGCAATCTTCCGAATTGTATTCAAGCGAGAACTCGCCGTCTTCCTGAAATCCATCAACTCGAACGCAAGGAAAAACAGAACAAATAGAAGGCCGCCTCTTCCAAGCTTCCCGAAGCCAGCCCAGCTCAATCCGAACGTTTGAGGAGCCAACACAAGGAGGAAAAGGACCGGAATGGCTGACAGCGCGAGAAACGCGTCAGCAATGCTGAGTTTACGGTGAAGTCGTCCTGTGAGAGATCCCGCTGAAAAGTGCATCATGTCACCGGCGCTTCAACCATTCCACATTTGCCACTGCAAATGTTGGATGGAAAACTCAGCCTTCATTTAAGGCTTCTAAACAGGACTCCCGCTTCCCCCGATACCAACATGTCTTCCACACGACCTCGGTTCAAGAACAGATATCGCCGTTAAGCTGAGTGCGCCGATGCAAGCGTCAGCATGACTTTTCGTCTGGAATGAAGCGACATTCCCGCAAAGATGAGGCTTCCGAGCAACGTGGCTGAACTCAGTGTTAAGAGCGCTTGAAGCTGCAGAAGCGTCACGTCTTCCCCGCCACGCTCTAAACCTCTCCAGGAAGCTCGAATGTCCTTTGAACCATTCATGGAGACGCTTGAGGCAGGGGAAGAGTCGTTCGAGTCGCCCGACCACCCCGCGAATACATGTGTTGTCTCGTCGACTAATAGAGGAGGCGTCACATGGAACTGCGCGACCGCGTTTTCATCATACCATCCGCTCCCATTTGTCTGACCGAAGGGCGATGTGACATTCAAGTAGTACTGTCTACGATAGATCGCGAGCAAGGCCAGATCACCCGACAAGGTAAGATGCAAGGTCGGGCCCGACAGCGTATCGTTCCATTGCTGGAAGACGGCCCGTGATGCGTTGCCCAACATTATGACGGGTGGTACCGTAATCAGATGCTCACCCGGGGTCGCGTTTGCTGTGACCTCACCAAACGTTCCTGTGCGGAAGCTTTCGGCGTCAAACTGAACGGGCACGCTGGGATACCTAATGATCACAGTTGCGGTGAACGAATCCGACACCGTAACGAATGTGCTACTGATTCCCTCAGAAACGATGGTCCAGCCATCAGGGCTACCGAACAACGGGACGAAGACGAAGCGTGATGTACCAGGATTGTCCCCCGAGACAAGAGTAACCGCGAACTGTCGCTCCCCTCTTCCAATCAGCTTCTTCTCAGCGACTGAGACGATTGAACCAGTTTCAGTCTGGAACGTGACAACCGCTACGGTGAAGTTTAAGGAGAGGTAGTATCGTGCGGCGGCGACAATTCTAAAAGTCTCTCCTGTTCGCACTCTGCTCGGCGACTTCACAGACGTGATCTCAACATTCAAGGGGGAATGCGGTTCGGTGCTTGCCGTGAAATTCAATGCTATTCTTGAGATGCTATCTTTCACCTGCTCGAATTGCAGGCTCTTCGATGTTTCGATGAACTTCACCGTGAGCAGTACAGCCCGGCCGTCGTACTCCCCCGAGTCTCTGATTGTCCAGACCTCATGCTCGACACCCGAGATGACATGATACTCTTTGTGGAACCAAGAGTTCTCGTGCCACCCTTCGTCAGGCGCGTTCTGAAAGAAAAGCTCGCCCGAGGCGGTGAAATCTGGCGCAATCTTGTCGCCGTATAGGAGAAGAAGACTGGCCCGGAGAGAGCTAGATGCTGAAGATACTGCCTGAGGGAACTTGGTCGTGATTATTATGAGCCCGTCGGGGCTAACCCAATGTCGCGGGTTTGCTAGAATCAGCTCCTCAGCGGCCACCATCGCCCCAACCGAATAGCCTACAACGTACAAGTACGTGTAGCCCTCTTCATCGGCCCAAATACGGATCTTCTTCATGAAGTCGGTTGAACCTGCACGGTAAGGCTCGCCGAAGATCGTCCTGTTCAGCGTCGAGTCCACGGATAGCATCGAGCCCTTCTTCAAGGCAAGAACGTCGTAGTACCGCGCGAGGTCCTGGATGAAACGCACAGTATTGTAGGATTCGAACTCGTACGGGTTCACCATGAACCATGACTCCCCTACGATCCCTCCCCCGAGCCATATGAGGCAGGTATCGCTCGCGGCTTGATTCCAATGGTACCAGACGGCGTCGCCGATAGTGACGGTCTCTGACTGGACTATGGCTAATGCGCTTGCGGGCTCAACCGCCGGAGAATGTGCAACCGCTGCTAGGAAAAACAGCGCTAGTAAGAGTGCTCTCACGATGTTTGTTCCTTCGAGAACGGGATTGTGGAATTTCGGGCGGACCCTGCGTCTGAGAGTAACCCCCACCGCGACAAGAGCCGCCGAGCAAGAGAGAAAGATCAGTGAAATGATGACAAGCTGATACATCAGCGTGATTTGGGAAGTATCCTCTGCCCAGTTTGCGACTACTCTCCTCGGTCGATCCATCACAACCCAGCTAACGGGTGAGGTGGATTCGGAATCACCCGACCAGTGACTGAACTTGTACGTCACTTGGGGACCGGCAGGTGTTTGCTCGGTCATGGCTGGATCAAGTGCGGCAATCGTTGCATTCATGCCTGAAGGATACCAGCCGGTGCCGACGGTTTGACTGATGTTGGATTCGACGGTGAGAAAGTACTGCGTTGAGTAGATCGCGGAAAGATCGAGCTTATCCCCCAAGTAGACTTCCCTGGCTGGCGACCGTACCCGGTCGCTCCAACGATCAAAGACAGCTCTCGTGCCCTCACCAAGGGTGATATGACACTCAACTTCGATCGTGTGAAAACCACGTGCACTTGAGAGTTCAAGGCCTTTCGAAGGGACGGCGTGTGAGATGCCATCGATCTTGATCACCACCGAGTCAAGATTTGACCTGATATTGAGAATGCCAATAGCTGGCTCCGAGATCGTGATCTCGAACGGAAACGTCCCTCCCTCCGGGTTACCGTACCAGCCGCTGTGCCACCACACTCGCACAGTAGCCAGAAGAGCCCAAGTGCCCGGGTAGTCCCGGGCAGTCAAGGAGAAAGTGAACAGGTTCCGCCCGGCGGGTATCACAAGCCCCTTAGACGCGAGCACGAAACCAGTTGGCGCATCCAAGATGGCTACATCAGTTCCATATGATCCCGAATAGTCAACGGAAACGACAACAGTGAAGTTTTCACCCCGAGAGACATGTGGAGGCAAGTCCACGCTCACGATCTTTGCCACGGGAAGTTGTTCGAGCGCCCAACTCACTGGCCCGCTTGAGAAGACTATCAGTACTAGAAGAACCGAAACGACCAAGGGTCGTGTCCCTCCAGCCCTGCACGCGATCGGGCATTCAAACATCATGAGTCGTGCTTCCTCTAGCGTCTCAATTTCTCCAGCGATGTGTCTCCAACTCAGATATGCTGTAGGAGGCATCGTACCTTAAAGCTGAGTCTCAGTCCGCTAGCCATTAGTAGATGCGACTCGTATCAGCTTCCTCTGCCGAGCTTGACGAGTCAGATGCCAGAACGGGGCCACAGCTGTGTCATCCGAAGACCGCAATGCAACGATCGATGAATCATTGCGGACGCTCTGCGGGGAGGTCGCCAGAGGAAGCGTGGTAGCTGCCGCTTGTCAATGTGGGGAGAGTCTCTACTCGGCTCGGCCCAGAGGCTACGACCTTCTCCTAGTCATAGAAGACTACATCGATGGACTACGCTATCACACTAGGAAAGTCAACGCTGAGCCCGTAACGATATTGGCCGCTGACAAGTCCCTCGTGGATTTGGACGTTCGCAAGGGTGCGATGGGCGAGTTCATCGTAGAACGACTATTGACGCCATATCGTACACTCCTCAATCGGGAATTGCTCGAGTCGATCGAGGTTGACGCCAAGGAGCGAATTCTACACGAAGAATTGAAGCAGCTGGTTCTGGAATACGGGGAGATGGCGAGGGAACTCTCAATTCGAGAAGAGTACCTCATGTTGGCTAGGATTAGGAAACGGGCTAGGGTCTTCCTACCAGCTGCAAGGACCTGCGTGCTGTTGTTAGAGGCATCTGTCCGAGATGCCAACATCAAGAAGATGGCACCAGGCTACCAGAGTGCGATAGAAAGGCTGGTCGCCGCGGGAATTGTTCGAAAGGAAGGCTCAGCCTATGCGCTGGAGGATCCCTTCGTTGACCACTTGCTGAGTAGGAAGTCGACGAGTAGAGTCATCAACGTGGTTCAGGCCGGAAGGCGAACGTTACAGGCTTACTTGGCGCATGGAATGGCCGCATACCTAACGCCCGACGTTCTAACGAAGGAGCTTGCATCATCGCTTGAGCAGGGTCTGCTGAGTGACGTAGAAACTGCAGGCCTCGAGGATCCGAAGAAGTACCTATCCCTCAAGACCGCGACTGGCGAGGTCACGCTTGCAGAGAGATTCTCTATCGAAAACCTTGTGGGTAGATTTAGGCCTGGTGCGGTCGTCACCGTCTCCCCACTCGGAAACGTCCTCAACGAGGTCTATCTGATAACCGCAGGAAACGAACGCCTCGTGGCGAAAAAGTTCACGGAATGGCACAGCTTCAAATGGTTCACTCTCGGCCTCGTCTCGCTTGGAACCCGGCTTTTCTCGGTCTCAGGCAAGGCAAGACTCGAGAACGAGTACACAACTAATCGCCTTCTGTCGAAGCGTGGGGTACGCGTTCCAGAAATCCTGCATGTCAGCGTACAAGACCGTGTCCTGGTGGAACGCTACGTTGAAGGCTCTTCGCTGGTAGAGCTCGTCAAGGAGGCAGCATCGAGCAAGTCTATGTCAGAACGAAACTGCGCTGTAGTCTTCAAGGCCGGGTCAACCCTGGCGAAGGTCCACGCATCAGGCGTGGCAATGGGCGATTCCAAGCCGGAGAACTTCCAGCGCAGCACGGATGATGAGGTCTACTCTCTCGATCTGGAGCAGGCGGCAAGATCAGGAGACAAGGCTTGGGATGTGGCAGAGTTCCTCTACTACTCGGGGCACTACGTCTTCCCCAGGGTTCCATCGGGAGGCTTCAAAGAATACGTGAACGCGTTCATTGAGGGCTACCGAGAGCAGGGCAATGAGGAGATACTGAGGAAGGCTGCTGGTGCAAGATACGGGCGGGTCTTCTCTCTTTGGACTCCTCCACTCGCGATTCACGAAATATCCAAAGCTCTCAGAAGCGCTGCTTGATCAAGAGGTGGCCGGAGTGAGAGCTACACGCCACCGTGAATTTCGAGCCGCAATATTCGACCTTGACGGAACCCTCACCGACACTCCAAGCATTTGGCGCCACCTTCATGAGAAGTTCGGTACCTGGGATGTCGGAAAAAGAACGGCGGAGATGTACCGAAACGGTCTCATCGATTACGAGCAATGGGCAAGGCTTGACGCGGAATGTTGGAGAAACATCCGCCTGTCAGATCTTCTCTCGGCCTTGACTGACATCCGCTATACTCTGGGTGCGCGCGAGACCATGGAACACCTCAGGAATCACGGAATTCGCACCGGGATAGTTAGCGCCGGCTTGTCGGTCTTGGCCGACAAAGCGAAGATTGACTTGAATGCGGATCTTGCGATCTCAAACGAGCTCAAGGTATGCAGCGGCGTCGTGACAGGTGAGGTTGTAGTTCGAGTAGGACCAGATAACAAGGCGAGCGTCATCGAAGAAGCCGCGTGGCTACTCGGGGCGGAAATGCAGGAGACCGCTGTCATAGGCGACAATGTCTTCGACATCCCCGGATCTGCCGGTCTCAGGATAGCTTTCAATCCGGTCACTTCACAAGCCAGAACAATGGCAGACATCGTTGTCGAACAAGACGACATTCGTGCGGTCGTCGACCACATCCTCCAGTAGCTCTTCCACAGGTTCCTGTTCTAGGTAACGTGCTCAGCAACCGTCATATTGATGCTGTACCGGGTGCTATCCCGTGTTTTGTTCGGAGGAACTGGGAGGGCGGGATTGGATGTCGGCGGAGTGCAGCGGGATAAACTACGCCCTCCGCCTTCATCAAGCAACCATCGAAGTCCGCCCGAGGCGGTTCCAAGGCAGCATCGTGACTATAGAGGTCGCCAAGATCAGATCAATCGAATTGCTGAGAAAAAGTGTAATGCCTCCCGCGGTGACCGGCGGGATCGCCCTATCACTGGGCGTGATCGAAGGGCTGACAGGAATTGTTCCGCCGGAATTCCACGCACCTGCACAGTCTTTGGCGCTTGGAGTTGCCGCGATTTGTCTGATGGTCTTGCTGATTCGATGGTTCTTCGCTAATCTGATCTTGAAACCAGCCGACACACACTCGATCACCGTGAGGATGGTCCCTCTTGCGGCGGCAAGAAATTTCGTCATGCTATTCCAGAGGCGGGCACGGATTCCTCAAGAGGCGTAGCATAGAGGGCCGTTCCATGAGTCATGAGTCGAACAGGATCAAGGAAGGAGACCAAATCCTACTCTTCTGGGATCAGCGAAGACAGTGGCTTCTGAACGTCGAAAAGGATAGGCAGTTCCACACACACAAGGGCATTGTGAGGCTCACGGACGTAATCGGGAAAAGATACGGGGGCAGCGTACGAAGTTCTCTCGGACTGGATTTTCTGATCTTGCGCGCGACCACCTATGACGTTCTCGGCCACCTTGCGCGTCCAACCCAGATTATGTATCCAAAAGACATCGGCTTCATCATCTTGAGACTCGGCCTCTCATCCGGGAAGATCGTTGTGGAAGCCGGAACAGGAAGTGGGGCGATGACCCTAGCAATGGCGAACGCGGTGAAACCAGATGGGCATGTCTACTCCTACGAGATCCGGTCGAGCTTCTTGGAGTCCGCAAGAAGGAGTCTCAGGCGGGCGGGCCTCGAAGACTATGTGACGTTGAAGCAGAGTGATGCGAAGTCGGGTTTCGAGGAACGCGAAGTAGATGCCGCACTGATCGACCTGGGGGAGCCATGGGCGGTCATCCCGCATGCTTGGGAAGCTCTCCGCGGAGGAGCACCACTCTGTTCTTTCAGTCCCACGATGAACCAAGTGGAGCGAACCGTGCTCAGCCTACGCGGTAGATTCGCCAACATTCAAAGTTTCGAGTGTCTGCTTCGTGAGATTCGCGCGGAGGAGGGTAAGACAAGGCCCGCCACGATGATGGTTGGGCACACCGGATACCTCACGTTCGCGAACAAGATCTACCCCGCTGAATAGGAACAAGTATTTGGCCACGCTTTCTGCGGAAACGTTTAATCGGAGGCAGGCTTCCACCCTGCGTCTTCGGGCGAGAGGAATGGTTGCAGGCGAGAAATCTAAGCAACTCAGCATGATCACGCGACTGCTTCTCACGATCGCCGGAGTGCTATTGATGGTTGGACCGCCCTATGCGTTTGAGATGCTGAACTTGACGCCGGTCTTCCAAAAGACGATGATGGCGGGGATGATGTTACTGTCGCTCGCTGTTGGATTCGTGCTATTGTATCTTGCCCTCAGGGGCCGAGAATCAGGGTAACGTGAAAGCTCGCATCCCGCGACTTGCGTCCGATTGCGGGTGTAACCATCCGTGGTTTACTGATACAATGCCCGATAGGATAGCGCGGTCACGAGAGCTGACAGGGCAAATAGAACAAGCCACATGGGCTTGTTCCACCTGAAGACTTTGAGTCCATCCAGAACACCGAATGGAATGAGGTTGAATAGGGCTATGAAAGCGTTGATCGCCGCGCCTACGAGCGCCGCGTCTACTAGTCCACCGGGTGGATTTGTCTGAGCGAGCCCCAATAACAACGTAGCCAGTAGAATGTTCGTGACCGGACCCGACGCGGCCGTCCTGCCAACTCGATCAAGCGTCGTCTCCCCAGCGATGACGACAGCGCCAGGCGCGATGATCTTGAGAGGCGAGACGGCTGAGAGCGTTGTCAAGAGTGCGCCAAACATGTCTAACCTAAATTCAGCCCAAAGTCCGTAGCGCTGAGCCACAGCCTTGTGCGTAAGCTCATGGATGATGAAACCAGCCGTGAAGAAGAGAATAGCCGCAATAACAACGATCGCGTTTGGGAACAGGCGTCGCGTGAAGAAGGAAAGCCCAACAGCTGAAACGAGAATGACTCCCACCACGATGTGTCTGAGCTCAGTCGGGCTGAACCTCAATCTCGAGGCGGACGAGCGCACGGCAGAACCTGCGTATGCCCGGATGTCGGGAGGCGCCAATACCCTGACCACCGGCTCCCTCCGGGCTCGAACTCTCCAATACTCTGGGCAGTCGTGGCTCTCTGGCAGCCTATGCTGAGGGCAGAAGGCGCCGCCACAGAAGGAGCAAATGAACGGCATCTCAACCTCCTCGCCGCACGCTTGACACTTCAAATCGGCCACATGCGGATTGCATGGCATGCCGGCTGACTCTTATTGATTCCTGAACGCACACCCAAGCAAGTTCGGGTGATGATTTCACAACAGGATCTTGGGGATCGTTCTCATTGATCGTGTGGATCCTGGCTGCGGATCATGCCGGAAACTCCGGAGGTCCCCTTTCCAATACGTTTCAATTCTGGCCTTCTGCGTCTGCTCTGGATACTCGTCGGCACGCAGAAAAGATCGCGTTGAAATCGGCAGCCATGTTGCGCGGTGACGATCACCATGCCCAAGCTGTCTATGCGACTCTGCGCCAGTATCTTCGGGCGTCTTGAAGGACTACAGATCTTCTTAGCGCACTGCGAAATTCCGCTGGAGTGTAGGCGAGAATTTCAAACGGCTTGTGGTTCGGTGCGAGATGTCTTACTTCCGCCACCCGCTCAACAAATGTTTGGCCCTTGAACTTGCTTGACACGACGACCACGTCCAAGTCGCTATCTTCTAGCCATGTGCCGCAAGCGTAGCTTCCAAAGAGATAGGCTTCAGCGTCGGCGTAGCGGCGCGTCAGCCTGGCTTTGAATCGCGCCAATATTCTCTCAGTCTCTTTTGGCAAGCTCTTGCTTGACAACGGTGACAATTCCTCTCGCGATCTTCAGTGCGCTCTTGGCTTGTGTAGCGCTGATGGAGATCGAAGGCCTGTTGATGCCTGAATTTGGGTAACGGGCACCCGTGTAGTAGGCGGAAAGCTCCGCGAGTCTGTCCGAGACGGAAGACGGCAACTTGAGCCTTCCACGCGCCTGTCTGTGAAGTGCAGTCAGATCGTGGACATGGATCGGCCTCCTCCTGACGACTCCAATCAAAAATGCCTTCATCGCTTTCTCAGCAGCTTGCTCTGCCGCGAAACATGCCCAGTTATAGCTACCAACCGTACAAGATTGGGAGGCATGTCGAAGGTCCGCCTTCGCCTCCTCCAGCCAGTCCAAGGCCTCGCGTCTGACTCTTGCCATTAACCGCCAACTCTCATAGGTCCGTGAGGCATGTGATTGGTAGGGTTAAGTATTATGTCAACGCTAAGGAAATCTTGGAATCTTGAAGAGGACGTCGTCTACTTCTGGGAAGTGATCGCCCGGACCTAACCGTGCTGCCGATAAGGGAAAAGGTGGACAACCTGCCCAGAACGGTTAGGAGCCACAGGACTCGCCTCATTCGTCGAAGAAATCTTGCGGATAGATGTCGAGTCTACGCCGTCCAAGACTCTGCTTAACTATGCCGCGCCGAATTGGTACTCCGACCTGCCGTCTTGGGTTGATGTTCCAGCCACTTCGACGCGAAGTCTGCCGGCAATCACCCGTCACGCAACCGCGGAGTGATGCTGACGCGCACGGACCAGGAGACCTACCGAGATCTTGCCGAGGGCAAAACGCCGTCTATGCGTCCGTGAGATTGAGGTATTCTTATAGCATACCTTGATGACCACCGTTCTAGGTTCCCTCCCCATGTCCTACGGGCTCGCATGGTTGCCGAAGTGGCTTGGTCTCTCGTACGCCAAGTTGTACGACGCTTTCGCGGATGAGCTGTTCACCTTCGGACAGGCTATAGACGGCATCCACAGCGGCAATCCGAAATTGGTCCTGAGCCTTCTCCGCAGGATGGGTTGGCTCATGGTCTTCCGGAGACAAGGAAACAGGCGGTTTTACAGGCTCCTAAGGCCGAGCCATGCCATGGACTCACTGGCTTCAGGAGCGTCAGTTATTCCAAAACAGGGACGATACGCCAACTTGGTTGGCACCGTCATTGCAGCGCTAAAGGATCATTACAAGAACCAGTTGTGCTCCGTGGCCGTCTTCGGGTCAGTTGCCAGAGGAACCGCTAGCTTGGATAGCGATATTGATGTTTTGATCGTGGCTGAGTTTCGCGGCGACGCAGCTTCGCGGATTGACGAGCTTGTGGAAATCGAGTGGTCTGGCGAGATCGAGAAGGAATTGACCTGGCTTAGAGCTCATGATGTGCGGTGTCACGTAAGCTGGTTCCCGCTCACGATGGAAGAGGCAAGCCGGTTCAGGCCCCTCTACCTCGACATGATCGAAGATGCTCTGATCGTTTATGACAGGGGCGGTTTCCTGGCCGCGGTCTTTCGGCAGTTGAAGAGGAGCCTGGATCGACAAGGGGCAAAGCGTGTATGGCTGGACAGAGATCGCTGGTACTGGACATTGAGCCCCGACATTGGTAGGGAGCTGGTGGCGACGGTTTGATTAGGTTCGCCGAGGGTCTATTGCGTGAGGCGGGGCACCGCATCGAAACGGCAAGGAGGGCCCTCAACCAAAGGAAATACGCCTACTGCCTGCGGCAGAGCCAGGAGGCCGTAGAGCTTTCGTTGAAGGGGGCCCTCAGACTGAAGGGAGTAGAGTACCCGAAGTTCCACGATGTCAGCGACGTGCTCCTAAAATCCTCCGAACTCTTCCCGTCTTGGTTTTCGAACCAAATAGACTCCTTCGCCAAAGTCTCGAGAAACTTGTCGGAGAAGCGAGAGGCAAGCATGTATGGCTTCGAGGAACTCGGGCAAGCACCAAACCAAGTAGTCAGCAGAGAATCAGCCAGAATCGCCTTCGAGAGTGCGCACAGAGTCTTCAGGGCGTGTAGAGCACTATTCACGCGAAGGGACTGAGGTTTGAAGATAGCTGATAAGAGTACGTAAGAATCTCGTTTGAATGTGCCCGCGCCGAGACGGTGATCGGACTAGGGAACTGCAAGTTCCAAGCAAGTCGTCTGATCCAGATCAAAACACTTAGATGACATGGCAGCACCGGTTCACCGGATACGGATGCTGATCCTCAGCGAACAGCACATCTCGTTGCTGATATTCTTGGTGACCTATGTATTACTCGCCACGGGTTATCGTGAGCGCACTATTGCGGCAATGGCTGGGGCCGGAGCGATATGGGCCTTCGGCATCCTCACTCCTCAAGAAATGACCTCCTACGTCGACATGAATGCAATCGGTCTCCTCTTCGGCATGATGATTATTGTCGGCGCCTTGAGAGAAGCTCGGTTCTTTCGATGGGCTGGAGTGTATGTTGCAAACGCGTGCAAGTGTAGACCTATGCATCTCTTGGTGGTCTTCACGCTTATGACGGCTGGCCTTTCCGCCCTTCTGGACAACGTGACGACGGTTCTCTTCATGGTGACCGTTACCATCGAGATAGCGGAGCTGGCAAAGTTGGATCCGAAGCCCTACATCCTGAGTGAGATAGTGGCCTCGAACATAGGAGGAACAGCGACCTTGATCGGTGACCCGCCCAACATAATGATCGCTACAGCGACAGGCTTCTCATTCCTCGAGTTTCTGGTCAACATGGGTCCAGTTTCGCTCGTCGCCTTTGCTGTCTCGTTGCTCTATTTTCGGAGGCAATTCATGAAGAAGATGAAGGAGGCCGGTCTGGAGACAGCGCAAGAGCATGCGGCATTGTCGGTCATAGTGTCAGAGGTGTCTCCGGATCGCCGTCTCCTGTGGACGGGCCTAGTGACGCTGGTCGGCGCCGTGGTGCTATTCTTGCTCCAAGACATCGTCGGAATCTACCCAACTGTCGTTGCTCTTGCAGCCGCGGTCATACTACTATTCGTCGGCGGGCCAAAGATGCCGGAGATCCTGACAGATGTCGAGTGGAGCACCCTGATCTTCTTCGGATCGCTCTTCGTCGTCGTCGGCGCTCTCGAGAAGACTGGTTGGATGAACTCAGTTGCTCAGGGGATAGCGCCGCTTATTAGCGGCAACAGGGCACTTGGAGTAACCGCCGTGCTATGGATTTTCAGCCTTGCCTCGGCGTTTATCAACAACATTCCGTTCGCTGCCGCATTCATACCAGTCTTGACCGATCTCGGAAGCCGGTCAGGAACGGCCGTCTACCCGCTGTGGTGGGCACTTTCGGCAGGAACCGGGCTCGGAGGGAACGGAACGATCATAGGGGCCTCTGCAAACGTGATCGCAACCGGTTTGGCTCAGGCGAGGGGCGTGAAGATTACATTCGTCGAGTTCGCGAAGGTCGGAATGGTCATCTTGTTCCTCACGACGGCGGTCGCCAACTTGATACTGCTCGCCAAGTTTTGGGCCTGAAGATAGCCTGAAGTTTGGCGAGATCTTGTGAGTCGCTCACGCTGCCGGTGACGCTGCGAGTCAATCTGCAGAGCCTGAGGCCTCCGGCTGGTCGATTCGGCACCTTTGGCCCGGCTCACACGATGTCTCAAGCTTCAGTGTCTTCAGATAGGCCTGCAATATTTCTGCCTGAACGATTAGCGAGAGAAGAGCAACGCCGAACGTCATTGCCACCATGGCATCCTTGAACCTACTTTCTGGAAGTGAGAGTGCCAGGGCGACCGAAACTGCTCCACGTAATCCGGCTACAGCCAGCACCCTTGTCCATGAGCCTGGTATTTCTTCTCCGACCAGTTTCGTGAACCATATGATTGGATAGACGCTGAAAATTCTTGCAACGAGTATCGCCAAGAATGCCGCTATGATGAACGGAACGAAGGCGACGAGCAACTCGAAGTCTGCTTTCAAACCGAGAAGCAGAAAGGCGAAAGACGTAGCCATGAAGGTTACCACTTCCCAGAACTTTGTCATCGTCGTTCGAGTCTCCTCGGACATGGCGGTTCGCATGGTTCGATTTCCCATGTAAAGTCCGGCGATAGGTACAGCAATCAAGCCCGACACTCCCAAGTTCTCGGCGAAGACATAGGAACCGAACATGACAGCTATTGTGAAGGCTGTTTCAGCCAAAGGCTCGGTGATTAGCCTATGCAGCAATTCAGCAATCCCTGACACCAGGAGGCCGACTGCCACTCCTCCTGCCAGAGTGTAAGCGAACAGGCTTAGGTCCTGTAGGGGGCTGAAGGAGAGGGAAATAGCAATAGGATACAAGATGATGGGTGTTGCATTGTTGAAGTAGGCTTCGGTTTCTAGAATCGTGGTCAATCTTTGCGGTGCTCTCACCCTTTTCAAAACATTGACGACGGAAACCGGGTCAGTAGGGGAGACTATTACACCAAACATAAACGCGACGGCTAGAGGCAGTCCCAAGACGATGCTGACAACAAGGGCACTAACGAACGCGGAGATTACAACCCCGATTATGGCCAAGCTTAGGACGGTTTTCTGAACTGTCCTAAAGGTCTCAAAACGAGTTCGCATGGCTGCCTCAAAGATCAGAGGAGGAACAACCAAACCGAGTATGACACTCCGGTCGAAGACAATGCTGCTGAGCCCGCCTGAAATTCTCAGAAATGACAGTGCGAGACCAATGGCGATCATGACGGTTGTGTATGACGCTTTGAGTTTGTCGCTCAAGATGGCTCCGACAAAAGATAACACGATGACCAACGAGATGACGGTCAGTGGAGAACCGGCCCCAAAGTCAGTCATCGTCAACCCTACATTTGCTGTCCCATGACGTACGGTGTTAACGAAGTATTTTGAGCTTGTCACGAAGTCATATTCAACAACGAGCCGTAGAGGCAAGGCCACGTGATTCGCATAGTCTCGACATCGGGATCACAACACCCAGACCCAGTGCAACTACTTTTGAGTCTGGCGGTGTGAACCTAGTGTGTATGGAAAAGCTCCTGGCGCCTAGTCGAAACCAGATTTCATTCTTCCGCTTTTGGGAGCCACCTAGGAATGCTAGAACAGCTCGCGCTCCTTGATCTTCTGCGCAAGTTTCGGCGGAGCACGAATCGGCCTCAGTTCTCGTTGAGGTTTGAGCTCAACGGTCTTAGACTTGACCGTGAATGCACAAATACCGCTCGGCAGGAACTTGCCTTTTAGGCACTGGGTGAACTTGCAGGTTTCCGGGACGCATTTGTCATCGACGAGGCGGCACCATCCCACATTGTTTCGGACGCCGAAGTGATTCTGTGAGCACTGGAAGAACGTGCACCCGTTGTAGCAGGGTTCGGGCATGGTAGCGTCATAATGAGGGGCACCATGCATCACACAGATCAACTCCAAAGGCGATAGCAGGCGAGAAATGTGTGCGCGACGCTTCACGCAAGACCTGCCTTGACGGCTTATTACTTTTTCCATCGGAAGCCGATCTATGGCTCGCGAGACGGAAGCATCGCCTCCCAGAGTATCCTATATACCGCGATCGAGAATGCAGATAGCGAGGCGGGTGCTGGATGTCAAAGCATCAGAAGGAATCTGCTCCAGTCATCGTCAAACACAAACACTGTTCCATCTGCCAGACTCCTATCCCGATGAGCAAGGATTTCTGTAGCCCCGCATGCGAAGACGAAAACAAACGTATGGTCAGGCGGCGTAGGTACACCTTCCTCGCTACGCTCGCGATGTTCCCTGTGCTCCTGATTCTACTTATGCTAATCCGTCCGGGGTAATCGTCTCCGGTTCCCAGGGCGGTCGGTCTGCGTCTCGGGTTTGTCCGAGGTTCAAACGCGAGCGAAATGCATGCTTTTTAAAGGGTTCGATGGTTGCACATGAGATCCTCACAAGTCTAATATAGATTCGAATGGAACACTGCTCCTTCACTAGGGTCGGACAGACCCTACAACAAAAAGAGGATTAGGAAAATTTGTCTACCGAGAAGAAAGTCTTCGTTAGAAAGGCTACGGGGCTCGTCAGAGAAATCGGCTTCTGGACCGCAGTAATAATCGTCTTCTGCAACGTCGTCGGCCTGGGCTGGCAAAAGAGAGTGTTTCAGTGGACGGGTCCCGCGATTGTCCCCGAGAGTACCTACCCTGCTGGAATCCCCGCGCCCACAATGGCATTTCTCGTATCCGGCATCATAGTCCTACTGACGGTCTTCGCGTTCGCGGTGCTTGGAGCAGCGATGCCGAGATCAGGAGGAGGCTACGTCTACATTTCAAGGATCATACACCCATTCGTCGGATTTCTTGCATCGTGGGCTGAGTACTTCAGTATCGCAATGTCATATGGCTTGATCGGGACTGCCGTTTTTGAAGCTGTACTAATATACGCGTGGCTTGCGGGCTGGGGAACAGCGTGGGCAACTGCTGAGAGTCTGCTCATAGGCGGCATGATCATCGTCGCATTCTTCGCTGCCATTTCCTGCTTCGGCCTCTCGATGACCGGTAAGGTATTACAGCTCATGTTCGCTGTCCCCGCGGTCTTGACGGTGTTCATGTACGGCATATTCCTCTCGGCAACTGCAGGAGCCATGGAGGCAGGTATCAAAGCCCTAACAGGGCTATCTTCGACGCAGTTCACACAGATGGCGCTTGACCAGGGCATGGCCACTGCGTACAAGGGAGACTACTTTGCGGCGATGGCTACTGCGACAATAGGTATTTACTGGGCGTACATCGGCTTCGCGGCATCCACGTTCGTAGGCGGGGAGGTAAAGGAGGCAGGCAAGGCGCTTCCCCGGACCCTCTTCATCGCAAACATCGTCATCATCCTGCTGTACGTCAGCATATCGTACCTGTCAGCTCACGCGGCGATGCTCGTCGGGAAGATAGGCG
>CAYMZN010000020.1:0-24643 GCA_964394935.1 uncultured Candidatus Bathyarchaeia archaeon | reverse complement strand
CTGACCCTTGACAAGGATGTCGACAAGGAGGCTTTCCACCGCATCGAAAGAATACACAATACTGGGAAACTTCGTGTGCCGACGAACGTCCACCACCTAGCCCTGCTTAAGGTAGGCCACGTCCACGGAGAGGTCGAGAAGTACTGACTTCTTCTACACATGGCCGTTTTTCACCAATCGTTGTTTGAGAATTCCTCCATGCAAATGCCGGGCGGCTATTCATTTCTCTGCGTTACTGCTTCGACACGAAACGGTTGCCCTTGATGAAGAAGCGCCAGGTTTTCTCTAGACCGACCCTGATCCCAATTCTGCTTGTTGAGGCAATGTCAAGGGGTTCGGGATTGGTGGTCTCCACTATGAACAGCTTTCTTCCGAGTGTAAGGTCATGACCATTCAAGGCCTTGGTCACGATGAACGCTTGCGCAAGTTTCGCTGGGCCGTTCGCGAGATCCTTGATTCGTTCTGTCCGGCGTTCTTTCTTCATCCTCTCGATGCCCCTGATCGGTTGGGCTGCGCGCATCAGAACCGCTCCAGGTTGGCCCGTAGGTTCTGTCTTAACATTGAGACAATAGTGCATACCGTAGGTGAAGTAAACGTATGCATGTCCAGGCGGGCCATACATGACTCGATTTCGTCTGGTTGGGCCCCTGTAGGCATGGCTGGCCGGGTCGTTTTCTCCTCCGTAAGCCTCAGTCTCAACGATGATTCCCTCCAATACGGTACTCCCAATTCTTCTCACGAGAACCTTGCTGAGAAGCTCCTTCGCGACGCGAACTGTGTCTCTCTCATAGAAAGACCTCGCGAGAGGATTCAACGGGACACTGGCACGATAGAGACGTTTCATGCCTGAATCTCAACTGGGAGACATCGCATCAGGTGGGAGGTCCCAAGGACAGAATGTACTTGAAGGCAAAATACAAGTTTCTCATCCTCGAGGAGAAACTGAACTTTGTCCGGCCGGCTCTTCTGCGGAAACCGACAGGCGCTTCTTTGAGTACCAGTCCATGTGATTTTGCCTTGGAGAAAATCTCCAGTTCAATCTCAAACCGTGCAGAATGCAAGTGCGGAAGTAGCTGCTCGACAGCGCTTCTGCTGAAAGCCCAATACCCCGTCTGGATATCGGTGAAGTCTCCCCCCATACCTAGCCGAGAGCAGGTATGAGACGACACGGTTTGAGGCGATTGTAATAGAGTTCATGGATTTCGGATCTCTCCTTCCCTTGATCCTAGATCCGAGTGCAATGTCTGACTCATTACTTCTCACAAGGTCAACCAAGGGAACTAGGTCCCTTGGAATGTTGGTGCCGTCACCATCGATCATGCAGAGAACCTGGGCCTCTTCGGATAGGAAGAACTTCATGCCAGTTCTAACTCCGCAGCCCTTGCCCGGCCCGGACTCTTGAAGTATCACCGTCGCTCCAAGCGACCGCGCGATATCTTGAGTACGGTCAGAGCTGTAGCCGTCGACAACCACAATCCAAGGGAAAACCGAGGATGCTTCCTCTAGGAGTGATCCTAATGCCTCTTCCTCGTTCAAGGTTGGAATGACGAGCATGACCCGTGAGTAGTCACCCGTTGGCGAGGTCGTTACTCTTTCCACGCTGAGTCCAGCCATCTTCGAGGAGGTCTTACAGGAGCCACATGTCGCTTTTGCGATGGCTACATGAGTTCATCGTCGTCTAGTTTTGAGTGGAACGGATGATGGCTTCGGGCACTTCAAGTGCCAGTGAGATGGGACTACTTGGTCGCTCTAGTAATAGCAACATTCTCGACGACTATGGGAGGTAGATAGACAGGGGTGGGTACCTCCCACCACTTGATCCATCTTCTTTCCCTAGAGAGTGCAGTGATCGATTGTAGGATATGGGGCATGTTGTCGCTGATTCTTAGCCCTTTGAGAGATCGGTCAATTCTGCCTTTCTTTATCTCGAACGCGCCGTCTCTACAGATGGATGAGAAGTCACCTGTCTGATAGTTCTGAAATCGCGTGTACCAGCTGTTCGTGAGATAGAGCCCATCATCTACTTGCTCAAAGAGTTCCTCCTCGCGATATTCTCCGGGCTCAACAATGACGTTTAGGGAGACGGGAGCGATTCCCCAAGTTCCGCCGACGTAGAATGCGTTGCCCGTGAGCGCTCCACCATACTTTGCGACGCTATACGAGCTGTGCAGGTACGTCTTGAGGATGCCTCGCTCGATGATCATTGTCCGCTGAGTCGGATAGCCCTCCTCATCCAGCGAACAAGAGTTTATGCCGCCGGGCATACGCGGGTCGTCCAGAAGCGTGAGTCTTTCAGAAGCGACCTTCTGGCCGATCTTTCCAGCGAGGAAGGACAGGCCCTGGTCGACAGAGTAGGCGGAGGCAAAATCTGCCGTTCGACTGAGAAATTCCGCCATTATGGCAGGGCCGAACAATACCTTGTACTTGCCTTCCTCTCCGAAGACTGGGTTCCTAGCCTGGCTTGCAACCTTGCCTGCTTCGGTTCCTGCGGATTTGGGATTGAAATCATCGAGATTAGTAGCGCAGCTGTTGCTCTGACCGCTGGAATCGTCGGTGACGAAGGCTCGTATCGAGAGTTCAACATTCGTTCCCTTGTCTCCACCTTCTGCTCCCGCAGATGTCTTCACAAATCTCTCCCATTCACTCGCGAGGACTGTGCCCGAGCATCGACGCGCTCCTTCGGCGAGAGCTGCGTTTATTGCTTCTTCGGCAATGTCGGCAAGCTCGTAGGTGATCTCTGGGATTCTACGATCGTATGTGCCTAGGACATGTTCGTAAACGAATGGTCCCTTCGGAAGTGCAGGTTCGATCTCCCCCGGCTTAGTGATATCCATCGCAGCCTTCAGAGTCTTCATAACCTGCTTCAACGCATCGATGCTCGGTTCCTCCACACGAGCCCCGGCCCGTTTTCGCTTCGACGTCATGTAGACGGTCGGAACGGTTTCATCCCACGATTGCACGACGGTCGCGAAGTTGTTCGCGAACCTGAGCATCTTGCGTCTCTCGCGGGTTACAGCGGCCGCTACCTCGCCCACTCCAAGCTCGCGTCCGTACTCAACGGCTTCGTCCAAGATCTCTTCCGGACTCAGTGCCCTAGCCTCCCAGTCTGACCTTCCTCAAACGTATCGCGGGCCCTCCATGCCACACTGGAGCACCCTGGTCGGGTTCCCCTTTGCCACATATGGCCGCCTCGAACCTTACCTCTCTTCCAACGGCGTCGACGCTGCCGTAGAGTCCCGGTGTGGTAATCTCCAGAATTGGGTTCCTTACTGGGTTCGTGATCTCTCCGTTCTCAATGAGATACGCCTCGAGCCCTACGTACCTTTGGTTGTACCGTCTGTCGTCGATATTCCATTCCATGAAGCTCTTTACGAACACTCCCTTCCTTATGTCACGAAAGAGCTCTTCATCGGTATAGCTCCCCGGAAGCATGAATGTGTTCGCCATTCTGATAATTGGCTCGCTGTCGTAGCTGACAGCTCTAGCTGCCCCGTTGCTGTTGACTCCAAGCTCTGCGCCGGTCTCACGATTGTGAAGAAACTCGTTGATCATTCCCTCCTTGATCAGTGTCCTCCTTCTTGCTTTCACGCCCTCCTCGTCATACAAGTAGAATCCATACGAGTTCGGGACAGTCGGGTCATCAACAACAGTAACGGCTTCAGTTCCGACTCGGTAGCCGATCATGTCGGGTTTAAGGTAGGATTCTCCGGCCTGTGCAGCCTCTCTACCTAGGATTCTGTCTGCTTCCTGCGGGTGACCACATGACTCATGGCAGACTATTCCCGTAACCTGCGGCCCGAGAACTAGATCCAATTCTTCTCGTGGGGCCTCCTTACCCTCACGAAGTATTCTCCCTAGAGTTGCTGCTTCTTCAGAGACCAACTTTGGAGGGTTCCACTGTTGGAGTTGTTCCCATCCCCCCGTCTCGCCATGATGCTCGATTCTCTGAATTGTGCCCTTCCCAGGCTCGTTTGCGGTGAGCACGAATAGCAGGCTGATCCTAGAAACGATCCCGTGTATTCTTGCTCCTTCAGTGTTGGCGAAGTATCGGTCAGTAATGTCGTCGGCCAAAACAAGTGTTCGCGAGGGAAGATCGACCTTCACAACACCCCGCGCAAGGTTCTTCTCGATATCCTCGAGGAGTTCAAACTTCTCCTCGGTCGTAACATCGAGGAGGGTCTTTCGAGGTTTCGACTCCCAGCGCGCTTGCTCCGCCTTCTCGCTTGACAGGCGTATCGGTCTTGGAACGAGCCTCTTTGACGCCTTTGCAGTCCTGTACGCTACCTCAACTACTTCACTCAAAGATTCTCTAGAAAGGTCGTTTGTGGACGCAAACCCTATCGCGCCGTCGACAAGTATTCTGACCGCGATGCCTTTCGCTCTTGCAAGCTGAACCGGCTCTGGTATTCCATTGTTGAGAGTGAGTCCGGTTCCAGTGTCGATGTGAAGCCTAGCCTCGGCATATTCAACGCTCTTCGAAGAGGCAGAATCAATCGCGTAGCGAACTAGTTCTTCCATTGCGCGAATCGGTCCTTGAGCAGAGAATGACTTCATTTAAGGCTAACGAGCTAGAGTCGGCAGCCCAGAACGCATTGCCTGGGTCGTCGTTGTGGAGTTTACACTGACTCGCGAAGCAACTTCAAGTTCTTCTACTAGAACCTGGAGTGGCTCGTTCCTAGTATCTTCCTCTGCGGCCGCGGCCGTATCCTCTGCCTCGTCCTCTGCCGCCGTAGCCCTCGTCCCGATATCTAGGTCTGAAACTCGGGTACCTGCGCCTCTCCGGGAATTCCTTGCTCGAAAGGTTATTCTCCGCGTTTACATTCTCGATGGGTTGCTCACTCGGTTCCATCGAACCGTAGCGGCCGATGTTCAGCCGCATCGATCCCCGGAAGAGCGAGATGTAGCCGTTCTTGATGCTTACGGTATCGCCCTCGTTGACCTTGTCGATGTTGTCATCCCACAAAGTAAGGTAGACCGAGCCGGTTTCGTCTCCAACGAGAGCATCGACCACGCGATGCGTCGAGCCATCCCTTCGAGAAACAGTCTCACGAGCTTGGCCCTTTGAGACGACCTTGACAGTAATGTTCACCTGCCTAGACTCTGGGTCAAGGCTCTCGACCTTGACGCCTGCAGCGGCGGTTGGCTGCCCTTCTCCTGATGACATCATTTTCAAACTCGGGTTGGACTACGGACTGTGCGGGTCGAATCTTAAGTGTTGTGATTCCACTCAGCGGCTCGAAATGAGCGACCATGCAGTGAGGAATGAACCAGTTCGAATCTTTGCTCTCTCGAAGAAGGGGGCACCGAACTTGTCCTTGAAGTCTTACGCGGCCACGTTCTTTCGGACCAGATTTCTGATTGCTTGAAAAGTATAAGCAAGCGGCTTAAATCGCCCACGGCCGCGATTAGCGTCTCCACTAGATGACCAAGTCCAAAATGAGGTTTGCATATGCCGCTCATGGGTTACACGAAGGTTGCGGAAGTCGACCTTGCCGCTCGAAAAATCGCGACGAAAGATGTCGATGAGAAGCTAGCGTATGATTACGTAGGAAGCAGGGGCTGGGCCGCCGAGATCATCTTCGAAAGAGTGTCGCTCAAGACGAAACCGCTCGATCCAAAGAACCTGCTCGTCGTGGCCGCGGGCCCACTGACGGTGCCGAACTTTCCTGGAGGATCCAAGACGACCTTTGCTTCGATAAGTCCACAGACAGGCATCTACGGCGACAGTAACGTCGGCGGATTCTTCGGGCATAGGCTTAGAAAGGCAGGCTTTGATGCGCTCATCATATCGGGCGCTTCAAAGAATCCGGCGTACTTGTCAGTCATCGATGGTGGCATCGCGATAAATGATGCAGGCGATCTTTGGGGGAGGGGCTCCTCTGAGGTAGACCGTATTCTGAGGGACAAGCACGGGGAAGACTCTTCCGTCGCCAGCATAGGTGTCGCCGGAGAGAACCTCGTCAGCTTTGCGTGTGTGAACGTTGACTGGGAGCGTAGCAAGACCCGACATGGACAGGCTGGGAGGACGGGTGTCGGCGCAGTCATGGGAACCAAGCGGTTGAAGGCCATCGTGACAAAGGGCTCCAGAGATGTCCGAATCGCGCAGCCTGAACGACTCTCCGATATCTACAGAAAATCCCTCGACATAGTGACTCACAACCCAACCTACAAGACGTGGATGCGCCAAGGGACGATGAGTGTCATAGAATGGGCAAACGAAGTCGAAGCGCTACCAACGCTGAACTTCCAGAAGACGCAGTTCGAGAACGCCCGCGATATCGGAGGCGACGTTATGGAGAAAGAGACCAAGATCAAGAGTAGGCCGTGCTCGAACTGTCCGGTTCCCTGCGAACATGTGAGTCGAGTTAAGGATGAAGAAGGTCGCCCGGTCGAGATCGGGGTGGAATATGAAAACGCAGCTCTGCTGGGAGCGAATGTGGGCCTATCAAATTTCACATACCTGGTTCGAGCGAACTACGTAGCAGATGATCTGGGGCTGGATACAATCAGTGCCGGCGGCGTCATCGCGTTCGTCATGGAAGCCTACCAGCGGGGGCTAGTGTCAAGACGTCAACTTGGCTTTGAGCCGAAGTTCGGAGACTTGAAGTCGGTGCTGAAACTTCTTACAATGATCGCTCAGAGGAAAGGCTTCGGCGATGCAATGGCGAATGGTGTGAGAGCGCTGGCTCAGAAGATCGGAAAGGGATCTTCCCGGTTCGCCATGGAGGTGAAAGGCTTGGAGATCTCAGGATACGACCACCGAGCGGCTCCGGCCATGGCGTTATCCTACGCAACAACAGACATCGGGGCTCACCATAACCGATCTTGGGCGATCACGTACGATCTGAAAGTCGGCCGAGACAGCTACGGGGAGGACAAGGTCGACCAGGTCATCTACCTGCAGCACCTACGGCCACTCTTTGACATGCTTGGCGTCTGCAGGTTCCACTGGGTAGAGCTTGGCATGGATCCCAACCTGTACGCCGAGGCCTACTCAGCAGTGACCGGAAAAGAGTTCACACTCGACGAATTGCTGAAACGGTCAGAAAGGGTCTGGAACCTAACACGAGCGATGGCGGTCCTCAGGAAGGGAATCTCCGCAAAGGACGACCAGCTACCTGAGAGAGATTTCATCGACCCCATTCCATCCGGCAAGACCGCAGGCATGAAACTAGAGAGGGAGAGATTCACAAACATGCTTCACACGTACTACCGGAAGCGAGGTTGGGACGACGAGGGGAGGCCCACGAGGGAGAAACTCAACGAGCTCGGATTGACCGAGGCCGCGGCGAGACTGTACGGCTAGCCAATCAGAGAGAACATCACGCCGGTCCTTGTGCATCGCGATTCGAGATCAAGCCGCTACCTTCAGATGCCTGGTTAAATGCTTTGCTCGAGTTTTGTGTGGACAGGTGAAATGGCGGTGAAGAAGCAGCTCGACGAATTGTTACTCGCGACGGCGGACGTTGGTAGTTTGCCGATTCAGGATGATTTTGACGAAGCCAGGAGGAACGTAGACCAAGCGATAATTGACAAAGTTTCCTTGGGCTTGGATTATCCTTGCTACCCACAGCTTGCCGGCTCATCGTCAAAGCCAATGAACATGGCCTTGCAGTTTCTCATCCCACTATCCAAAGTGGAACCAAACATTCAGATCAGAGGCGAAGACGTCCGCCTCCTTTCAGATGAGATCAAAGAGACATCAGCCGTGGTCGGAGTTGAACGAGCAGAATACTACCAGAAGTTCCTTCAGGAACAGGGCCTGATGCATAAAGTGAGAGGAACCAAGGCCTGTATTACAGGCCCGTTCACGCTGGCCAGCTATCTGGACAGGAAAAGCCTATTGTCATGTGGTGCCTCGAAGCCCAAAGTTGTCGCAGCGCTCGCGCAGATGCTCAGCAGATCATGTAAGCGGCTGAGCGATCTCGGGTTCGACTTGGTCAACATAGATGAACCATTCCTGTCCGTCATGCTTGGGCGTGGTGTCCTCTTCAGATACGACGAAAAGTTCGTCATTGAGACCCTGAACATGCTGGTCAGCGAGATATCCTGTCTTTCCGCGATCCACGTGTGCGGCACAATAACCCCCCTTGTCAAGACGGTTCTACTAGGAAGTGAAGCCGATATCGTCGATCACGAGTTCGCGGGATCTCCCGGCAACCTTCAAGCGTACAGCAGGGACGACCTAGAAGGGGCAGATAAGTTCCTTGCGTACGGGTGCGTCTCCTCAGTCAGCCTTAGAGTGGAGACAGTTGAAGAGATCTCAGGCTCGCTACGGAATGCCCTCAGCATACTGGGTGCCCGCATCATGGCGAAGCCGGACTGCGGATTCGGTGGCATGCAGGGCGTCGCAGGCGCATACGGGATTGTTCTAAAGAAGCTCAGGAATATGGTCGACGCAGCTCACACGGTTGCTGTAACAAGCTAGATTGGAAATCCCAAGACGATTCGTTCGATGAAACAGATCATTGAATTACGTGAGTCGGATCTGAGTGAGGAACTTGTAGATGATAAGAGCGACAAGGAAGATGAGGTAAAGTCTGAGAAAAAGGAGTGTTGCCTTAACGGTTCTGGTAGTTTGCACTCTTGGCATGTCCCTTCCTCGCTTGTTGAGTCTTCGAAGTCATTCCTCCGGTAAGAATACGTCTTTTTCCCTGATGACACCGACGATCTTTCTCGATTCGTCAACGATGGGTACTGCCCTGAAGTGATACTTTAGAAACAGTGCCTCGATCTCTCCCCGCATAGTAGTGGGAGCCACGGCCACGACATTCTTTGTCATGATCTCTTCCAATGTGTTCTTTGGATCGGCCTGTAGGAGTTCGTTAATGTCTATCACGCCCTTCAGGTGCTGCTCTTCGTCGACGACGTAGATGTACATCGTTACATCGCAGTGGCGCGCCTCTTCTCGGAATCGTGAGAAGGCTTCTTCGACTGTGAGGCTGCCTGGAAATCCGAGGAAACAGGGCATGGCGAGGGCAGAGGCGGGGACATCGTGCTTACTCAAGAGGAGCTGAACCTTCGAAGCGACATTTCCCCTCAGTGTCTTCAGAAACGCCTCAGAATCACCCCTTGGAAGAATAGACAAGATATCAGCAATCTGCACTGGAGACAAGTGGCCAAGGATCTCGGCTGCTCGGTCAACACTTGTTGAGGCTAGGATTTCTCTTTGAACTCTTGGTTCAGTTACCTCAAGAGCGTCTGCGGCAACCTCGCCGTCTAACGCATTGAAGATGTGGATTCTCTCTTCATGGCTGAGTTCTTCAAGTATGTCAGCCAAGTCTGCAGGATGGATGTCCTTGAGGCCTTCCCTGGTAATGTTGAGTTTCACGTCTCCCTTGGTCCCCGTGAGGTCCGCTGGTAGAGGCTGAACATATCGCCATGGTATGATGTCCTCCTTGGAACGATTCTCGAGCGCTGACTTGGCAATTCTCCCAAACCCGAGCCTCCGCATTAGCGCATGTCGCCCGACATCAGCGCCGACGACAAACAGTTTGTTTTCGACTAGCAGAAGCTGAATGTCATAGACTACCTCGACATCGAATCCTTCGATGTCGAGGATTCTCTTGTCGAGCACTTTGTCCCGCAGGAGGAGCTGGTCTTCGCTATGCTTGAGCTCAGGATACTTGCCTTCGGGGGGTGCCTCTATGATCGTCTTTTCTTTAGTCATGCTGACAACATGGTTCCAAGGGACATTCCAGGGAGGGCGACCAAGCGAACGCTCAACGATGGCACCTATCACTTCCGGGTAGTGTGCCTCATCCTTGATCACCAAGTCCCTCAATTTGCCGAGCGTCACGCCGTCCTTTGTCTGTACTTTCTTGTTGATGATCTCGCTCAGGAAGAGGTATCGCATGCTCTTGTTCTCGCCGAGAGCGGCTTTCTGAACGTACTCTCGGATCTGGTTTGATCTTACTGACATTCGCGATCGGCTCCCTGTCTGTTTACAGGTCGCGTTGTCTGTTACTTGTCGGCTTTATCCTCCTAATAAACTCGGGAAGATTGTCGAGAAGCCATAGAGAGATGAGACGAAAATTACGGCTCCAACAATTGACCAGTCTATCACATTCTGCAGCTTGGTGTTCACATACGGGCCCATGAGCGGCTTGTCGTTCAGAAGCAGGATTAAGAAGACCAACGCGGCAGGCAGGAGTGTAACAGCTATCACCTGAACGAACAGTGTGATCAGCACAAAGGGTGCGCTAGGAATGAGCACGATTGCTCCAGCTAGGGCGATGTTGAGAAAATAGAACATGTAGAACCAAGGAGCGCTCTTGACGTTCACATTCAATGTATGCGCCCAACCGAAGACTTCTCCAAATGCCCATGAGGACGCGAGGGAGATGCAGATCGCGCCCAAGAGACCTGCATCAAACAGGCCTATGGCAAACAGCGCTCCAGCGTGTTGACCAGCCAACGGCACTAATGCAAGGGCAGCCTCGGATGCGTCGGTGATGTTCAGGCCGATCTTGTGAAGTGTCGATCCGGTTGCGATCATTATGAACGCCGCCCCCAAACCGGTTAGCAATGAGCCGACCGCCGTGTCGATCTTGGAATATGGAATATCTTTCTCGTCAAGTTCCTTGTCGACGACCGCACTTTGCTGAAAGAACAGCATCCATGGAGCAATAGTGGTTCCAATATTCGCCATGATCAACGTAAGCAGGCCGGTTGTCAGGCCGTTCGGAAACTCCGGAGAGACAACGCTGCTAGCTACTGTGTTCCAGTCAGGGTTCGCGAGGATCGCGGCCGGAATGTACACTAAGTTGAGCAGGCAGAAGACGAGCGTTATTCTCTCGAAGGTCCAGTAGGTTCCTGTGCCGACGAGTATGATCAGAAAAGTGACGGCCGCGACGATCGTCCACAGTGGTGGTATTCCGAAAATGCGTGCGGCAGCAACCATGCCTATGAACTCGGTCACCAGTGTAAGAAAGTTGACGAGTGTCAGGTCTATCAATGAGAACCAACCCCAGAACGGGCCGAATCCGTCGAAGATCGCTTCCGCATGTCCTCTCTTTGTCACCGCTCCAAGGCGAACCGTCATCTCTTGGACGAAGTACGCAAGCACTGAGAACAGCACTACCAGCCAGACGAGATTGAATCCGTACCGCGATCCCGTGACGGCGTAAGTCGTAATGCCACCGGCGTCATTGTCAGCAACCATCACTATGATGCCAGGTCCCGCGATTGCGGAGAAGATGGCCAGCCGTTTCCATGTGCGTCGATACAAGTAGTAGAGTCGCGGTATCAGTTTCATCCTCGTCCACAGCCATTTCAGTTCGGTCTTCTTCCGGCCTACTGGCTCGACAGCGTGTTGCAGCGTCGCAAGTGCGGTAAAGGTATTTCAAGTAAGCGTTGCTATTCCGGTCTAGTGCAAGGCTCAACTTGTCTGTCGGTCAAGGATTGGAATGGTCACTAGCAGGGTCTTGCCAATCGTGCCGGCTTAGGAAGGCATTGTAGGTAAAGTGTTCATTGCGTAAGGCATGAGTAGGATTGAGGCATCCCTTCCATGTGAACGCCAGGCATGATCAAGTGCGTCTTGTGGTTTCTTGAAGGTCTTGAAGAGGATCGTGCTCGCCATCAGCTTGTCGGATACTACGATGATCTCAGCTCGCTTTGCAATCTTGCTGAGCATGAAGGCCTTGTGAGGCCCTAGAATGAAGCCGCTGCTGAGTTTCGCGCCTAGTTCCTCCAGGTTCGAGGCGTTAGTGCTCCAGCTCTCGAAGGCAGTGTTGCCCCACTTGTCGCGGCATTCAGCGACGACTATTATGGTGCCTCCGTCCTTGACGGCGTGGGAGGCGTTCTCAATCGCCTTGTGGGTCTGGTAGAGGTTGATGTCCGTGGGGTAACCGCCCGCGCTCGCAAGCACGATATCCGCAGGTTCCTTGATAGGGGCTTTTACGAAGTCGTCCACGATCCTGGTAGCAGATCGATGTGCGGCGATAGCGTCTCCCACAAAGACGGCGGCGATCCGATTTACCTCATTTAGGACGACGTTGACGATGTACCTTAGCTCCGTGAATTGTGCCGCCTCTTCAATGTCCTCACGAACCGGATTCGAGTCTACGACCCCTGGTTCCGCGTTCGGAAGGGTCATGAGGCTATGGTTTCTTTCAATCGTCTCCTTCCCCGCAACTCCAGGTATTACAGCTTTGTAACCACCTGTGTAGCCGGCAAAATAGTGAACATCCACGTTACCGATGGCAAGGCCGAAATCAGCATCAAGAAGGGCACGGTTCACAGACACTCTTGTCCCGCGTCTCGTTGTCCCGACGTATTGCACTGAATCCATTGTGTGATCGATAACTTGCGGAATCGAACTTGCATATCTACCAAGAAGTCTAGCTTTTTCCGCAAGAGTGTGACACCTATGTGTTCCCGTCGCAATGAGGATCCGCATGTGGTCGCGAGTAATGCCCGAATTCTTGAGTAGTCGCACCACGTGCGGGAGAATCCTTTGGGTCGGGCAGGGTCTCGTGATGTCACTCACGATTATGGCGACCTTGTCTTTTCGGTCGAGGAGTTTCGGTAAGGGTTCGGCCCCAACAGGTGCGGCGAGCGCCTCCGGAACGTTCTGACCCAACCGAATGGAAGACTTGGGTCTCATGGTCTCCAGTAAGCGCTCTCCGGGAATCTGGAGCTTGACCGACCCGTTCCCATACCTCAGGGAAACCTGCACTCGGACGATCCCCACAGCGGTCGGCCATTCTCAGGGCATCTCATAGGTATTTTCATCGGTCTGACTCTGTCGAAGTTTTCGCACAACGATTAACTAGGTGTGGCCGAAGTAGCGAACTTGCAGCGGGAGTACCCGAGGCCAACTTTCGAGTTGGCGGGAACCAGGTCTAAGGGGTAGAGGCGTCCACCGCTGCCCTGGCTTCAGGAGCCTATGGCGTAGGCCTTCGGGGGTTCGAATCCCCCCTCCCGCACCAGACAGACCAACTGTAGTTCACTCATCTTCAACCAAAGAAACCAGGTGCTATGCAGACAGGTCACGAAGCCATGCTGGACACGGCAGTCAACGCATTTCTTCAGAGTGGTTGTAGGTTCCAGTAGTCGACGCACAACTCAGTGACGTCCGATCCATTTTGAAGGCTTTTATGTCGTCTCATGCTTATCAAAGTCTGGAGATCTCTATGGCGGTATTGGTCGATCTAGTTCTGGTGGGTCTCGCAATACTCAGGCTTGTGCTGGCGATTGTCTTTGCAGTCGCAGGTCTATACATTGCCTCTTGGGTTCTTGGCAAACTGACTAAGGGACTCGATGAATGGGAAGAGATAGGCAAGGGTAACAACGCTGTAGCGATTTACGTCGCCGGGATATTCATCTCGGTAGCCATAATCGTGGGACCTGGCGTCATCGGACTATTCAGAACCTTCGACCTAGTCGGCATAATAGTTGGGTTCGTACAACTGGTTCTGGCACTAGCGCTGGCGGTCGTGATGCAGTACGTTGGGCTATCATTCATGGGTAGACTGACTAGGGGTTACGATGAGTGGGCAGAACTCAAGAAGGGCAACATCGCCGTCGGCATAGTCATGGCAGCTATAGTCATCGCGATAGGAACAATCGTTTCACAAGGTGTAAGCAGCATCATCGCAGCGATCTTTGCCTAGGATCTTGCAATAGGCGGATCTCCTGACCCTTTTCTTTCTCACAACCCGTGACAATGGAGGAAAGACGGCGAGCGCCAACTAGGTCACAAGAGTCTCCCTTCTCATGCGAATTGTGCCTCAAGTTCGAGAAGACCTACATCTCTTATCGGGAGCCGACCCAGCACTGTATCCTAGGAACCTTGTTCTTATCAGATGCTGAGAAAAACGGGGACATGCAAGGGGAGAAATCTGACGTGTCTCCTGTTGCGTCTCGAGGGTTCGAATCCCCCCTCCCACACCATCCCAAATGATACTCTGAGCAAGGATCTTGCCGGGTTGCGACATTCGGTGCACAAATCAGCTATTGCTGCATCATGCAGTAAGGTACTGTTCGCACTGTTCTAGGGATTGGTTTCAAAACACCTACTCAGATACATAAGCAATGGTTTGATGTTTACCATGGTCCTAGGAGATATTTTCAGAAAGTCATGTAGACATCTTGCTTCTAACGGGATCCCGACAATATTGGTCGACACGGCTGTGTGGCTACAGAATGGGAGCTTTC
The DNA here is from genome assembly GCA_964394935.1 of uncultured Candidatus Bathyarchaeia archaeon. GTDB lineage: Archaea > Thermoproteota > Bathyarchaeia > 40CM-2-53-6 > 40CM-2-53-6 > CAVPLU01. The sequence continues at coordinate 10,483 of CAYMZN010000020.1, read as the reverse complement.
CTGACATCCGACGTCGCCAGAAAGCCAATGGAAAACAAGGACAGAAGCGATAGGAACATTGTCACCATTCGAGTGAATCATGAAGCTATTGAGATACGCGGTGGTCAGAAACCAATTGGAAAGGCAATTGTGTCATCAAGAGAGCCCGATAGGTCATTGTGGCCGACTCTGCAATCGATTGGACAAATTCATGTTCATAAGGAAAGGTTCATTTATCTGGTGATGTTATGTGAAATCGTGGAAATATCATGCCCCGAAGGAAGACTTCCGACTCTATTGCCCATGTGCTCAGTATCGCGGAAGGTATTAGGAACCAAATCAACGCGCTCCCTGCCGAAATAAGGGAGAGAACTAAGGATCTCGCCCTGGCCATCGTCACGCGTGCTCCTGGAAGGCGACGCAGGCGACGTAGAGGTAGACCCAGGGGCAGACCAAGAGGAAGGCCGCCAGGCAGACCAAGAGGAAGACCCAGAGGCAGGCCGAGGGGGAGACCCCCGGGCAGACCGAAAGCCCAGCCTCAAATGCAAGCCTAGCTTTGCTGAAATCCAAGCTCCAAGAACACCTTCGCTCCTTTTTTTCTTCCGTGGGTTCGTGACCATATTCTGTACTCACAATCCGCTCATTTGCTGAGGAACTCTAGAATTCCTCATCCGACGTGTAATCGTAGTGATGAGGATGGACTTTTTTCGACTGTACTGAATATAGCGTTAGACAAGTTATTCTATCGCTGAAGTTTGAGGGTCGGTGAATTCCAATTTCAAATCGCGTATCGGTCTCGCTACAACAGTCCTACTCGTCTCACGAAAGTGTTCGTGACTTTCTATGTGGACGTTAAAGGGAACATTATCAAGCTATGAAGTCGTCGATCCCAATTCACATAACCGTCTGACCTTCGATCAGGCGTCGGCTAACAATCGGAAGTCGGTGTCTGTGGACTGATGGCTAGCAGATGTAGCTCGGGTAGGAGGGCCGTAAGCGATTGCGCTTACACTGAGCCTTTATGTAATCTATGCCTTTCAGCTGCCCTAGGAGGGTCCGTGGTGCCGCAGGTCAGCAAGTTCCACAGAGTCTTGTTTGTGACGTTGGTGCTTGGCGTTGCGGTGGGCACGCTCATGGTCATGAGGCTCGCTCCGCTCTTCTCATCGAGTCAAGAGACGGTAGTTGTCTTCGCCGGAGCAGCGAGTGCCCCGGTCTTGGAAGACGCTCGTCGGATCTTTGAAGCAAGGTACGGAGTCAGGGTGGAACTTCGCCTCGGCGGTTCTGGCAGCGTCCTCTCTGCGATGAGAATCTCAAAGATGGGCGACCTCTTCATCCCAGGGTCGCCTGAATATCTCGTACAGGCGGCCAGTTTTGGCGTGGTGAACATTACCACGGGGCACGTGCGGGTGTTTGCCTACCTTGTGCCGGCGATTATCGTCCAGAAAGGGAACCCCAAGAAAATAATATCTATCGAAGATCTGGCTCGACCGGGAATACGAGTAGGGATCGGAGACCCAAAATCTGTCTGTGTCGGCCTCTATGCCAAAGATCTCTTGGAAAGAGCTGGTCTCTGGGAGAACGTCAGCAGAAACATCGTTGTCTATGCTCAGAGTTGCGACGCAACTGCAGGGCTGATTCCGGCGGGAGCGGTCGACGCAATCATAGGCTGGCATGTCTTTCGGGATTGGACCCCTGACAAATCAGATATAATCTGGATAAGTCCAAGCAAGATACCTAAGATCGCGTACATAGCCGGAGCCGTATCAACATTCGCTAAGCACAGACCTTCCGCCGAGTGGTTTCTCGACTTCCTTGCTTCAAGAGACGGTCAAGCTATCTGGGCCAAGTACGGATACTTTGCCACAGAGCGGGATGCAAGGATACACGCGCCTGATGCAGAGATACCGCCTTTGGGGGGCTTCGTATGAGTTGGCTGAAAGAGATAGGTACGTTCAAAGTGCTATCAGGTGCTTGTCTAACATTCCTTGCTCTATTCATCTTGCTCGTCATATTCGCAGGATCCATATTCCTAGGTCCTTCTACCTTGATGTCGGCCTTTTTCTCTGACGAGTTGCAGTTTGCCATAGTCCTGACCCTGGTCACGGCAACTATAGCTACTGCACTGGCATTGATCGTGAGCATACCTGCTGCCTACGTCCTATCGCGGGCAAGATTTCCTGGAAGAGATTTGGTGGATGCTTTAATCAATATCCCAATTGCCTTGCCACCAGTCGCACTGGGTACAGCTCTTCTCATCTTCTTCACAAATACTCCCCTAGGCGTTTTCATCAACAGCTCATTCATCAAGCTCGTCTTCGAACCTCCGGGCATAATTCTGGCTCAGTTCAGTGTGATTAGCGTGCTTGCGGTCAGACTGATGAAGCCAGTCTTTGATGGAATTGATCCCCGTTACGAAAAGGTTGCACGAACTCTCGGGCACAGTGAACTGGATTCTTTCATGCGCGTTACCCTGCCGATGGCGAAGGATGGAGTGTTCGGGGCTGCTATGCTTGCATGGGCTAGAGCGATGGGCGAGTTCGGGGCCACGGTGACGCTGGCAGGTGCAACAAGATTCAAGACCGAAACGTTGCCGATTGCCATGTTTCTCAATCTGTCATTGGCGAACCTAGAGAACGCGATGGCTATTATCCTAATACTTCTGGGATTGACTGTCTCCGTGCTCTTGGTTTCTCGAAAGATTGCATATAGGGGTGGTATTTCATCCTAAGCGTCTCAGATCTCTCAGTGAAAATCGGCAGATTTGCGCTAGAGGGGATCAGCTTTGATGTTGCTGACAGCGAGTGCCTCGCTCTTGTAGGGCCAAACGGCTCTGGAAAGACCACACTGCTGGAGTGTATCGCAGGAGTTCGTCAAATCGAATCTGGCAGGATACAGTTGAATGGTGTCGACGTTACGCACCTGGTTCCCGAGAAGAGACAAGTCGGCTATGTGCCCCAAGACTGTCTGCTATTTCCACATCTGACGGTTGACCAGAACATCGCGTTCGGCCAACGGCGTCCAAGCGGGAACGGCAAGGATCGGGCGAAAGAGATGATGGAATGGCTAGGGATCTCGCATCTGGGTGGCCGTCATACTAAGAGTCTGAGCTGGGGAGAAAAGCAGAAGGTAGCGCTCACTAGGGCCTTGATAACGCGCCCAAGGGTTCTGCTCCTCGACGAGCCGTTCTCCAGTGTTGACAGAGTCTCAAGGAGAAAGCTGCTCGGAGAGATGCGGAAGAGCCTCGATGAAGTCAGTCGTACACTTGGTCTTGCGTCCGTTTATGTGACACATGACCTCGCAGAGGCGCAGCTGATGACCAGCGAAGTAGCAATCATGAACAACGGGCGGATCGAACAGGTCGGCTCTTGGGAGCGCGTTCTCCAAACCCCTAGTTCCACATTTGTTGCCGATTTCATGGGCTTCAATACCTTGCAGGGTACGTTGACATCGACGGACGACGGTTATGCCGTTGCCCAAGCCGATGGCCGGACCATTCGTGGGGTCGCGAGTGAGTTGAGGGTTGGTGAGCCTGTCATTATCGTTGTGAGACCTGAGGCGATATCGCTCTCACTTGGACGGAACAATGGGAAACCGCACTGGCGCCACTGCGAATGCAATGTCTTTCAGGGTTCCGTAAAGGGCATGCGCAAGATGGGATCTCTTACACAGGTATCAATCGACGTTGGATTTCCGCTGAACGTCGAAATGAGCTCGGACACAGTGGATGAACTCAACCTTGCGGTTGGGACCAGCGTATTTGCACATTTCAGGGCTTCGGAAGTGAGCTTCCTTCGGGCCTAGATCATTTTCCGGCTGGCCGCTGATGTCCGACCTCGACTAACAGAGCGTGGGATTCCAACGACGGTTCTAGATTCTTGCTGATAGCCAAGCGTCTATCTTGCCATCATTGCAGGCGGGATGATCGGGGCAGGTATTGCGCGGGGCGTCAGAATAAGGGGCCTCGACTGTGCTGTTCGAGAAAGAGGATTTCTGTTATGGGACGAGAGGCCGCTCAACCGACTGATCCACGGCGGCCTACAGTATCTGATGAACTATGACTTCGGTCTCGTGAGAGAGGGCCTCAAAGGAGATGGTCTTCACCTTGGCGAGGGAGAGATATCTCAGTTGCCGACGTCGACGCTTTACTGGTCCATCATTTGTCCACAACCATTTTGAGCTCTAACAGCCACTCAGAGTATCCGACTTCTGGCCGTCTGAGTTGGCGAGTGATGATCGATTCGATGCTGAGAAGGCGTGATCGAGAAGACCTGTGTGAGTTATGCCAGACAAAGCCGGCTACCCGGAGAGCAAGATTCGTGGCACATTTCCTTCAGGCGGATCCTAGCCCACTCCTCGTTGAGGAACGCATTGCCAAGATGGAATTCGAGAGACGGGTATGCGATGACTGCGCAAGGCGGCTGCGAACGATGAAGAATGTTAGTGATCTGAGTTTTGAGAACCTCTAGACAAGAGCACAATCTACGCCCAAGCTTGGGTCGAGTTCTTGCTGTGCTCTAGCATAATCGGCCTCTTAGAAAGGCCTCAAGGTTTTCTGAAATTCCCGCCGTCTACACATATCCCTCCAACTGACGGAGCCGCTGAATGCTTTCACGAGATAGCGTCCTCAACAGTTCACCTGCGTCAGCTGATATCCGCACAATCTTCGATGACGCTCCGGCATAGAGGTCAGATATCGTTCTCTCAACAGTCATCAGCTTGTCGATGTTGGCTACGCGTCGATTCTGGACACTAGTGTTAATCATTGCCAATAGTTCGGTGAGCTTTAAGCCTGTTATTGGTTCAAGCGCTATCTCTACAACGCTCTCGACGCGGGCTCTCCGCATCATCTCCATCCTCTTCAGGCTGCTCTTGCCGAAGTCGGAAAGTAGGGACTTCAGCTCCGGCTGCTTGGTTGCCTGCGCTGTTGTCTCGTAGAGTTCTTCAAGCTTGGTCTCGCTTTCGATCAGCAATGTCATAAGGGAGCTGAAGGTGTACCGCTCCTCATCATCGCTCAAGCCACCTACCACCTTGACACTACGACCTTCTTGTCTGTGAAGAAGTCCACACAATCTATTTGTCCATGGAGCACGCCGAAGAAGGAATCTCTGAAGCCCGCAAACGGGAAGAATCCCATCGGTGCGGCTATGCCTATGTTTATCCCAACGTTTCCAGCCTGGACTCTCCGCCTAAATTCGCGTGCATTCTTGCCGCTGCCTGTGAATATGCATGCTTCATTCCCATAGTCTGTTTTCGTGTTGATCATCTCGATAGCGTCCTCAAGTTTTTCAGTTCTGATTATACAGGCAACTGGACCGAATATCTCGTCTTTCGCAATTGTCATGTCCGGTGTTACTTGATCGAAGATGGTCGGGCCTAGGAAGTATCCGTTCGGGTACCGTTCGATCCTGACCTGCCTTCCATCGAGTATCAACTCGGCGCCTTCTTCCAATCCCTTCTGTATGTAGCCCAATACCCGTTCCCTCGCTCTCCGGCTGACGAGCGGCCCCATTTCGACAGATTCATCTAGTCCGTATCCTAGCCTCAGCTTTGATGCCGCTTCTACGAACCCTCTCTTCAGAGGCTCGTAAGCGCCGCCCACGGCGACCAGGTTAGCTCCAGACAGGCAGCGTTGTCCCGTATTCCCGAAGAATGACGGTATGAGGGAAGTAATCGTCGTCCCTAGGTCTGCGTCAGGCATTACCACTACGTAGTTCTTGGCGCCTGCCTGACAGAGCGCTCTCTTGCTATGCTCGCCGGCCAGACGGTAGATTGACTTGGCTACAGGGGTTGAGCCCACGAATGCGACACCCTTGGTGTCAGGATGTGCTATGAGTGCTTCGTTGACCTCCCTGCCGCCGTGTATCACGTTTACCACTCCTGGAGGAATGCCGACATCCTCGATCGCCTTAGCGCACCACTGCATCGGCAGAGGCGTTATCTCACTTGGCTTTACGACCACTGTACAGCCAACAGCGATGGCTATCGGAATGAACCAGAAAGGCGCCAGGGAAGGAAAGTTGAAGGGCCCGACCACCGCGAACGAGCCTAGTGGCTCTCGTACAAGAGTCTCATCTACACCAGAAGCGACCTGATCAAGCTGCTCGCCCTTTGACAGCGTGTATGCCACAGCACATCCGACTTCAAGGTTTTCCACGAGCCTTCTCGTTTCACCTCTGGCTTCATCTATTATTTTGCCGTGGTTCTGAGTAGTGATCCTTGAGATGTGCTCAAAGTATTCGTCCAGTTTCTGCTTCAGCCGGAATAGGTATCCTGCCCTAGTCGTGACCGGGAACTCACTCCATCTTGAGAACGCTGTCTGCGCCGATTCGACAGCTTTGTCTACTTCCTCTCCGGTCGAGAAGGGGACTTCAGCAATTATCTCATCCGTTGCGGGATTCATCACAGGTTGGATGTGGTTAGATTGGGAATCGATCCATTTTCCTTCTATGAAGAGCTTCAGCCTACCATAGTCCTTCTGAACCTCTAAGAGCTCACTCATTTCTCGAGACAAGAAACGCTCAGCCGACAGGGCCAAAGCCAAATATTGTCCAACTATTAACGCTAGCGGCTAGACAAGGTGCGAAAGTGACCAGGATGACTGAAACGGCCGCAATCGTAGAAAAGTACGGCAGATACATGATCACGAGTTGCGTGAAAAGGCTCGAGCCATTGGCGCTACAAAGTGGCGTAGGTGCTCGGGTGAAGGATGCTGATGGGAATGAGTATATCGACTGTTTTTCCGGCATATCAGTAGTGAATGCCGGTCACTGCAACCCGAGAGTGGTGGAAGCGGCCAAACACCAACTCGACCAACTCATACATGGCTGTGGTTACGTCTATTACATTCCAGTAGTCGCCGAGTTGGCCGAGCGCCTCTCACAAGTCAATCCGTGGGGCTTACACAAGACGTTCTTCGGAAACAGTGGAGCTGAGGCTGTGGAATGCGCTCTCAAAGTCGCTCGCAAATTCTCGAAGAAGCACGAATTCATTGCCTTGATGTGCTCTTTCCACGGTAGGACGTTAGCAAGCCTTTCAATCACCGGGCAGTCGGGGCGTAGAGGTTACTCGATGGGTCCATACCTAGGCGACGTCTCCTTCGCCCCAGCGCCATACTGCTATCGATGTCAACTAGGACTGGAATACCCGAAGTGCGGAATACAGTGTGCAAAGATGGTTGAGGACATCATCAACTACTCTACTTCCGCTTGTGTTGCTACTTTCATCGCGGAGCCTATCCTAGGTGAGGGCGGCATAATCGTGCCGCCACTGGAGTACTTTAACGAGGTCAAGAAGGTGCTGGACCGGTACGGGATACTGTTCGTCGACGATGAGGTTCAGACTGGCTTCGGCCGAACTGGAAGAATGTTCGGTCTAGAGCATTATGGTGTGAGACCTGACATTGTCACTATGGCCAAAGGAATCGCGGACGGGCTCCCGCTGGGCGCATGCACAACCACAGAAGACATAGGGAATGCGTTTGAGCCGGGCGATCATCTGTCTACTTTCGGTGGCAACCCGGTTTCTTGCGCGGCTGCAATTGCCAACATAGACTTTCTCGTCGAAGAGAGAATACCAGAAGAGGCTGAAAAGAAAGGACGGTATGTCATGCAAAAGCTCGAAGAAATGAAGAGAAGTACTCCTCTGATTGGCGAGGTTCGAGGCAGAGGTCTCATGATCGGCATCGAGCTGGTTCGAAACCGAGACACGAAAGAGCCGGCAGCGGAGGAGGCCGCCAGCATCAGGGACGCATGCAGGAAGAGAAGGGTGTTGGTAGGACACGGCGGAGTCAAAGGAAATGTGGTACGGCTCCAACCTCCGTTGGTCACATCTACTGAACAACTTGATCAGGCGATCGCTGTCTTGAGTGAGTCTCTTGAGGGAGCCGAGAGAAAGCGAAGCTGACCGAAAGCGCGCTATGATTACCATGCACACAGCCTCCAAGGTAGTATGGTAGTATTTTCCCCGGAAGGTCGCTGGTTTCCCGCTCCACATCAGCCGGATTGTCGCAGCCGGCTCACCTAGACGCCATATCGTCTCCGCTGCCGAGCCGAAGGGGTAGCCGTAGGCTCTGTATTCATCCTCTTTCCATCCGGCTCCCATCCCTAGCTCAAGGCGGCCTCCGGATATTGCATCTAGGGTGGCGGGCATCTTGGCAACGAGGGCGGTTTTCGGTAGCTGTTGCAAAGGAAGAAGGGCCCGAGATGGATTCCTGAAGTTTCACGCGATAGCGCCGACAGTGTTGTCCAGCATTCGAACACCGCGGAGTTCCGTCCCCATGTGAGGTGGGCCATCAGCTAGGCCGAGTCGAAGTCGGCATCCTCACAGACTCGAAGCAGTTTTGCGAGCTCCCGGTAATCCGGGGAGACGGACATCTAGGGTCTCGTTCAGGACGGCTCCGAACTTGATCTTGCTCAATTTCTTCACATCCAGCAAATGCTCCGGAGACCGAAATATATGTTGTAAATCAGCAACAAGTCGAGGGATCAATGTAGTCACTCCTAGACATCTATGTTCTCCGCTTTGTTGATCGAAGGTTCAAGCACCCCCCTGTTTCCGGACCTTCACAACGTTCGTTGGAACGTGGCGGTGTGCTTCTCTTGCAAGCTGTCTGTCGTCGTCATCACATCGAACGATCAGAAGAGATTCTATAAAGATCATCACGGCAGTCGGAAGGTTCATCCCATCCAAACGCGTGTCCTTCATCACCGGGAAGAGATCATGAGAATCGCCAGCCAATCGCTTCGTCAAGTGGCTGATGCGCTGGAGGAGGGGCAGCTAGCGAACCTGATCGATCACACGGAGCTGAAGTCTCACGTCCTCAGAAGGAAGATTCGATCGCTCTGCGATGAGGCTGATACTCACGGCTTCGCAACTGTTTGCGTCAACTCCTGTTGGGTGCGCGAAGCGTCGCATTACCTAAAGTCCAAATCAAGTCGAGTCGGCGTGGCGAGCGTTGTCGGATTTCCGCTTGGACAGACATCGACCGAATCGAAAGCGTTTGAGGCCTCAGACGCAATTGCGAAAGGAGCGACCGAGATTGACATGGTCATCAACGTAGGAAGCGTTCGGGAGATGACCGCTTCTTCCGGTGAAGATGGTCAGAAGATGCGTGAGTTCATTCGTGGCGATATTGGTTCGGTGGTGAAGGAAGCGGATGGAGCGCCGGTCAAGGTGATCCTCGAGACCGGCTACCTTACGGATCAGGAGATTGTTGAGGCATGTCGAATCTCTGAAGAAGGGGGCGCGGCTTTCGTCAAGACATCCACCGGATTCGGGCCGATGGGCGCATACCCAGCCCACTTGAAGTTGATGCGCGAGACGGTCGGCGACAGACTTGGCGTCAAAGCCGCAGGAGGTGTCACCAATTTCCTCGAGGCAATCAGATGCATATACGCAGCAGCAAACTCACCGAGTCTCCTCAGGCCGGACAAGTTCCGGATCGGAACAAGCAACGGAATCAACATTGTGAACTCTCTGAACTGGGCAAAGTATGATGACTCTTGGTTCGTGGAAGAAGTTCCCTGCAAGATCTGCCCCAGCAACTACGTGTCCAAACAGCCTCTCGAAATCCAAACCGTATACGTCAGAAAATGTCGCACGTGCCCCGACAACGCGTACAGGAAATTCAAGGACTTCTAGAGGAGGACGATGGGATCTTGCATGGATGGATGGGAAAGATCCTCAGAATAGACCTAGGGAGAAACAAGGCTGCGTCGCATGCCCTGACGAACGAGCAGGCCGAGCTTTTCCTGGGCGGTAGAGGTTTAGGCGTCGAGATACTCTTCCGCGAAATTCCCCCCGGGACCGATCCGTTCTCGCCGGAGAACAAGCTGGTTTTTGCAACAGGTCCGCTCACGGGAACAGGCGCGCCGACCTCCGGACGCTACTCGGTCATAACGAGGTCGCCCCTAACTCGAACTATCTTCGACTCGAACTCGGGTGGGCATTTCGGAGTTCAGCTGAAACGCAGCGGCTGGGACGCGATGGTTGTTGAGGGTAGAGCAGAAAGACCCAGCTATCTGTGGATTCGCGACGACAGGGTGGAGATTCGTAACGCCGATCATATTTGGGGCTCCAATACTCACGCAACCGAGGATACGGTCCGGTCGGAGACAGAGAAAGAAGCGAAGGTAGCTTGCATCGGGCCTGCGGGCGAACGTCAGGTTCTGATCAGTTCCATAATCAACGACAAGCATAGGGCCGCCGGCAGAGGCGGTGTCGGAGCCGTTATGGGCTCAAAGAACCTGAAAGCAATTGCCGTCCTTGGAAGCCACGAACCATCGATTGCAGACAAGGAGGAATTCACAGCAGCAGCTCGCCTGACGCTTGAGGCGATCTCCAAGAACCCCGTCACAAAGGACTCGCTGCCTAACTACGGAACGGCTGTTCTCGTCAACGTCATCAACGAGATAGGAGCGTTACCAACGTTCAACTTTCAAAGAGGCTACTTTGAGGACGCCGACGCGATTTCCGGAGAAACCATCAGGGAGCGAATACTCGAGAA
>CAYMZN010000019.1:2196-24944 GCA_964394935.1 uncultured Candidatus Bathyarchaeia archaeon | reverse complement strand
GGGTCCATCTTTTCGGCGACGCATGGGGGGTGGCAACGAGGCTGGATATGCCACATTTTGACCGTCTTCTTTAGGTAGCGTTTAGAACTCTGCTCAGAAGAAATGGGCTCGCTCTCCATGTGGGCTTTAGGAGTTGTCTTTGAGAACGAGTGGGTAGGTAGCTACAAGCGAGGGGTGGAGTTGTCTTGACGAATCCTGTCTTGTTGGCTTCTGGTATCGGCATGATGGCCGTCGGGATTGTGCCGGTGCTCTATTGGGCGAAGACCAGAGGGGTGAACGCAACGCCGTTCGTCTTCGGAGGAGCCCTATGGGTGGCGGCGATTGCTCCGAAGGCAGCCATTGATTTGACTATGGGTGGATCGATCAGTTCGTGGGCTAACTCTATTCTGGGCGCCCTCGGAGCCTTCATCCTCCTCAGTCTATACGTAGGTCTCAGAACAGGAGCCTTCGAGTCGGGATTCAGCTACCTCACATTTCTCAAGACCAGGCTCAGGAACGCGTCATATGAGGAAGCCATCGGTTTTGGGCTGGCTTTCGGTGGAACCGAAGCTATCCTCTTAGGCCTGGGCAGCTTCCTCAATGTCCTCCTGTTCTGGCTCAATCCAAGCCTAGTTGAGCAGATTCCGGTCGCGCAACGCGAATCGGTGGTCGCCGCGCTTAATGCTCCCAGTATCATGGTGTTCGCGCCGATAGTTGAGCGGGGCTTCACGATCCTCGTTCACCTCTTCGCGACTATGCTTGTTTACGCCGCGGTCCTGGGTCAGAGCCCTCGTTTGTTCTGGTTTTCCTTCCTATACCGTGCCGGGATCGATGCGATGGTTCCCGGGTTCGGGCGTTTGCTTGGAGAATCCTCTGACCCCGTTGTGATGACGTACGCAATTGAACTGGTGATCGCGATCTACGGTTCGTTGGGATTGCTTGGGGTGCGCTGGCTTCGAGGAAAGGCGGGAAGCCCCGGATAGGAGTGTCATAGAACAGGAGAAGGTGGCTTTTGACATGAAGGGCGGATTCAAGACAGACGAGAGTTTTGTGCTGAAGCTCGACTCAGAGGATCCACTTGCAGAGTTCCGACAGAGGTTCTACATCCCCAGAGGAATCATCTACATGGATGGAAGCTCTCGGGCCTCCCATGCAAAGACTCCGAGAGCTCAGTTCTTCGAGTCTTGAACGAATGGAAGACGCTCTGCATAAGAGGGTGGCTCGAAGCGATCTCCAGAGGCATCGCTTAGCGGCTTGATAGAGAGAAGAGGCCGAGGAATCGGTCCTCACATTCCACGAACAATCTGACTGGCCCTCTTCGCGGCCCACGCCACAATAGGATTGCAGCGTTCGTTGTGTATCCTCGTTTGATACGTTTCCCTCCCGCCTGGCGTCTTCAAATCAACTCCTGTGAGATCGCGACACCGGTACGTGCCGAAGACTTCGACAAACTCGTTGTAGAATCGATCTACAGCTCGATAGCAGGGATCTCGACTTTCTTCCGGCTTGTCGCGACCTAGCGCCAGTCCGATCGCCATTATTCCTCCAGCCAGGGCTCCGCAGATGTTACCGTTTCGGGCAATACCGCCACCAAAGCCTGTGGCTATTCTGGGGATGAAAGATTCAGCGGCCCGCCCCGCCACTCCCGATTCTTTGCTCACGACGAGTAGAACCGATTCGGCACAGTTGTACCTAGAGTTGAAGTGTCGTCTTGCTTCTTCTTCAGGGCTCATCGGTCTTTCCCGCTCCATTCGTTTCGGGTCTCCTCGGCTATTATCTTGCGGTCTGAACTCAGGTGACTGCACGGGATTGAACTTGAATACTTGTTCCCCGTGTGCACACAAAGAACCGCAATGAGAGGCCCCCGGGGGGTCGCTCCTTGGAGGGGAACGGAGACGAGGTAGAAGACCGTCAACGCAACGGTGTGACAGCTACCGCCCCACCACTACGCTGAAATGTGTGCCCACTTCGTCAGAAATGGACCGAAAGAGAAGAATATTTGACCTATCTTCCGGCGCCAGCCCCTTTTTCGCTAGGACGAACGATTCTGGGCTCGTTCTCGTGATTATGTTCCGAATCTATGCTATTGAACAATTGAGGGGCGCGCGAAAAAAAATTCTACGGAAGAGCCGGAATCTAGCTCTGTTGGGTCGAAACAGTCGATTCTCCGGCCGATTTCCACGTCGGAATCCCCGTTCCTATAGCATCGCTTCGAGCCCTCTTCTGAGCCGGGCAATGCCCTCCTCAGCCAGGCGCTCGTCAACGTTCCCATACGCCAACCTGAGCGCCGGATATCTTGTCCCGAAAACCTCTCCCGGAATCGTTATGACGCCGTATTCCTCGATGAGCCTCTTGGCGATCGTCCAGTCTCTCTTCTCCGTCTTCAGCCTCAACAGGAAGAAGTAGCTTCCCTTGGTGACAGGCATCTCGGCACAGGCCAGCCCGGCCAGCCTCTGTGTGAATACTCTTCTCGCTTTCTCTATTTGGGGGATGAACCTCTTCGGATAGGCCGCGCCCAGCCTTGTCGCGGCTTCTGCGGCAAACTGGAGCGGGGCTGGGGGGCATATGGTCAGCGTGTCCTGGACCTTGAGTAGCTCACTGTAGAGGTGCTCTGGGAAGACCGTACAGCCGATCCTGTAACCCGCCATCCCGTATGACTTGGAGAAAGAATAGAGCGATATCGTGCGCTCAATCGCCTTGTCAAACCTAAGAGCGCTCACGTATTCGGCGTCATCGTAGACGAAGTGCTCGTAAGTATTGTCGCTGATGAGGTACATGTCGTTCTGGGTGCAGAGGCTGGCGATCTCTCTGATCTGATTCTCGGCGTATACTGCGCCCGTAGGATTGTTGGGAGAGACTAGGACTATGGCCTTAGTGCGCTTGGTCACTTTCTCAGCTATGCGATCGACGAGCGGCTGGTAGTCGCTATCTGTTTCAACAACTACAGCTTTGCAGGCTGCAAGCTGTACAGCCATTATGTGGCTGAAGTAGTAGGGTGCAATGAGTATGATGGCGTCTCCAGGCTTGGTGATGGAAAGAACTGAATTTGCAAATGCCTGATTGCCTCCTGCTGTAACCATTATGTTGTTCTCTACGTCGGCGTCTATTCCGTTCTCACTGGCCAGCTTCCAGGCTATTGCCTCCCTGAGGCTCCGCATGCCGGCATGATGGGAGTACTTGAAGCCAGTTTCTTTGCCCAGTGCCTCTGCCGCTGCAAGAACGGCCTCTTTGGGAGGCCCGAAGAACGGGAGGCCCTGACCGAGATCTATAACGTCCTCAGGAATCTTCGAGTCTGTTAATATTTTGTGTATGGGGGCTTCCTGTATTTCCCATGTGCGGCCTGGTTCGGGGTTCATGCCGAGCAAGAGCGCATATTTGAGATAAAGCCTTGCGCTCTGATGCTCACAGGGTCAGCTCGGCAAATCATAGGAGCCCTTGGAGAAGATCAGGTACAAGCTCTGCACTGAGCCTGTTTACGGCGGGAAAGACATGCTACTGTTGGGAGTGGTTGTTCGTCTGGCGATCAACCGGAGCCAAGGCCTGACGGAATTGCAAGGTTCTCTATCGCCTGGAAGCCCCGGCACGCTACGGCGACAAAACGTCCCATCATCAGAGAAACTCGTGTAGCCTCTCGATGGCGTTGATCTTTTCCTTCTCTCCCACTTTTGCCGCCCGGGTCGCGCTCTCTATGATCTCGATCGTCTTCTGATAGGTTCCCCTGTCAACCGGATATGGCACGCCGTCTTTACCTCCATGTGCGAAGCTGTACTTGGCGGGATCATTCCACGATGGAGCTGCACCATAGATCAGCTCGGACACTAACGCCAAGGCTCGTACGGCCTTCGGTCCTATGCCTCGAATCGCAACCAACGCCTCGTAGCTCTCAGGCTGAAGCTCGTAGGCTCTGTGAAGCGCCTCTATCGTCCGTTCGGAGAGCTCTGATATCGTGTGCTTAGCCGGCATAACGAGTGTTCGCACTTGGCACCAGCACGGCAGGTACTGATCGATCGAAAGTTGTTCCGCTTCACGTGCCTGCGCCCTCAATCGCATTGGATCATCGCGCACGAGGCAAAGGCTAGTTTCTCTTGCTTGCTCGCTCTCGCGGGCGGTCATGTCAAGGACGACCTGCTCCCGTCGGTCGCTCGCGATGCCTGAATGAGGCTCCTCAACGAAACTGCTCACGCCATCCGAGAGCCAATGGTAGCGTCGGGCCAGCCGCTGGTGCATCCCCTGTTGAATGACCGTCCAGTCCCCGTCCTCGCTCACTATGAATGAGTGATGATAGAGCTGGTAACCATCCTGAACGCAACTGTTGTCGACCTTCGCTGCCATCCTGCTCGCATACTTGAGTGATTCAACCTTCTGAGATGATAGCGAGAAAACATCCGCGACTTCTTGGATCTCGTCTTGCGTTCGCCTCGAAACCTTCCCCTTCCCTCCACAGACTGCGATGCCAAGCTCTTCTGGTTCCATCGCCTCCTTCAGCGCACCACATACAGTCGTGGTCAACCCGGATGAATGCCAGTCGAACCCGAGCGTGCACCCAAATGCCTGAAAGAAGAACGGATGGCCCATCCTCCTGAGAAACTCATGCCTACCATACTCGTCAACGATCAGCTCGACTATCGCTCCGCCCAGACGCTTCATCCGCCCAAACAACCAAGGCGGACACTTGCCAACGTGCAGGGGAAGCTCAGCGACGCCGACACGCCTCATGAGATTAGACGGCTCCTTCTTCTGCTAGATTAATCGTGGAGGGTTCTATCGGATACCTCCCAGGTTTGTGTTCGTCGAGTGACGGAGGGGTCTTGAAGCCCTGTAAAAGGCCGCTAGACGGTAGGCAAATGTGAGGGGTCAGAATCAGCCATCGCGCGTCTTTCGGTTCCGCTCAAAGAGTGGTCACGGAAATAGTTGTTTCAGACGCTCGACTTTCGCTGCTATCTCGTTGAAGTCGAATCGTCTCACGCTGAAGCGTGCGAGGTCAACCTTCCAAGCTTCTTCCCCTGACCGCGCGTCTTTCCTGAGCTGCCAACGGTAGAATCGGATGTCCCGCGTGCCTCTCTCGGTCTCTACCGCCACGATAGCCATGATCAGGTTCGGAGAGCGGTAGATGTCGAATCCTCCCAATTGTTTGAGGAACCCGCCTTCACGGATTGGATAGTCCTTTCTAAGCTCCTCACTCATCTTCTCACCACCTCTCAAACCGAACTCGTTTGCCGTCTCCCAACGACCTCACAGCTTCCCTGCCATAGCCTGGCCTGGTGTCAACTTAAGCTTGAGCAAGCGTCCATCAGGCTACGGACGAAGACGCTTCCCGCGAACATTGGCTAGACTGTCTGAACTGTCCATGTGAATATCGTTGCGAGATATCCGAGTTATTCTGTTTGTGGTCATTGGTGCAGGAGTCCTTGCTTACTATTAGTTTGGTGCAATGCCAAAAGTGAAGACCGAGAGGGTGAAGATAGAGATCAAGGCTGTTACGCAGAATGGTGTCGAACGCCATATCTTCGACCCCGCAACGATAACCGTTCGCAAAGGCGACGACATCGTCCTGATGGTAACCAATACTTACGAGCTGCCACACGGCATCGTGATTCCACGACTGAAGCTCGATACGGGAGCGCTGCGAGAAGATTCCACCTAATTGTCGCTGGTGCGCGGTACGCTTAAGATGCTGAATGCGGCTCGTCCGTCTGGAACTAGCGTTGCATGTGAATCTGGAGGACTTTCCAACCGCGCGTAAAGTCACGTACTTGAACTCGGCGTCCATCTCGTTGATGCCACAGCCCGCAATCGATAGCATGCAGGAGTTTCAACGAGAGATCGCGTCCGGAGGAACCATAGGTTTTGACGAGGAAGCGGAAACTCAGGCACTTGAGAAGGCGAGGAACGAGGCGGTCGCTCTCCTCGGTGCACACGAGGATGAAATGGCCGTATTGTCCAGCGCCACAGAGGGCATATGCTCCCTCGCCTGGTCTCTGAATCTCAGGGCCGGCGCGAACGTTGTCACCACGGATGCGGACTTTCCAAGCGTCGTGTACCCATGGATGCGGCTCAGCCAAGAGAAAGGAGTCGAAATACCTACCTCAAGCGCGAACTCGTCGAGAAACTGAACCCACCCCTAGTGGGCTGGAGAAGCACACCAGTTCCATACAACCTGGACGCGACAGCCATGAGCTTCGCGGTCGGTGCAAAGAAGTTCGAGTACAGCACAATGAGCTACGCCTCCGCCATCGGTCTAGCGGAGTCTATGCAGTATCTGAGAAAGATCGGTCGCGCGAGCGTGACTAAGCACGTCCTCTCCCTGACCAGGACCCTCGTTGACGCGATAGGAAACGATCAGAACCTATTCCCGGCGAGAATCCTCACACCTGACGACGAAGGATCTCATGCAAGCATAGTCTCGTTCAGGTTCAAGAACCGAGACCAATCAACCATTGCGGCCGGAGTTGTCCAACGAAACGTAATAGTCTCACAACGCTTCAACGGCGTGCGCTTCTCATTTCACATATTCAATACCGAGCAAGACCTGCTGCGAGCAACTCAGGCGCTCGGAGAACTCCTTGCAAAGTGATGCGTCCGCGAATCGCGATTCCACAAGGCCTTCGGTTCAAAGCGAGGGTAACTCAGCCGCCGCTCGTTGCAGCGGTTTTCCGTCCTGTAACCCATCTGCAACTTCGCAGCTGAGAAGAGCGGCTGGAGGAGGGCAAGGTGTAATAGTTTTCCAGATGTCTTGTAGCGAGTAAGTCGGTCTGGTTTGGTCGTTTGACGAGGATGTCGCACGAACTTCTGTTTCTGTCCCGAGCGCAGATCGAGGCCATCGATCTTGCGATGAGCAACATAGTTGCTGTCGTGGAGGAGGCGTTCAGGCAGAAGGGAGCCGGGCGTTTTGAGATGCCGCCGAAGCCTGGCATTCATCCGGCCCCTGACGCGTTTATCCACGCGATGCCTGCGTATCTACCAAAGATGCGCGCTGCCGGAATGAAGTGGATTGGCGGCTTCCCGGAGAATTTCAAGCGCGGTCTGCCCTACATCTCGGGTCTCGTAATCCTGAACGATGTCGAGACCGGATTGCCCATAGCTGCGATGGACGGAGCCTGGATAACCGCGAAACGTACTGGGGCGGCTACGGCTGTCGCCGCGAAGTACCTCGCGAGAGAAGATTCGAGAACCTTCGGGATACTAGGATGTGGGGTAGAGGGACGGAGCAACCTCGAGGCGCTTCGCGAGGTGCTCAAGAATCTCGCCGAGGTAAAAGCCTACGATATCTCCAAGCCGAACCTACAGGCGTACGTGGACGAGATGACCACCAAGTTTGAACTATCAATCAAACCCGTCAAGGGCGCACGCGAAGCGGTTGAAGGTTCTGACGTAGTCGTCACAGCTGGCCCCATACTGAAGAATCCCAATCCGACGATCGAGAGCGATTGGGTCAAGGATGGTATTTTTGCCTGCCCCATCGACTTCGATTCATACTGGAAACCTCGGGCGATGCATTCAATGCACAAATTCTGTACTGACGATGCAGAACAGCTGCTCTACTACAGGTCAACAGGATACTTCCAGAACATTCCGAACACTTACGCCGACTTGGGACAGATAGTTGCCGGTCAGAAGCCCGGTAGAGAAAGCGATCAAGAGCGAATCATGTCTATGAACCTTGGCCTCGCCGTTGAAGATGTGGCTGTTGCCTTGAAAGTCTACGAAAGAGCGAAGAAGCTTGGAATGGGACAATGGTTGACACTGTAGTCCTCAACCTTGGTTGCCTAACCCAGATAGTCCAGGCCAAGGACCCAACCGTGAATCGGACGTAGTGTGCCAGTAGACTGTTCCTTCTCATTCATCAACGTCAAGGCTTATTGATGGCGCCGCCGGAAGGACTCGAACCTCTAGTCGCGCCCGCGCGCTTCGACCAACGGGTCGCTGCCAGGTGGCTAACAGCTTCAGCCTCAATCTTCCGCGACTGAGTCCGCTGCTCTACCACTGAGCTCTCGTCTACGATCAGATGTTCGATCGTAAACGGCGGCTCTCTTCGGCGGCACCGGTTTCACCGAGCCGTAAGTCGGTTATTTAAGAGTTCATCACGAAATCCGCGAACGCTGAATCAATCACAAATCGAGTGTGTTCAGTTCACTCGATTCTTCACAGCCTATCCTTTAATACTGCCCGAAGAGAGAGCGATCAGAACTTGGTTTGAGGAAGATTCTTCTTGTCGAAGGCTCGAGATCGCGGGTTCAAGCAGGCGACGAGAATTGAGGACGCTCGCCGCACCTTCTACGGGGCGCTACCGGCGATTTCCCTCCCCTCGGAAAAAGTCCCGGTTCGTACATCACTGAATCGAATACTCGCCGAAGACGTGAGAGCAGAGACGAGCGTTCCATCGTTCGACAAATCTGCCATGGATGGATATGCTGTAGTTGCCGAGGATACTTTTGGGGCCTCACAGACGAACCCAAGCCTGCTGAAGTCAGTTGGTGAGAGCAAGGTTGGACAAGTACCGAAGACTATTGTCCGCCGAGGAGAGGCTGTTGTAATTGCAACTGGAGCGCCCGTGCCGCAGGGCGCCAACGCTGTTGTTATGATTGAGAGCACGAAGCGGCTGGACACTGGGGATGTGGAGATCTACGCCCCTGTGGCGCCCGGGGAGAACGTCTCGAAAGTTGGAGAAGACGTGAGAGAGGGTACGGTCGTGCTTGAGAGAGGGAGAAAGCTCAAGCCCGCGGACCTAGGCCTGTTTGTTGCGTTGGGTCGAAGAACGGTCAGCGTGGTTCGAAAACCTAGAGTCGGCGTTCTTTCAACTGGCAATGAACTATCGAATGCGGGCAGAGGCGTTACCGGAAAGACCGCGGATGTCAACCGCCCTGTGCTGATGGCAATGGTGGAAGAGTGCGGTGGCATGCCTGTGGATCTCGGCATCGCGAAAGATGATTCGGCACAGATTTCACGGAAGCTGAAACAGGGGTTGAAGACCGCGGACCTAGTCCTTGTGACGGCGGGAACATCTGTAGGCAAGGGCGACCTAGTACCCGACATCATCAACACGCTTGGAAAGCCGGGGATGCTTGTTCACGGCATCGCGATGCGCCCGTCCTTGCCGACTGGGCTGGCCGTGGTGAACGGAAAACCGATCGTTTCTCTGCCGGGCTTCCCAGTCTCGGCAATGTTTGCTTTCTCAACCTTCGTTCAGCCACTAATCTTCAGGATGCTGGGAACCGAGCCGGATCCTCAGCCCAAGATCAAGGCGAGAAGCAACAAACGAATCGTTGGTGTGCCCGGGTTCCGGACGTTTGTAAGGGTCCTCGTCAGAGAGGAAAATGGCAAGCTCTTCGCTGAACCTCTTCGCACTCCCGGTGCCGGAATCTTGACAACGCTCACCAGAGCCAACGGAATCGTTGTCGTTCCGGAGAACGTGGAAGGGTTCGATGAAGGAGCGGAGATCGAGGTCCAACTCTTCAGACCCGTGGAACGAGGTGAAGGCGCTGGGAGAACGTAAGGTCTTCAGAACCCTAGTCACAATCGAAGAGGCGCACGCTGAACTCTACAAGTATTTCAAGGCGCGACCTGGATCGATCGATGAAGTGCCAACCTCCGAGGCGATGGGGCGAACACTCGCAGAGGATGTGATAGCAAAGATCGATGTTCCGGGTTTCGACCGCGCAGCGATGGATGGTTACGCGGTAATCGCTGAGGACACCTTCGGCGCTGATGACGATAATCCAAAGAGACTTCAGATAGTTGGGCGATGCGAAGCTGGCCGGCAGGTTTCGATTTCGACTCGTAAAGGCGAGACCATCGAAATCTCAACCGGGGCGCCTATCCCGCGGGGATCCAATGCAGTCGTGATGGTCGAGTATACCGGCCGTACTAACTTGACGGTCGAGATCTACCGGCCGGTCGTTCCAGGTGAGAATGTTGCAGCCGCTGGATCTGACATCATGGCCGGGGAGCTTGTCCTCCGCAAAGGCGAGACTATCACGCCCCGGGAGATCGGGGTGCTTGCCGCGCTCGGAGAAGAGAAGGTCAAGGTCTTCAGGAAACCTCGCATCGCGATCCTCTCAACCGGAAACGAGCTTCTCCCGCCCGGAGCTCGCCTCGAATATGGGAAGATCTACGACATCAACGCGAGCGCGATAGCAGCAAGCGTGATCGAATGTGGAGGGGAACCCATGAACCTCGGCATTACAACGGACGACCCCGCGATCATGGAGGAGAAGCTCAGACAGGCGCTTCAAGACGCAGACATGGTGCTGACCTCAGGAAGCACCTCTGCCGGGGCGGGGGATCTTGTCTACGGCATCATTGACAACCTTGGAAAGCCAGGAGTACTCGTCCATGGCATATCCGTCAAACCAGGCAAACCGGCGCTCGTGGCAGTTGTCGATGGCAAACCGCTCGTAGGTCTGCCCGGATACCCAACGTCTGCGCTTATGATCTTTCATGCACTCGTCGCTCCCGTTCTCAGATCAATGTCCGGCCTGGCTCGTCGACCGGTAATTGTGCTCGACGCCAAGCTCGCATTCAAGACTATGTCAGCAAAAGGCAGGCGAGAACTCTTGCCCGTCCACTTGACACATGCAGCGACCGGGGAATACCTTGCCTATCCGGCCTTGGGCGGCTCTGGTGCAATAACCTCATTCTCTCTTTCCGATGGGTTCATTGACATACCCGACACCGTCGAATTCCTCGAGGAAGGAGAACAAGTCAAGGTCAATCTCTTCGGAATAACTCTGAAGCCAGCTGACCTGGTTGTGATCGGTAGCCACTGCGTTGGAATTGATGTATTGATAGGAATCATTCGGGAACGTGCACCCGAATTCCTTGCCAAAGTGATCAATACCGGGTCACTGGGAGGCCTTCATGCGGTGAAACGGGGTGAGGCCGACGTCGCGGGTGTCCATCTGCTTGACGAGGCGACAGGGGAATACAATCTTCCATTCTTTCACCGCTTCGGACTGCAAGCCAAGGCTGTCTTGGTGAAAGGATACACACGCGAGCAAGGTTTCCTCCTTCCCAAAGGTAACCCGAATGGCATACGGGCCTTCGAAGACCTGCTGGGCCGCAAGTTGTCGCTCATGAATCGGAACAGAGGCTCCGGCACAAGGATTCTGGTGGATTTTTGTCTCTCCAAGATCGCAGCTTCAAAGGCGATGAAACTCCATGAACTCACCAGTAAGATCCAAGGGTATGATTCAGAAGCGAAATCTCATTCCGCCGTAGCTGCTGCAGTCGCTCATGGAAGAGCGGACATCGGTGTCGGCATCAGGACAGTCGCGGAAACATATGGACTCGATTTCGTGAAAATTGGGGACGAATCCTTTGATTTCCTAGTATCGAAAGACCGCTTCGACAAACCGGCCGTGCAATCGTTCCTGAGCGCGCTGAAGTCGAAAGAGTTCGCTTCAACGCTTGACACGAGGGCACCAGGATTGAAACCGAGTCCGGACATGGGAACTGTGCTGGCAGCCTGATTTGGGCCGAGTTACTGCTTGCTGTGCCGGGCCCTAGCGATTTCCGCTGCCAAGTCTTTCAGTATTTTCGACCGAGACCTATCAGCACGTCTAACTATGATATGCCCCGTCTTCTCCCACCAACGAAACGGAAGCGCCGAGCCTGACGAGACTTCAGGGTCCAGTGAGAGCTTCCTTGCTGCCGCTTCAAGTTCGTCAACTCGTGGGGCTTGAATCGCCTGCGGCTTCGCGATGCGTCTCCCCTCGGACCGGGACTTGGCAGAATCGAAAGCTGCCGGCCAGACCACCATCCTCCCGCTCTGTTTCAACCCTACTCGCCTTACTGTCGCTAGGTGGCTTACCGAGTTCTGATGAGAAGCGACGCGAGTTTACGTCTTCTGGATGAGAACTGCGTTAACCACTCCGTGCTGTCCTGGCCTCGAGGTTACGCGAGCCTGCCCGAGAGGCGTCTCCAGTATGGCACCCTTTGTGATGACACCACGACGCTGGTAGTCAACGTTCGCTGGGTTCTTAACGACGCCCCTTATCTCGGTCTTCTGCGTCTTTCCCGTCCCCGGGTCCGTGACGTTTACAAACCTAGTAGCGAGCGCACTCAGCTTGATGCTGCCGCCTCGTCCCCTCTTCGGTACGATTCGAGGCTCGCCCACCACAGTCTCTGCGGGGTCGCTCCCCATCTCGTATGCGCGCTTACCACGGAAGACCTTCCTTCGCCCTCCCGATCGTTTACGCTTGTGCAGGTCACCGTGCCATTGTGGCAAGTCAGCGCACGCTCCAACTGAAACGCGTGCACACCTCTCGACACCGCATATAAGAATTGCTTGTGTGACAGAGCGGCCATAGCAGCTAGGATCCTGACAACTCTACTTCCAACAAAAGGGCCGGAGCAAGCTTGCTCAGCGATAAATACTGACTTGGATCTTCTTCGATCGGCGGTGAGCTCTGAGTGCGGAATGAGGTACTGCTAGCCATTTTCGGAATGATCTCAGTTGGCGTTGCCGACGTGCTTCGCAGAAGAGGCTTGGTGTCGGGCGGCTCGCTAGTAACGTAAATGGCCGTCGAATCAGGATTCGTTGCTGTGTTTCTTCTCGAGGGAGGACCACACCTGACCAAAGACGTTGCAACGTTCTCGCCGGCAACAGGTTTTTTGATCTTCGCTGGAATACTAGCGCTCTTGACAGCACTAAGTACGGGCGAGGCAAGCTGATATGCGCCAATTACGAGACTCGGCTTTGTTGTGACCTTCTTGCTGGCGATCTTCGTGTTTGGGGAAGAGTTGACCGTTTCCAAAGGAGTCGGCGTGGTCCTAGCTGCGGGGGCGGTGATCCTGTTGTCACTGGACTTCTAGTGGCAGGACGGACTTCGCTTATCCTCTGCGCACATAGCAGTTGTTGCAGGTTCGCATGACCTCAACGTAGTCCATGAAGGCACCTCTGATCGTGGTGCCCACGTATCGGACACATTCAAAGCAGATGGGCTTCCCACAGAATCTGCATCTTGCCCACTTTCGCTCTTCGTCATTGGGTGGGACCGCCCGGCCGCAGTCGGCACATTTCAGACTTGAAGTTGTATTCTCATCGACCGCGCTCATAGTTCCGCCTCGATTTACACTCATAGCTCCAGAGGGAGCTTGCCCACTGCCTTCGCGAGGTCTACCGCGGTAAACACTCCGACTGGTTTGCCGTCCTGAACGACGACAAGGCGTCTGACCTTCATCTCTGCCATAATGTGGGCAGCCTCTTTTACGTCCGTGCTCGGAGGAACGGTGATCAGTGGTGATGAAGCATACTCTCCAACAGTGACCGAGTTCAGGTCCTTCTTGTCGTGGAGAACTTTTGAGATTAGGTCGCGTTCGGTGAAGATCGCGTGGATGACCCCCTTGCGTGACAGCAGGATGCTTCCGATGTGCTTTTCTCCCATGAGCTTGCAGGCTTCGGCTACCGATGTCTGCGAGTCCAACGTGATCGGGGGTTTGCCCATGAATTCTCTGACGGTAACCAACTATTCCACGTTCAGGGAGATACCGTTGCCTCTGGATAAGCTTGGATGGTCGATCAGGTTTCCGAATCTACTAGTTCGTCATGTTTGTTGGCTCGGAGTGCTGACTCGCACTATGCTCTTGAGTGGGTTTCGAAGGGCCCTCTTGTGACCGGCCCAACCGCGTTCCTGCAGGCTGACTGGATTTGAGATCTTCGAATATCCTCTGGATCTGTTTCTTCATGAGCCTGGGGTCCTGGCTCAGGTTGAAGTAGTCGGAGAAGCTGGGGGTTGTCCGCAGCAATTTGGATCTTCCCAGCTTCTCCTCTGAGATCAATCCCATCTCCACCAGCTGCTTCACATGCCCGTAAGCGAGGTTGCCTCTTACTTTGACGACATGTGACTGCGCCACAGGCTGGCGTAGAGCGATGTAGGAGAGCGTCTTCAGGGGACCAGGTGTGAATAGTTGCCTGGTGGCCAAGCGTTTCACGCTCTTCGAGTACTCGGGTTTGAGTTGCATAACGTAGCGTCCGTCAGAGAGTTCAAGAACTTCCAGAGCGCTTGAGTTCTGAGCGTACTTCTCTTTCAGGGTTTCCGCAAGTCCGCGAATCTTCTCTTCTGAGCGCAGGTTGAGGACCGATCCGAGAACACGAACGTCCAGGGGCTTACCAGTTACATATAGTGCAGCTTCGATCATTGAGACTTGAGTTCTTGCGCGGTCTTCGGGGCTTCTCTGGCGCTGAGAGTCCTGTGATGTCTCAGACAACAGTCGCAGTCACCTCCGGTAGTCTGATGATTATGTCGCCCTGGTCTTCTTTCTGGCTAAGGCTCACTCGGTTCTCCATCACCAAGAACAAGAGTATGATGAACGCCCTGACTGTATCCAGCCACGTGTAGTCCTTCGTCAGATCCAGGAATGAGATCATCGGATTCTTGACGGCTTTCCTCAAGAGAGTCGCGTAGAAGATCTCGATATTCTTCTCAATGTTGGCGAGGAACTCGTCCATCTGCTCAAAGATTTCCGGGGGACTGAGTAGGCCTTTCCTTTCAGCCAGAGCGACGCTCTCACGTTTCAGAACTTCCTCCAGCATCGAAAGTACTTGTTCGATGGATGTAGACGTGTACTCGAACCGTATCGGGAAGGGAAGAGGCGGCGGAACTTCCTCGTTCGGCCTGGCGATCGGTGGCTTCGGAGGCTCCTCCATCTTAAGCACGAGTTCGGACTTCATTCTGTGAATCATCGAAGAAGAGAGCAGAGCAGTCCCTGATGCGGAGAAGTCGATGAAGCCCTGCTTTTTCATCTCGGCGAGAAAGGCGTTCAGCAGATATGTGATGTTCACATCCCAGGGTTTGATGCGATGTAGCCTAAGCAGGTCGAAGAGAATCACATATGGAGGTCGCAGCCAAAACGGCTTCTCGGCGATGTCCACTAGGCCGTCACCTCAGCCATTGGCATCGAGACAACCTGCGAGACACCGTCCTGGATGAAGACGCCGTAGGCCTTGTTCGCCCTTGACATCGCCGTGTCCTTGAGCGATACGACAACGAACTGCGACCCCTTCGATCGCTCGCGAAGCAGTTCTGCGAGCCTCTGCGAATTCACCACGTCCAAGTGAGCGTCGATCTCGTCGAATATGTAGAACGGCATCGGATGTATGGCCTGGAGTGCCAAGAGGAAACATACAGTGCTGACGGACTTCTCCCCGCCACTGGCACTGCTGATCGTCATCTCGGACTTGCCGGGGAACGCTAGCAGCATGTCAACTCCGCCCTTGAATGGATCCTCTGGAGATTCGAGAACCATTCTACCCTTCCCGGTGCCAGTGATCTTCGTGAATATCTCCTCAAACGCGCTGTTGACTTGGTTGAATGCTCGCATGAACATGTCATGCTTCTTCTTGTCGAGTTCATTCATGAACTGGATGATGGCGTGACGTTCTTTCTCGATCTCGTAGATCCTTGTCGCTAACTGTTTGTAGTTGTTCTTCTGTTCTTCATATTGACTAACTGCGAGTTCGTTGACCGCGCCGATGCCCTCGAGTTCGCGTCTGAGCGCGTTCAGCGATGCTTCGAGAGACGGAAGCTGTTGAGGACCTACCTCGAGTAGTTCGTTGTATCCTAGCTGCTTGATCTCTGACCAGAGAAGCGAGGCACGCATTTCTTTCTCTTTGATGTTTGAGTTGAGTTCGGCGATCTCGTGGGTCAGGGGCTCAAGTCTATTGATGATCGACATCAGATCTGATTCGAGACTCTTGAGCGTCTTGTCGAAATCGTTGCGTTTGGTCCTCGCGGAGGTGACGTTGGCAAGGATCTCTTGTCTCTGGCTCTGGATTTGCTCTAGGGCCTGCTCCTTTCCATTCAGCGTCTGGCTCGCTGACTCGACCCTTGACTGCGCCTCCATGATTTGCTTCGCTAGCGCCTCCCTTTCAGCTATCATCTGATCGCGACTTTGTGCGAACGTCGCGATTGAGGATTCGAGCGTGGAGACTTTGCCTTCAAGCTCCAACTTCTCCTGAATGATTCTGTTGAGTGCATCATAGAATGCAGCATGTCTGTTTTCCAGCTCGACCAGTTCAGCGGATCTGGCATTGAGTTCAAAAGATGATTTCTCCTTCATCAAGAGGTCGAGCTTGTTCTGCAGTTCTTCCTTAATGGGTATGGATGACGTCAGGACCCCATTCTCGCGTTCGATCTCATCGTCGAGTGCCGCGATACGTCTGTTAGAATTCTCGATGGCCCGCGCGGTTCGGTCCATATCTTGCTTGATCGTCTCCGTCTGTGTTTCCATCGCTTCGACTAGGCTTCTGCTTGCCGCGTTGCTGTCCGTTAGATTCAGGATCTCTTCTCTTAATCTCTCGAGATCTTTCTTGCTTTGCTCGAGCAGATTTTCTAGCGACGCAACGGCAGAAGCCACGTCTGCAAGCGTTGACTCTTTTGGCATAAGCTTTCTGGCATCGAGGGGCTCACGGTAGTACCCGATCTCCATGCCGCCTCCGGGTTCATAGAGATCGCCGGTGAGTGATACCGCCCGATGCCCTTCAAGAGAGGCGAGGAAGGCTGACCTCTGAGTGGCGGCAAGTATCGTGTCGCCAAAGACGAAGTCGACCGCACGCCCGAACGGTTCGAGCGGTTCGATGAAATCTGAGATGATACCGATTATCCCTTCGATGTTACTCGGGCGCTCATGCTCTCTCGCGCCTGAAAGGCTTTCCACTGGGATCAGTTTGACGCGACCGAGCTTGGTTCTCTTGAGGCTCTCTATGCATCCGATCGCGCTTTCGATGTCTTTGACAACAACCGATTTCAGCCATCCTGCGGAAGCTGCCTCGATGGCTTTGCGATGTTCTTCCTTGAAACGTACCAGGTCGCATAAGCGTCCGTAGACACCGCCGATCGCGCCGGTCTGGCCCATCTGTTCGATCATTTCAAGGGCGCGTTCGTCCGAGGCGAGGGCCTGTGCCACGTTCTTCTGGGTCTCGACCTCTGTGAGGGTAAGTCGGGCCTTCTTCGATACTTCCGTTGCATGCGCTATCTCAGCCTGCTTTTCTTCCTCAGCCTTCGTGTACTCGATCAGACTTGTCTCGATCGTCTTCAGTCTTGACTTCTCTTCTGCGACAAGCTTCACTAGTTCCTCCATTCTACCCCTGAGAGACGCGCCTACTCCCTCGAACTCTTCTTGCCTCGATTTGAGTGTCTGGATGTGTCCTTCTAGAGCTGTGATCTTCGAGCTGCTCGCTCTTGCCTGAGCATCGACCTCTACAAGTTGTCTCGTGAGGTCGGCGACCTGTTCTTCTATCGCGTTTGCTTCGCTCGATCTGTCGCCAAGCTTCTTCCTAGACTCGGCTAGAGATTCTGACAAAGAGTCGCGTTCTTTGCGCTTCTCTTCAATAACTCCTATGAGCTCGGGAAGTCCCGCTTTAAAGTCCGCCAGATGCGACATGGATTGCTCGATGTGCTGGAGCGTCTGTTCTATGTGTTTTTCAAGTTCTGCTTTCTGCCTCTCAAGCGATCCGATGGCCTTTCTAGATGATTCTATCTCTGCCTTCAGGCCGGCAATACTCGCGCTGAAGTCTCCGATCGTCCGCTCAATCTTGAAGAGATCAGCACTGCTTCGGTCTAGAACTGCCTCTTCGTACGTACGTCGCTCCGATTCGATCCTTTCTTTTTCCTTAGAGACCTCGTCCCTCTTGGTTCTCATCTTCTCGATCGTTTGCTGCTTCTCGTTTGCTTCTTGCCTCAGATGAGCTATCTGGGTCTGGATTTTGGCTACCTTGCTAGAAGCTAGTTGGGCTTGTAGTCTGCCGGCCTCTTTCTTGAGTTGCTGCGATCTGAGATAGTCGTTTCTTTCCTTCTCAAGCGCTTCGACCCTACTGCGAACCTCATCCGTTCTAGCTGATGCCACCTTAATGTTCAGGTCAGCCTGCTGTAGCTGAAGTTGTGCTTCTGCCTTTTTCGAATCGTAGACGGCTATTCCTATCATGTCCTCGATTATCTTTCGCCGTTCCTCAAGCGTCACCTCGGCAAGTCTAGTGATCGCGTGCTGTTGGACGATGTTGTGCCCTGAGACCTGAATATCTGCGGAGGAGAGGATGTCGGTAAGTTGCTTTCTCGAGACGCGTCGCCCGTTCAGTCGGTATACGCCTTCCCCGCCTCTCCTGAACTCCCTGGAGATCGTGACGGCGTCGGCATCAACGGGGATCCGCCGATCCGCATTATCGAACTGAACTGCCACGTATGCAGATCTCGCTGTAACGCGCGCAGATCCTCTGTAGATTAGGTCGGTTATTGTGCCGCCTCTGAGTTCTTTGGCGCTCAGCTCACCTAGGGCGAACTTTACTGAATCTACGACGTTGCTCTTCCCGGAACCGTTGGGCCCTGTTATTACGGTTAGGCCGCGATCAAGGTTCAGGGACACCTTCTTCCCGAAGGTCTTGAAACCTCTAAGATCAATCCTGCGAATATAGACCAAGAGTGAACCGATCCCGACGTGCTCCGCTAGACCTTCGAGACTCTACGACCATGTCGTGAAGGCGATCAACAACTTTGAACCGTGTTTGATGTGAGATAAAGCTTGGCGCGACTTCCAGAAGCCGTGCACGCCATCAATTCATGTCGGAACAAGTTACTGGAGACCGGCGAAACTACTGTCCGAATCTTCTCTTGCGCATCTGGTAAGTTCGAACAGCCCTGAGTAAATCTATCCTTCTGAATTCAGGCCAATATACATCAAGAAAGCAAAATTCACTGTACGCCGACTGCCAGAGAAGGAACCCGCTGAGCCTCTCCTCTCCAGATGTGCGTATGATAAGGTCGGGGTAAGGATTCGGCAAATGGGCAGTGTACAGGTACTTCATGAAGAACTGCTCGTCTATGTCTTCCGGACCGACAACCCCTTTTCCTACATCGGCTGCAATCTTGCGTGCAGCGTCAATGATCTCAGTTCTTCCACCATATGCTAGCGCTATATTCAGATAGTATTTGTCATAGGATTCTGTTGCTTTCTCGATCTCTCGGAGAATTTCCTGTAGGCTTTTCGGCAGAAGATCTACACGCCCGAGAGATTTCACTCTGACTTGGTTCTGATGCAACCTCTGATCCTTGAGGAGTCTCCTTCCCTCCTCTTCGATGATGCTCAAGATCGTGTCCACTTCGCGTCTTGGTCGCTTGAAGTTCTCCATTGAGAAGACATACAAGGTGATGGTCTTGATCTTGAGATCTAGGCACCATTCCAAGAAGAGCTGAGTGGTCTTTGCTCCGTGTTTGTGTCCCTGATACTCTGTGCCTGAGCGCGCGATAGCCCATCGTCGATTTCCGTCCAGTATGACGCCCAAGTGCTCAGGGATCACTCGCTTCCTGACTTGACCATCGAGCCATCTCTCGTAGAGGGCGTAGGCCCCGATGGCTCGCAGGAAGCCTTCCAACATGCTTTCTCACGTCGCGGTAGCCTGTGAGAGAGCTCTGCCGCACTTGCAACCTCTCTGGACCGGAATCTTAACAATCGCATCTTTGAGCAAAGATTCCACCTCTGGCAGGACTCTCCTCGCGAGCTCAGAGACTTCAGATGCACTGAGGGCCTTCTGTAGCCCTGCCGCCATATTCGTTACGAAGCACACGGAGGCGTAGCACATCTCTAGTTCGCGTGCAAGGAAAGCCTCAGGAGCAGATGTCATTCCCACCACATCACATCCCGCGTTTCTCATCATCCTAATTTCAGCCGGAGTCTCGTAGCGCGGCCCATCAGTGCACGCCACGACACTCTCATTCCAGACTTTTCGAGAAGAGTGAGCTGAAACCCCAATCAAGGCCTTGCGGATCTCTGGACAATACACATCTGTCACGTCAACGTGCATAACAGGCGCAGAATCGTAGAAGGTCTGGGCCCTCAGCCTAGTGAAATCCACCAGATCCACGGGGATGACTAGATCTCCGGGCCTATAGCTTTCCCTCAACGCCCCCACTGCGTTGGTCGCAATTGTCCTTTCGACTCCAATCTGCTTGAGACTCCACAGGTTGGCCCGGTAGTTGACTTTGTGAGGGGGGTACTCATGGCGAGCCCCATGCCTGGGAACGAACGCAACACGATTTCCATCAACTTCTGCGACTGTAATATCAGGGGAGGCGCCGTAGGGTGTGTCGATACGCCTGACTTCTCCCTGTTGGAGAAGTTTCTCAAATCCTGATCCGCCGATCAGTCCTATCCTGACGCCTGACAACACCCATCCGCTGAGGCGATCCCGCAGCTATGTGGCAGGACACAGAACGCAGGAATATAAGGCGTGCCGGCCGAGCGGGCTAAATGGAGCCCTTTTCCATTAGCGCCTTGAACTCCTCAAGCGAGAGCCTCTTGCCCTGCTCAAGTTTCTCCGTGCCGGACTTCTCGAGCTTCTCGCGGACTTCTTGCGCTTTTCGAAGCTTGGTTAGCTGCCCTGAGGCAGCGATCTGTTGGCGGAGCTCTTTGATCTTAACCAGATTTGTGATGTATTCCTTGTGAGCGTTATCTGCCCCTTTGAGGGCTTCCACGAAAGCTGCATGAGCCTTGTCTCCCTCAGCTTTAACGGCCGAAGCAGAGGCGGCTACTTCAACCAGCTTCTTATGGATGACCTCGCTCTCCTCTACCATTTTTGTCATCTGCTCATGCAACGACTGAGCCTGAAGCCTTCGGCCGCCGATCGTTGCCCTCGTTCCGGCGATTTTGTACCTGAGATCTTGTGCCTTCTTAGCGACAAGTACCTGAGCTTCAAGCTCCTTTAGGCGCTTGATAAGCTCCTTCTCAGCCTTGGGTGTGAGGGGCGTCGTCTGCATCTTCCACTCTAACCGGTTGAACTCCTCGATCGCCCTTCGCGGGTTCCCCTCGACACGTTCCGACAGCTTGTCCGACTTGCTCTTGAGCTTCTCGAGCCTTTCTCTCTCAGCAACTGCTGTGTCCCGTGCGGAATCTCGAGAAGCCTTAAGCTCCTTCACTTTGCTGTTAAGCTCATCTCTCTTGGCCTTGACGTCCTTGACCTCGGCGACCAGCCTCTTGAATTCTTCATTGAGCTTGTTCCGCTGTTCAAGCAGTTCCCTAGCCTTTCGGTTCAGAGTCTCACGTTGCTCGACGAGTCGGGCGTTTGATTCTCTGAGAGCACTGATCTGCTGGAACAATGCTTCAGGGCTGACGGACAAGCTGCTCTGCCCCTTCCGTCGGCGATCGGAAGATACATGATTGCTCATAAGACTTTCTCGAAACCTACTTCGCAGGCTCGAAGAAGCTGAGAACTCCCCAGCATCCAAGCTTGCAGACTTGAAGATTGAGTAGAGGTCTAGCCTGAAAGCAGAATACGCGCGTCGACGACTAGAGCCCCTCGCTCGTACACAATTGTTGGGTTCAGGTCCATTTGGTCGATTTGAGAGTTTTCCGTCACCAGACGCGAGGCCTTCAAGATAATGTCGACTATGGCATCTTGATCAGCGGGCGGAAACCCACGATACCCCGCCAGGACAGAATATCCTTTGATTTCGTGAACCATCTCGCGCGCGTCGCGCTCTTCGAGGGGGGCTATTCGAAAGGCCACATCCTTGAGTATCTCAACGAAAACCCCTCCCAGACCAAAGAGAATTGTGTGCCCAAACTGAGGATCGTTAACGGACCCAACGATAACTTCAGTCGACCTAGGAGCCATCTTCTGCACAAGGACCCCGATGACCCGCGCGTCTGGCCTGCTGGTTCTTGCGGTTTCGATGATTCGCAAATAAGCGGATTTCACAGCATCGCTTGACGACAAACCCAGTACGACCCCGCCTACCTCGGTCTTGTGAATTATTTCGGGAGAGACGATCTTCAACACAACCGGGTATCCCAGCTTCTCTGCGTAAGCCACAGCGCTTTCAGAACTCGTCGCCACTTCAAAACCGGGCGTCGGAATACCATATTCAAGGCATATCGCTTTGGCCTCAGGCTCCAGGAGATTATGGCGCCCTTCTGCCAGCGCCCTCTCGACTATTTGCTGAACCTCTTGCACGCCCAAATCGACTTGCCCGCAGGCCCACGTACCGCCCGACCGGTTTAATACTGTTGCTCGCGTCCTCTGTTGCAGCCTGCCTGTGAGAACTCCAGGCCTCAATCTGGTCGGGATCCTAAGGACAGATGTGGACTTCACGGAAACTTGCAATCGTCGGGACAACCCATGTCGACAAGTCTAGCGTCGAGCGTGTTCGAAGAACTATCTCAGAGACGCAGCCGTCAGTGGTCGCTGTGGAACTTGATGAGGAAAGACTGTGCGCACTAAGGGATCCCGACAGAGACAAGCTGGATTCCCCGGTCCGTTCTGGTCTGCTACCGTGGTTGCTTGCACTACTTGAAAGATCCGTGGGATCATTGACAGAGGTGTTCCCCGGAAGCGAGATGCTTGAGGCTGTTGAGGAGGCTCAAAGAGTAGGGGCACGGGTTGCGATGATCGACAGACCGATCGGAGCGATTCTGGAAGACCTCAGAAACATACCCCGCGTTGAGAAAGTCAAGATCGGGGTCGACATCTTGACGGCTCTCATCGGTATCGGCGCCAAGCGGAGAATCACTCTGAAAGGGGCAGACCTTCAGAAGTTGATGGCGGAATTTGATGCCAAGTACCCAACGCTATCCCAGATTCTTGTGAAGGAAAGAGATCGATACATGGCTGATAGACTGCGAAAGATTCTCGACTCAACCGCCGGCCGAGTCGTGGCAGTCGTTGGACTTGGCCACGTGAGCGGGATCGTGCAGCACCTAGCTGGACAGGATCAAACTTCCAGCAGAAGCCACTCTGAGCTGAGGTATGGGTGGACCCTGAGAATATTTCCGTGATCACCGCG
>CAYMZN010000019.1:0-2096 GCA_964394935.1 uncultured Candidatus Bathyarchaeia archaeon | reverse complement strand
CCGCGAATCCGCCGCACCATGATCGGATCCCCTCTCTTCATTCGGGCAAGTATCCCCCCGCACGACCCCTTGAGGTTCGCCGAGCATTCTCGCAAAACGATATCTTCCGATCTCATCCTCTGTCGCAAGCAACCGAGAATGAACAGGTCCTGCCCGGGCGCAATGAGTTTCAGTCACAATCGCCGCTCATGACTCTACTGCATCCATTATCCTTCCTTGCCGGATAATTCTTCTCGGATCTTCGCAAGAGTAGTCATCAGTATTCTATATGGACGGAACATGTAGCTCGCGGGCTTTTATCAGACCCAGTCCCTCTTGGCGCCTATGATTCTGAGGTGCGACACAAGTATCTTCAAGTGACTGCCCGGCGACCCTTCTCAGTTTCGGTTTCCGCCACAGATCAAGGCCTAAGCTCTTCTCCACCCGTTAGTGCGCGCGTAAGAGACGCGTTCAATTCAACTAGACCTACATTCGATTTTGCTGAGACGGGTATCGGCTCGTAGATCAGGCCTGTCGCGTGCACTGCCGAGGCTAAGTCACGGGCGATGAGTGAGCGTGTGTCACCTGAGATTGTCGCGAGCGCATCTTCAAGCTGCTCGATCTCACTTCCCCACCCGATCATTCTTTCCAGTTCCTCTTCAGAAACCAAGTCAGCTTTCGTGAGCGCATAGACCTGAGGTTGCCGCACCCGCGTGTAGACTGCTGCGGCCAAAAAGAGGTTGGAGACAAAGTTCATCGGGTTCCTGCAAAATGGCGCCTCAAGCGCGTAGACGACGGCCTTCGGTTCGTCGCTGATTGCCCTAGAGAAATATGGACCACTTTCTCTGAATGCGAACAGCTCAATCTGGCCTGGAGTGTCCGCCAATACGAAATCTGGGGCCTCTTCCTCAAACTCACCCCGGATCTCCTCAAGATGATCCGCGGCAACGTCGGATGCCATTATCAGCGCGCCGTTTGGTCCAAGCTTGTATTTCTCCATCAGATCAGCTATGTCCACATATGCTCTGACATCAACATCCGGATTGTAGGGCAACGCTGTCGCGCCCGGATCAAGGTTGAGCGTCATCACGCTCTGTTCCGATGAACGAAGAAACTCAGAAAACGATCCAACAAGCAGTGATTTTCCCGATCCGGCCATTCCGATAACGAATATGACGAATATTGTAGCTCGCCTTCCGCGCAGCTGAGATTGATGCACCTTGGAAATATGTCTTCACCAGGTTACATGCCGAAAACTCTGCCAAACAACCGGAACCATAAACGGACTGGCCTGTCAGATCCTACATCAGGGATTGAACATCAATGAGGCCGCTCGCGACCCGGATTCCACAGTCATCAAGATCTTGTATCTAGCCTGCCAGTCATTGCGGCCGAGAAGGCTTAGTAGGATATGAAACTCATTTGCTTTCCCATCGGCGTCGTGCCAGAGAGATGGGGCCGATGCCAAGAGACTAAAACGTCATCGGCTTGATCAAACAAAAACTCCAATAGGTCTCGGCGACAAGAGGCGCGCAGGCTGGATTGTCTTCCTAGCTTCATCTCTCGGTGGAAGGCCACATAGAGCAAACATTGGACTCAGAGTGCTGATCAGATGACTATTCAGATTGATGATGCGGGAGTGGGCGACCTACTTCACGGCGTTGTGGTAGGAGCCTACCGCGTAGAGACCGGAGAGTTCCGATACGACATGATAGATGTGAAGTTCTTCCAGGCCTCGAAGTTCCACAGGAAGGCCTACCTTGTGAGGGCTTCCGAAATTGTCATGCAGATTGTTGATAGAATGAGGCTGCATGAAAACGAGGCCATACAGATTTGCAGTAGTTTCGTACTCGAAAAAGCAGTTCGAGATCTGGAAGAAAGATACGGGAAGGAGAGGGTGACGGTCACGAAAATTACCGATGGTGCCCAACATTTCGTGGAGACCGCTTACCTCGACGAACTTAGAAACCTGGGATACGAACCGCTTCCGGAGCGAGAGGAGAAGCGGGCAAGAAGCTTCTTCCACATGCTCCGATGGCTTAAGAAAGACCCTCGTCGATTCAGACACGCCAAGACCGGATGGCCGCATCTAAGAGGCTATCTGAAACCGCGGGAAC
>CAYMZN010000018.1:0-25013 GCA_964394935.1 uncultured Candidatus Bathyarchaeia archaeon | reverse complement strand
TTGGGGAGCCTGGGCCAGCTTCGCGTCACACAGGCCGAGCTGGACAGGGTGGTTGCGGACGGGGTCGAGTGGGCTGTGGATCGTGGTTACGGGTGGTCTGAGGACAAGAAACGTTGCGAAGAAGAGGGATGCATGGAAACCGCAGATCCTTCCAAGGTCTCCTCGACCGCGAAGAGCAGAGGCCACCGCCAGCTCGGGAGCCTCGGGAGCGGAAATCATTTCCTCGAGATCGAAAAAGTGGACGAGATCTTCGACGAGCGCGTTGCACAGCATCTTGGTATAGAACGCGTTGGACAAATTCTTGTTCTAGTCCACACAGGCAGCCGCGGATACGGCCATCAGGTATGCAGCGACTACCTGCGAGTTATGGAACGAGCAGTGAGCAAGTATCATATCAATTTGCCCGATCGCCAACTCGCGTGCGCCCCCTCGAAAAGCCCAGAAGCGGAGGACTATCTTCCCGCGATGGCTTCGGCGTGCAATTTCGCCTGGGTCAACAGGCAGATGATCACCCACTGGACCAGGCAAGCTTTCGAGAAGACGTTCGGGAAAGCCGCTGACGAGTTGGACATGCACCTGATCTATGATGTGTGCCACAACGTAGCGAAGATCGAGAACCATGTCATTGACCCAGAGGGTCACCAGCAGAAAGTTGTAGTCCACCGGAAAGGTGCAACACGTGCTTTTCCTCCAGGACACCCCGACATTCCGCTTGAGTACAGAGAGATCGGACAACCCGTACTTATTCCAGGTAGTATGGGTACCAGCTCGTGGCTTCTGGTCGGAACCTCGAGGAGCATGGAGATAAGCTTTGGGTCTACCGCGCACGGAGCAGGTCGCTTCATGAGCAGGGCCGCGGCCAAGAGACGATGGGGACCACGAGAAGTTGAGAAAGGACTCAGCGAGAGAGGCATTCTCATCCGAGCAGCAGACATGGCAACAGTGACAGAAGAAGCCCCTGGAGCCTACAAGGACGTTGACCGCGTCGCGGAGGTCAGCCACCAAGTCGGCATCGCAACGAAGGTATGCCGACTCCTACCAATAGGGGTCACGAAGGGATAGAACTGCTCCCAATGAGGATACGCCGAATTCCTCAGCCACCACTGTAGCAAGCTCGACATCTCATGACCGGTCCCAAACACTCTGTCCCAAAGTACTATGATACCACCAAAGAAAACCGGGGACAAATCTGGTAGGATACCCGACGAGGACGCGTCCCATCATTGTCGCGAATCTGTACGTGACCAAATTGTGATGAAGGGAGGACACGTATCTTGAGCAACCTGGTCTTGATAACTAGAGCCAACTTCTTGCCTTTGACTGTCGTAACTGTGTTGGCTGGCCTAGCGGCCTCATTTTATGCGCACGCGGTTTTCAACCCATTCGATGCGTTCCTCGTCTTGATCGGCGGCTTACTAACTCACGCCACGGTAAACGTGTTCAATAACTACTTCGACTACCGATCCATGGTCGACGCAAAGACGACGAAGACACCGTTCAGCGGTGGAGTCACCATTCTTGTGGAAGGGAGGATGAAGCCATCCGACGCCTTGGCAATCGGCGTCATCTGTCTCCTCGGAGCCGCTGTGGTCGGTATCTACTTCTTAGCGCGTATGTTCTATCCTCTGTTTCCCATCCTGTTCTACGGACTAATCGCGATTTGCCTGTACACCCCAGTCCTTTCGAAGATTCATGGACTTGGCGAGATCGTTGCTGGATCAGGTTTCGGGCTCATGGGCCTAGGCGTATACGTTACTCAAGCGGGCGTGATCGACGGCCCAGGCATCAGCATCTTTGTTCCGGTGACCATCCTTGTTGCGTTGCTTTTGTTTTTGAATGAATTCCCAGATGCCGAGGCTGACATGACGGCAGGTAGGCGACACCTAGTCATTTTGCTCGGAAGGAAGAGATCAGCTTGGATCTATGTTGGTGGCCTCATGGCAACGTATGCGTCGATCCTACTGGCGGTTGCGGCTGGAATGGCTCCCTTTCCGATTCTCGTGTCGTTAGCCACAATACCGGTCGCATACAAGGCTGGAAGAATAGCGCTGAAGAACTACGAGGAAATCCCTAAGCTGGTACCGGCGCTCGCATCGAACGTGATAATGATCCTCTTGACAATTCTTCTAATCGCCGTCGGATTCTTGATTGCATCCTACATTTGAAATTCGAGACAGGCCTACTTCGACCGTGAGACCCTCCAAAATAGAATGGCGCAAATGAACACGAGTACAATCGCAACACCAACCAGAGAACGGATGACCCTCATAGCCACGATCAGCATCAGTAGTAGAATCCCGATTGTGGCGTAGGGAATCAGTGACCCGGCACGTGTTCTGGTCTGGACCAGGAACAGGCCGGCCAAGATCACAATGATCAGAACGATCTCAAGGGCCCCGAGCACTTGCTATCGTGTGCGTTACTGCCGCAACGAATTGAAAACATGATAGGTAGCGAGGACTGATTCCGAAACTCGGCCTAGAGGCCCAATCCTCTGAGGAAGAACTTCTTCTGGCAGTATGGACAATACTGTGCATACTGCGGAATCCAGTGTCCACAGTAACCACATCTGATTGAAGCTGAAAACACGTTCTTGCACCAGGCTAACGATGTTCTTCCGTATACTTCCTACTTCATGCCTAGTTGATTACCAAATTGCGCGGCACAACCCTGTTGGTTTCCCTTGATTGTGTTGAAACAAGACGTACAGTCCAAGCTTCTGTGATTGAGCCTTTGTCACCGAGCCTCCCATATCATCAGGGAGCACACGTTGGCACAGGCGATATCCCATCGCTCTCCGTGCACCCAGCAATAGCACGTCAGAGACCATGCTAGTGGAAGCCATTGAATCGGTGCTCCTTGAGTAGCGAGCACCGACTTCGAACAGAAGACAACTTGACTGGCGACGCTTCTGGATGAGCGAGCATGATTAGCAGTTCACGAAGCCCGGCCCTCGCCCTCCGCTTAGAGGCACCGTGGATTGAAGGAGGACTAATATAAGCTCATGAGAGCTACTGAGCGATCGATCTCAAGATGCAGCTGGCGATTGATGGGTCACGCGGACTATCGAACCCCATCGCGCTAGTTATTGAGATCCCCTCGTTTGAAGCCGGACTCGTCGCTTTCCTCTTCCTCTTTCTGGTGATGGGTATCATGTTCTATGTTCTCAGAATGGAAAGAGACAAAACTATGCCGCTCTTGGATCCTCTTGGACCAAATGATATAGTGAGACGAGAAAATCCTCTGTCAAGCTCAGACGCCCCATTCCTGGCGATCGTAACGCTCGTCATCTTGGAACTCGTCTTGGACGCATTGATAGTCGTCAGCGTGTTTCAAGGAACGGGTTCAACCGCGATCGGGATGATGCTGGCCTTTGCAGCATTTCTTGCAGCAGCTATATTGGCAGTCTACAGAAGCACCTTCATGAACGATGCGTTCACGAGGAAGCCGCGCCTAGAGAGGGTTGCTGCAACTCTCTTCGAA
Organism: uncultured Candidatus Bathyarchaeia archaeon; assembly: GCA_964394935.1. Taxonomy (GTDB): domain Archaea; phylum Thermoproteota; class Bathyarchaeia; order 40CM-2-53-6; family 40CM-2-53-6; genus CAVPLU01. The sequence goes on along the minus strand of CAYMZN010000018.1, from coordinate 21,530 downwards.
AAGGCTCGTGATTGTGAGGAACATGACTGAGAAAAAATCCGAGAAGAAACGCAGATCGATCAACCGTCGTCAATTCGTTCAGGGAATGGTCTCGGCAGGCATTGTGGGAACGATCGTCTCATTTCTCTCACTTCTCATGTCACTTGTTCCAAGCGCAGGAGCAGGTCAGCAGCCCGGCGAAGTTGATAACGTCTTCAGATATGGCCCGGAGCAGGGAGCATGGTACTCTGACAGGGCGGGAACCGAGGTTAGATTGGAAGACTTCGACTATGTTGGCAAAGGCGCAGGCGTTCTTTGGCGAGGAAGCATTCCGGCAATCGTCATCCGCATTGACGAAAGCAAGCTTCGAGGTGCAAAGGCCACCAACGGTTTGATTGCCTTCGCGAACACCTGTACCCATCTCTGCTGCATATCCACCTGGCGCTTGGATCGGCCGAGCGAAGATGTACTGTTCTGCAGATGCCATGACGGCGCCTTCGATCCGTATAACGTAGTCAAAGATGTCATGCAAAATGGAGCTGAGTACCTTGGAGCGAGAGTCGTCGCCGGACCGCCCCCTAGGGCGCAACCGATGATACCGATTGAGATCAAAGATGGAAAGGTGGCTGGGGTTCCGGAGAATCTTGAGATCTATGGATATTGTGGGTGATTCTTTCCTTGTCCATGCGCACAAGGAGACTCTACGAGTGGGTTGAGAGGCGTTTTCAGATCTCTCCGCTTGTCGCTGAAGTTCAGAGAAGCATCAATTTTGCTCTGCCGAGCACACTAACGCGACAAAACAAGTCGAGACTCTTCTGGTTAGGCTACCCGTATTACTATGCAGGAGCGATTACCGCGTTCCTCGCCATTCTCCAAGGAGTCACAGGCCTCCTCCTCGCCTTCCACTATGTGCCTTCGGCCGTCGGAGATCCTGGAACCCCGACGCAAGCGTACCTCAGTGTTCAGAACATCATGAAAGCCATTCCGCTCGGGGCTCTGATTAGAGGGATACATCAGTGGGGCGCAAACCTCCTCGTCGCGGCACTGGCGATTCATTCATTCTGGGCTTTCTTTCGGAGCCCGTACAGGATTGGCCGTGAGATAACATGGTTCTTGGGTGTCGTTCTCCTAGGGCTGACACTTGCGTATTCCTTCTCCGGCTATCTACTTCCTTGGGACCAACTCGGTTACTGGGCCGCAACCATTAGCATGCAGATAATGAGATCAATACCATTATTCGGGGACTCGATAGCGCGGATACTTCTCGGCGGAACTAGCCTCTCCGCCCTCACGCTAACAAGAATGTACTTCTACCATGTGAGCCTCCTACCCGTCATAGCCGTCATATTGGTCGGTGCGCATCTCGTCCTAGTAGTCTTTCAGGGAGTCTCGGAACCTGAAGAGGCCTGGAAGGCGCCGACAACAGGCCCAGCTGGAAAGCAAGAGGGCCCGCTCTTCGGACCGTTCTTCCCGCACCAGATTACCCCTGTCTTGATCATCTCGCTCGTTACGCTCGGTATCGTTCTGCTCTTGGGAGCATATGCGGTTCAGCCGCCGGGGGACCCGGCGAACAAGTTCCTAACGCCGCGGTTCATCGTCCCTGAGTGGTACTTCCTATGGGCTTACGGCCTTCTCAAGTGGGTCGGATGGGTGTATGACCTCGTGCATTTTGTTCCACCGGCCACGATCTTCGGCGTCGACTTGGTGAGCGCAAAGGTCGTGGGAATCCTATTGGCTGGAGCGATGTTCATTGTCCTGTTCCTGCTACCCGTAATTGATTGTGGGAAAGAGGTCCGCACACTTCGAAGACCACTACGGACCGCCATCGGAGTCTGGGGTATCGGACTGTTGTCGACTTTGACGCTCTATGCCTTGAACGAAATCCTTTCAGTAGCTCTCTCCATACCAATCGACCTGATGAACATGATCCTAGGCTTGGTCGTGATTGTGGCACCCCTAGTCGCCGCGGTACCTGTCTACTTCTTAATTCATCGCTATCTTGCGAAAGCGGCCACGTAGAAGGGGCGCAAATGGAGATCATCAGAGACATCTTCCAGCACGTCCCCCTGGCCTTCGTCATTGCTTGGTGGGCGATCGGCGCGATCTCACTGTTTCTGTTCATCATGGGTATCAGGAGACATGTTCGTGCATGGAAGGAGGGAAAACCGGAGCAGATCTCAGGCAACGCGCTCTCAAGGTTCCGACGACTCGTCTACGTCGGCATCGCACAAGCCAAAGTCATCAACAAGAAATACAATGGCGCCACACACGCGCTCATCTCGATCATCGGCTTCCTACTGCTACTCGGAATGTTCTTCCCTGTTCTTGAGGCGATTGTAGGTTACCTTGCCTTGCTCTTTGGCCTAGGATTGATTCTGCTAGAATACAAACGCCTCAGAACCACTGGCCCTCCTCTTGAGACGGCCTGGGAAGATTCCTTCGTGTACGGCGTCATAGTCGCCATGGCCGCCTCCGGATTCCTCATGATGGGAGTCAATACGTGGGCCTGGCCATCTCCGGTCGGTAGTGTGCTCACACCGCTCCTTGAACCACTGGGGCCGAAGGTGCTTGTGGAATTGTATCCGAGCCTGTGGCTGATTCATTCTGCCTTGGTCTTCTCGCTCATCGCATACATACCGAACTCGCGGCTTGTACACCTGATCACATCACCGCTGAACGCGTACTATGCCCCAATCACCGTGAAAGGGGAGCTGACAACACCGTTCGATCTCAAACAGATGATGGAAACCGGAAACTTCGACGTGAAGGTAGGAGCGGCAGAGATCAATGACTTCACGTGGCGCCAGAAACTGAGCTTCGATGCTTGCACATACTGTGTGCGTTGTACAGACACCTGCCCAGCAATGGCAAGCGGGACGAAACTCTCACCGATGCACCTCATACTGAAACTCAAGAACTACGAGCTTCAATATCCCAGCACAGATGGGCGTCTTCATGGAGACACAGTAGATCCAGAGGAGCTCTGGGCTTGCACAACTTGCCGGGCGTGCGTTCAAGAATGCCCGGTTCTGATTCAGCATGTTGAAGCCATCTATGATATGCGTAGGCACTTGATGGCTGAAGGCAAAGTGGACAAGAAGAAGAGAGATCTCCTGACCTTCCTATCAACGGTTGGCAACGTGTACGGGCTTCCCAGCGCCGATCGGACAAAATGGGCGGAAGGACTCGATGTCAAGCTGTGGGGTGAAGAACCCAACCAAGAATTCTTGTACTGGGTCGGATGCGCTGGCTCCTATGACACAAGGAACCAGATGGTCTCCCGTGCCCTCGTCAAGATCATGAAGACAGCCCAGATCAGTTTCGGTATTCTGGGAAACGATGAGAAATGTAACTGTGAAGTCGCACGTAGAGTTGGAGAAGAGGGAAGATTCCAACAAGCAGCGATCGAATTGAGCGAGATGATGAACAAACGGGGAGTGAAGAAAATCGTGACCCAATGTCCTCATTGCTACAACACGTTCAAGAATGAATACCCGAGATTCGGCGGCAAGTTCGAAGTCGTGCATCACTCACAGTTAATCACCAAACTACTTCGCGAAGGAAAGCTCAAGTTGAAGGAAGGGGGAGAGAGGACCATCACATTCCACGACCCTTGCTATCTCGGCAGATACAACGACGAGTTCGAAGCGCCACGCGTAATCATTCGGACAGTCTCGCCTGGGAAACTGGTGGAGCTGCCTAGATCGCGTACAAAGAGTTTCTGCTGTGGGGGCGGCGGAGGAAACACATGGTACACCGTAGAGGCCAAGAAGAAGTGCAGCGTCGTAAGGATGGAGGAAGCTAAACAGTTGGCTCCCAACGTTCTTGCGGCTGCCTGCCCATACTGCATCTCGATGTTTGAAGACGCAACCAAGATTCTTGGAACGTCCGAGAGCATGCTAGTCAAAGACATCGCCGAACTCGTCGCGGAAGCGCTGGAATAGTCAAAATCTTAAACTCAAACGTGTGATAGGTGCGAGCCCGCGCGGTCGAATGGTAGCTATGCCGAACATAGTTGTGCTCGCAAAACAGGTGTTCTACACACAAGACTTGCGAATTGACCGGGCCAACAAGAAGATCAGCACCGAAGGAGTGGCCCGTGTTATCAGCGAGTCCGATAAGAACGCGATCGAAGAGGCGGTCAGGCTGAAGGAGAAGCATGGCGGAAAGATCACTGTACTCACTATGGGGCCAGCCCAAGCGAAGGAGGCGCTCCGTGAAGCCATCGCCATGGGAGCAGACGAAGGCTACATGCTGACAGGCCCAGAGTTTGAAAACTCAGACGCCCACGCAACAGCTGTCGCGCTGTCGGCAGCCATCAAAAAGATCGGACAGTTCGACATGATATTATGCGGCGAGACCTCCGAAGACCAGTACTCCTTCCAGGTCGGCCCCAGAACAGCGGAGAACCTGAACCTACCTCAGATTACCTACGCAGTCAAGATTGCGCTGCAGCAGACCAAAGTTGTCGTGGATAGAAACCTCGAGGACTGCTACGAAACCGTCGAATCGAACCTACCCGTGTTCATCACGGTCTCGCGAGAGATCAATGAACCGAGGCTTCCTACACTCATGGCCATCATGGCCGCCTCGAAGAAACCCATGATCGCATGGACGATCAGTGACATAGGACTGAAACCGAGCGAGGTAGGTCGAGATGGCTCATTCACGGAGCCCCTGAGAACCGCGGTGGCTGCCGGAGAAAGGAAGAGAATAGTGATACAGGGTGAACTCATGGAAGCCGCAGAAAAGCTTGCCAGTACCCTGGCAGGCGAGGGAGTAGTGAAGGTCACCTGACAAACGATGAGAAATATGAGGGAGTCTGGATTTTCTCCGAATCCTCGGCGGCAGCTAGAGAGCTACTCTCCAAGGGACGCGACCTCTCAGGAAAACTCGGGACAACCCTGGCGGCCATCGTACCTGATGAAGATGTCTCAGAAACAAGCAAAGACCTCATCGCCTACGGTGCGGACAAAGTCTACGCCGTTCAGGAGCCATCATTGAAGACCTTTCAGGTCCATCCCTACGTGGATCTGCTGGCCGAGATGGCTCAGACTCACCGGCCAGACGTGGTTCTCATTGGGGCAACTCGAAGTGGGCTCGAACTCGCTCCTAGACTCGCGGAACGCCTCAAGACCGGCTGTTGTACAGAATGCTCGAAACTCGACGTTGACATTCTGAAGAAATGGGTGATTGCTGACCGGCTGATACTTGGAGGCAACATGACCGAGACGCTGATCATCCGACGTAAGCCGCAGATCTTCACAGTTCCCAAAGGAGTGTTTCAACCGCTTGGCAAGGACGAAAGTCGAACTGGAGAAATCATCCGAGTTCAACCAAAGATAGGCGAATCTCCCGTCAAAGTGCTCGAGCGAAAACCAAAGCAGTTTGCGGGTGTCAGGATTACCGAAGCTGAGGTCATCGTCTCGTTTGGGCGTGGACTCAAGAAGAAGGAGGACATCCCTCTCATCGAAGAGCTCGCGAAGACAATTAATGGCGTCGTCGGTTGCTCCCGCCCGATCGCTGAAGACCTGAAGTGGCTTCCAATAGATCAGTACGTTGGACTGTCTGGTCAGAAGGTGGCGCCGAAACTTTACGTCGCGTGCGGCATCTCTGGCCAGATACAGCACATCACGGGGATACAAAACGCGCGCATCGTCGTGTCAGTAAACACAGACCCGAAGGCTCCCATCTTCGAATATACCGACTACGGAATCGTCGGAGACCTCTACAAAGTGGTCCCGGCTATGACAGAAGCCTTTCGCCGACTCTCCGGCAGATAGATGACAACAACTACGTAATTCTTTTGCTAAGAAGAAAAGTGCACTTCAATACTCACTAGCTGATCTTCGGACCTAGCAGCGATTTCTTTCGGCAACGCCAGCGCATCGACCCAACGCCTCCTATCAAGGGTCGGAGGATGAATTCATCAAGTCATTGGGAGTCTAAGTAGGCAGTCGGACGACTTCATTACGTCGCAGCGGCGTGCTATTTAGAGGGACCACATCGCTAGCGCGCGCGGTCGCTTGAAGCACATGCGCCGCTATTTGTGCGAGACCATAACAGATGTACTGTCCTATTCTTACGGGCAGATCTGTTGTGAATGCAGACCTACGCGTTTGATCGCTTGGGGCGGACTTGTTCAGAATCTGCGATGAATGGAAGCGAAAGGATTGTAGAGTAGAGTAGGCTAATTGTCAACCTGGGATCGAGCGCCAGCCGGGCTAGGGTTCTGCCCTGCCTGTCTATGTCATCAGCGCTGCTCAGAATGGTCGCAACGTCGAGAATCCGTGCGACGGAAAAGATCTTCTCTAACTGGCGATCTGGCAGCCTGAAGAGCATGCTCCTGATGCGTCGCATCGCGCTGAGGTCGCCGCCAATCTCCTCCTTCCATCGTCTTTCGTAGTTTGAGAGGAAGGACTCGGAAGAGTCTCCCACTGTGGATGCTTGGTGTGCGACCTCGCCTGCTATTTTTCCGCAGATGAGGCTGAACACGATTCCTCCTCCGGTCGTGGGCTTCACCTGCTGCGCGGAGTCACCCGAAACCAACATTCCAGGGTAGAATGTCTTCACGATCGGCCCTCCGAGAGGTATCGGATGGAAAGATGCGTCATGTCCTGAAACACTCTGCAGTTTTCGTGATGCATCTGGATGTTTCTTCATGAATCGCTCGAGGAGAGCGCGCACGTTTCCTTCACGCGCAGCCAAACCGACCTTGGCAGACCCATCTCGCCACGGTATTATCCACGCAAAGAACCCAGGGGCATATTTCGATCCCAAGTAGACTTCGACCATGTCGTAATCCAAGTCACTCACATGGTCGGCGTGAACCTGAGCAGAGTTGACCCACATCAAGTTGCGACGTTTAGTGAGAGGTCGCTGGGGTACCAGTCTAGGCGCGACCCCTTCGCAGTCGACCAGGACTCTGCAGTTGATCGTCTTGGATCCGCTGTCGGTTGAGACTCGCACTTGGACCGGTCCAGACTCAGATTTGTGCGCTGAGGCTGCTCGACAATTGAGCAGGATTTCTGCTCCCTCTCTTTCGGCTCTAGCTGCTAGATGCTCATCGAAGGCACGGCGATCGAGAACCCACGTGATCGGAGTCCGACGCTCAAGTCGGAGGACTTGCCCTGACGGCGAATGGAAGATCGCCCCCCGAATTTGGTTCTTGATAATATTATCTGACAACGGAACGCCAAGGCGCTTCATGCTCTTGATGCCTACGTGGCCAGAGCAGTGCGACGGGACCCCCACTCGATCGTGTTCTTCAAGGACAATAACTTTGGACCCCATGGAAGTTGCAGTTTCAGCTACCGTGGCCCCGGCTACGCCGCAGCCGACAACAATGATGTCAGTGGTAGATTTCACGGAATATGCATGCCTCGGTGAGGTGCAGCCTCCTCGCTCGGGAGAGAAACCTGGACGTTGGTTCCGAGGCTGATTCGGGTAGATAAGGCTCATGAACGCTTGTTTAGTATGCCCAACTACGCCTGCTTGACCGGCACCAGCTCTACTCGCCTCTTCCCTTTCATGAGGCGTGTGACCCTGACCTGACCGTTGAGTTCGAGCCTGAGGAGGGCGCTGTTGAGTTCGCGGAAGCTCAGCTCGCCGTAGATGTCTTTGACCTCGTCCAGCAGATCATCGTCGGTGAGCGGCCCTTTACGCTGGAGGGTTTCAACGACCGCCAGGTTGAGGGGACGGGGCCCCCAGACCTTGTTCATCTAGCTTTCCCGCGGATCCCCTAAACGATCGCCGTAGGCGCGGCGGCTCTCTCCCTTCTGAAGCGCTTGGAGAAGTTCTGATACCACGTGTCCATGTCGGCTGTGATGCTCGGTTTGATCTTATCCAGCGCCATTCTGAAGTCGTCAAGCCTGACCTCGTTTGCATGCGCATCCTGGCGAAGCGCGTTCATCCCCGCCTCTCTACAGAGCGCCTCCACGTCTGCACCGGAGTACCCGACCGCCATGCGGGACAGCTGGTCGAGGTCAACATCCTTTGAAAGCGGCATATTTCGGGTGTGAATCTTGAAGATTTCCTTGACGGATCTGGAGTCTGGGGCTGGCACATAGATCAGACGGTCGAACCTGCCAGGTCGAAGGACCGCTGGATCGAGGATGTCCGGCCTGTTCGTCGCAGCGATCACTACCACGTTTTGGAGTGATTCTATGCCGTCGAGTTCTGTGAGGAGCTGGCTGATTACTCGTTCGCTCGCTCCCGAGTCAGCATACCCTAATCCCCTTCTCGGAACGATTGCATCGAGCTCGTCGAAGAAGATTATTGCCGGCGCGGCGGTCCTTCCTTTCCTGAATATCTCTCTGATTGCTTTCTCGGACTCGCCAACCCACTTGGAGAAGATCTCTGGACCCTTCACCGAGATGAAGTTCGCTTCCCCTTCGGTGGCGACGGCTCTTGCAAGCAGAGTCTTACCACACCCTGGCGGACCGAAGAGTAGTATGCCTCTTGGAGGCGTGATGCCCATCTTCTTGAAGGCCTCCGGCTTCTTCAGAGGCCACTCGACCGATTCGATCAGCTCACTCTTCACCTCGTCGAGTCCACCCACCTCATTCCAGCGCACCGAAGGGACCTCAACGTAGACTTCCCTCATTGCGGTCGGCGTAATCTCTCTATAGGCAGAGAGGAAGTCGTCCTCGCTCACAACCATCTTCTCCAATATTTCAGGCGGGACTCGCTCTTCTTCGAGGTTAATCTCCGGCATGTACCGTCGGAGCGCTTTCATCGCAGCCTCCCTTGAGAGCGAAGAGATGTCAGCTCCTGTGTAGCCGTGGGTGATGTCTGAGAGACGTTTGAGATCAACATCTTCAGCAAGCGGCATGTTCCTAGTGTGGATTTGAACGATCTCGTAGCGACCCCGCTTGTCGGGGACGCCGATCTCGATCTCTCGATCAAATCTTCCAGGTCGTCTGAGCGCGGGGTCGATCGCGTTAGGCCTGTTGGTCGCGCCGATGACTATGATGTTGCCTCTAGTCCCCATCCCATCCATGAGTGATAGAAGCTGAGCGACTACACGTCTTTCGACCTCACCGGTAACTTCTTCACGCTTCGGAGCGATCGCGTCCATCTCATCGATGAAGACTATGCTCGGTGCTGTCTCCTGGGCTTTCTGGAAGATCTCTCTAAGTCTGGCTTCTGATTCGCCGTAGAACTTCGACATTATCTCTGGCCCGGAGATCACGTAGAAGTTTGCGTCAGATTCGTTGGCGACGGCTTTCGCCAACAGGGTCTTTCCGCATCCTGGAGGGCCGTAGAGGAAGACCCCTCTCGGAGGTTCGATTCCGAGCCTCTGGAACAGTTCAGGGTGTCGGAGCGGCAGCTCGACCATCTCCCTGATGCGTTGAATCTCTTCGTGGAGGCCTCCGATGTCCTCGTACGTAACCATCGAGATGCCCTTCTTCTCAGGTGTTGGCTCGCTCAGAACCTGAACGTGACTCGTTTCGAGGATCTTTACAGGGCCGTGGGGTCTCGTTCTAGTGACGACGAGCGGGACAGCGCTGCCGAAGATCGAGAGAAGCGTCATGTCGCCTTCTACGAAAGGCATGTCCATGAATCTGCGCTTGACGAAACTGACGAATTCTTCGTCGACGCTCAGCCTAACGTCAGTGGGGGCGAAGATTATAGCCTGCGCCTCTTTCACGTCGGCCTTCTTGAGTGCGACGTATTCATTGAGCGCCACCCCGGCGTTCCTTCGAATGAGACCGTCCATTCGCACGATTTCTTCACCCTGATCCTCTGCGTATGCGGGCCATGCAACGGCGACCGTCATCTTCTTGCCTTGGATCTCAACGAAGTCGCCCGCGGTGATCCCTAGTTTCTGCATTGTGTCGTTGTCTATCCTAACCTTGCCGTGCCCGACATCCCTCTGCCGTGCATCGGCAACCCTCAACTGTATGTCCTTACCTACCATCTGTCTCCATTCCTTTGATCGTGATCGTCTTCGGGGCTGGGCCTTCAATTGCGCCCAGGTCCCGGAATCTGTTACTATGGGTAACGGCTCATGCATTTAAGTGTTACTTCTAGTAACACGCCTCAGGTTCGCCACACGTTGACGACCTGAATCTCGCCTACGTTCTCAACAGATTTTAGGGCCTCTTCGACCTTCTCCATTCTTCCTTCTTCCTCCGGCATGACGACCCTTGCAATCAATGCCACCAATCCAAATGCTATGGGCTCCTCGTCGAACCGTGCAACGGACGTCTGAGGTGGAAGCGCATTCTCGATCTTCTTTCTCAGTTCTCCGAGGTCGACCGTGGTTTCGGTGGGGAAGATCTTGATTTGTGCAACCACCTTTGCCAATTGCAGTCGCTCCTAAGGGCCTGTGAAGCCGCACTTTGCACACTTGTAGGGTCTTCCGAAGGTCCTGCACTTCTCGCAGCGCCATATTGTGACCTCGCCGCAGTTTGGACATGGAAAGCGTACGGCCCCTTCTCCAGGCATTATCGTTCTCGAACACCAAGTGCAGATTGGCATTCGCACTGTCTTGGTTTCGCTCACTCCCAACGCCCTCTTTTCCAACAGGGGAACGCCCGAGGTTTATTTATCCGTTGCTCGCTGCGGCTGGAAGACTTCACAGAGACTCGGTGACTCTGGCTTCAACGAATTGCCGCGATTCTCATGATCTTGTCGAACCGACAGATTCATTTCGCCCACTTGCAGGTTCCTATCACTGGGCAACCCAGCTCGCGCTCAAGAGAGTGGGTAGCGCGTTTGAGAATCGACACCGTCTGCGATCTAGGTAGCTTCAGACGGTTCATGATCGTAAGCACTTGCGATTCATTCATTCCTGACGAGTTTGTCGGCGACGAGAACGTCTTCCCCGAGAGAGCCTCGGATCAGGGCACGATGTATGTTGAGGCTGAAGACAAGGAGAGCCTCGAGCAGATCAGAGACATAAAATTCACGCGAGTCTCAAACGTTCTTGGCATCATATACAACTCGAAGAGCGGGCGCACTCATCTCAAGTGGCGACAATTCAAGGGCGACCTTGGGAGACTCGCTGGCGAGGCGAGCACGAACACGATCGTGAACCTGAGCATCGCCGGCGCGCTAAAGAGAGAATACGTCAAGAACTACGGTAAAGAGGAAGAGACTCCACACGCCGAGGAGATACAACAGTAATCCCCTGCTCAGCCAACTACCCAGCGCCAAAGTAGTTGCTCATTCTTCTCTGGAAGAAAGCTTCCCTGAAGATGTGGCTACTTTGCAACCACGCCTTACGTCGGATACTGAGCTGTGCCATAGCGAAGTCTAGTGCTGAGTGAAAGTTGTCAAATCCCGCCGGACTCTTAGAGAGAGCCGCTCGCACACTCTCTCTCACGTTCCAAACTCCAACTGGGAGGATATAGCCCGGGTGAATCTCTCTTAGAACTAGGGCAGCGCCCTGTCTCCTCTGCTTGAGGAGATGCTCTGCGATTGCAAGCCGGCAAGCGTAGTAGCATCCACCGATGCTTGCGTACGTTGTCCTGCCGTGATACCCTTCATAGTCACCCATCATCGCTGGATAGTCTCCACCTTCGTTCCACGCTGTCCCTGGGAACCAGGCTTCTATTGACTCGTAGCACCAGTTCTCAGGCATTAGCATCACGACGTATGTGTTGTCAATGTATCGGAATGTGTGGACTCGGAAGTCGTCGATCGTTGGGAAATGCTTGATTTCTTCAAGCAGCCGCTCTGAGACTACGCTGTCAACTGCGGTTATGCTCCAGCGTGTCGGAACGAGCCTCCTTCTCGATCCCACTCCAAGCATGCCCATGCTGAAAGCTCTCTGTATGCGCGTGACCAAGACGCCATCTTCATGCAAGAGGACTATTGCGTCAGCGGCCCTCAGATCTCGATCATAGTACGCCTTCTCTATTCGCCTGTCAGCCTTGATCCCCCATGCCCGAAAACTTCGAAGTGGGGCGGAAGGGCCGAACGGCTGGACCTCATCGCTCAGCGCGAGAACGCGCTCCGGTTTCTTTGAAAATTGAGCTTCTGATTCAGCAGGGCTATGGCTCAAGGTGAGTTCTTGAAGTCGGTCGATGATTCCGAACGGTTCCTGCGCGTCAAAGATGTTGACACGTGTCTTGCCTCTTATGAGCGAAAATCGCATATCGACGATCTCCTGGATCGTCTTGCCCAGCCAGGACTCAGGCGTGTCCAGCACTGTCGTGTCTCCGTGGAACGGAGGTACCATCGGACCAACAAGCACATGAGGATACCCGAACCCGCCCACGAACACACCTGGCGGCGTAGATCCGTCTATCTGCTCGGAGGCAACAAGGCTGCCATAACTGGCTATTGCTCTAGCCTTGGCTAGGAGAGGGCAAGAGATCTTGCCGCACAGCATTCTACCGCCTCTACACCGTATGCAAAGATCCGCGGAGGGCCCGCGAACTACCCTAAGATCTCTCAAAACGTCTTGCTCCCGTCCTATTCCGGTGGAGAGGAAATCATTGACCCAGAGTAGTTCAGAACTCAACAGTCACCAGCCCTAACGACTCTTGAATCTATTGGGACAGGGTGTTCTAAAGCGGGAGAGGCGGATGAAAATGACCTTCTCCAGGCTATTCAGAGGGGGCCGATCGTCAAGATGTTTACGTCTTCCTGTCGAGCTGGATGATTCCAAGCCCAGTCGATGGATACTCCCTTGTGTGTGCATGTTCTTGTCCTCAAAACGGTTTAATTGGTGATCGAGTAATCGCGATCCGGGAAAACAGCAATGTCTTGTGGATGTTGCGGACCCGGATACTGGTTCATGCCATATCCTCCTCTCCCGGCGAACCCGAGGATACACTGGTGCGGAAACCCTATGGTTTGGGTTCCGCAGATCGGACGATGGTACTGTACATGCTGCTGGAACTACGAAGGATATAACGCCTGGGGATTTTGGGAGTAGACATACCAGTTTCTGGACCAATGAGCCCGTGTACAGAGACCGTCTATGTAGCGTAGGCTATTGGTCGAAGAGAGAGGCGACGGCGTAATGAATCTGCATACAAGAAACGCTGTGAGAATAAGTCCCGAGCAGATTCCGCGGCTGGGTTTGATACTTCGTCGAATTGGCTTTGTGGATCCACTTTTTCAGGAATGGAGGCTTGGACAAAGATTTGGGCTCTCAAAGGCTCTGACGGGTCTATTGGAATGGCATGTGCGGGGATTTGCAGATGGGGCACTAGATTCAGAGGTCGAGATCTCACGCAAACGACTGCAGCATTTTGCCGCCAGACCGGGCTCATACTATTTACCGCTGCTGACGGTACTCAAGAGAAATGCCATTCCATTCAGTGCTGGAGGCAGAATTCCCCCCGACGCGAGCTACGTTTACCTACCCGAGCTGTTTGGAGAAATCGTTCCGATACGAGTCCCCGGTATCATGTACTGACGCCCTTCGCGCCTCCAAGATTGAGGGTATTCGTAACAGCCTTTACAGGGTTCAAAGGAAACTTGGATCGAGGCCACTGTTTTGGGAGTAGACCTCAGCGACGTTCTACTGAAACGCAAGATCCTACTGGACGACCTGTCAGGTAAGAGCCTAGCTGTCGACGCGTACAACACACTCTATCAGTTCTTGGCCATAATCAGGCAGCCCGATGGTACGCCTCTGATGGACAAACAAGGGAGAGTTACGAGTCACCTCAGCGGCATCCTCTACAGGACGGCCAACTTAGCCGAAAAGGGAATTCTAGTCGCATATGTTTTCGACGGTCAGCCTCCGGAACTGAAAGAGATAGAGATCAAACGCCGAAGAAAGGTCAGGGAAGAGGCTGCCGTGAAGTATGAGACCGCACTGAAGGCCGGGAAAATCGAGGATGCTAGAAAGTACGCGCAGGCCACAGCGACCCTGAAGGAGCTCATGGTCCAGGACTCGAAGAGGCTACTGGAAGGTCTCGGAATCCCTTGGGTACAAGCACCCTCAGAAGGCGAGGCGCAGGCAGCCCATATGGCTGCCAAAGGTGACGTATGGGCCGCAGCATCGCAAGATCATGATTCGCTGCTGTTTGGGGCGCCTCGCATGGTTAGGAACCTCACGATCTCCGGAAAGAGGAAACTCCCAAGGCGACAAGCATACGTCGAGGTTGAACCCGAAGTGGTCGATCTCAACGAAATCCTCGCAGACCTAGGTCTGACACGTGAGCAACTGGTGGATGTCGGCATACTCATCGGAACGGACTACAATCCCGATGGCCTCAAAGGAATCGGTCCCAAGACCGCACTGAGATTGGTGAAAGAGTTCGGAACCCTCAAAGTGATCATAGATCGGACTCCCGATCTTGATCTTCCAGAGAACGTTGACAGGATCAGAGAGTTCTTCCTGAAGCCGGACGTAAGGTCCGACTACACTCTCACCTGGAAGAAGCCAAACGTGGAAGAGGTCGTGAATTTCCTCTGCAAAGAGCGGGACTTCAGTGAGGACCGTGTGAGAAAGGCTCTCGAGAGGATGGAGGCAGGCCTGGCAAGGCCCACTACGAAACCTACACTTGAGCGGTATTTCGGCTAGCGGCCTGTCTTTCCCTGACCTCTCGGAGCACCGGCATTCTCTCAATCATCTCGGGAGTGATTTTACTCCAGATGATGCCAGTGGGTCGAGGTCTCCTAGAGCCGATCGGTAGCACGCGTGTCGGAGTCACTATGTAGTCAACGGAGAGATCGTGGTCTTCAAGGGGAACGGACTCAACAATCTGTGAATCATGTACAGTCGTTACTATTAGAGTTGAGCGGCTAACTAGCTGCAGTTCGCGCAGAATTGCGTACTCCATTTCACTGTATCCCTCACCCTTTCCTATCCTGCCTCCGTCCTTCGCGACCGCAACTGAGCCGACGACCGCTAGATCGATGGGAGGAAGCTTGCCGAGCCGAGTCTTCTTTCCAAGCATGAATGCGCCACGAATGCTTGACGCAAATCTGAGCCGATCTCTCGGCACGGTTTCATCCAGAAGAATGAAGCCGTTCCGAAGCCGCGGGGTAGGCATGAGGAGAAGCTTTCCATGTGATAGCACCTCGAACCTGACCTGTCTTTGCGGAGAGTCAGGGTTCACCTTCACTGTCTCTGCATCCTGAAATTCCTTCATGGCCGCGACCTTCCTGCCAGCTTCTTCCGCGCCAAGAAAGTTAGGGATGCGGTGAAAGACCGGACGAGGAAAACTCGCAATGTTCCGTTCTTCAAGCAGCCTCCAAATTTGATTCCTGATGAGCGTCTTGCCGCGCAAAGCTGAGGCAAACTCCTTGGAAGTCAACGTCTCTCACCTGAACCGAGCTGCGTGGTTCTGCATGAGAGTGCCGCGCCTTTGTTGCATCACTTCCACCCGAGTTTTCCTTTCAGTGGAACAAAGGCGACTCCACCTAGGTTTTCCCGGCTTATGCTTCCGTCGTCAGACTTCCTGACACGAAACAGTTCTTGGAAAAAGTGCGGTGTTCCTACCGGCACCAGTAGTATGCCACCGGGCCCGAGCTGCTCAGTTAGTGGGGCAGGAATATCTGGCGCCGCGCTCGTTACGATTATCACGTCATAGGGAGCATGCTCTGAGAGACCGACGGACGCATCTCCGTGAATTACAGTGACCCTCTTCGCGTACCCCGCCTTCTCCACGTTCACTCTGGCGAACTCCGCCAGGTCCTTGATTATCTCTACCGTCCAGACGTGCCCCCACTTCGCTTCCGGTTGATCAGTGGGAGCGACGACTTCAGCGTAGACACAGCTCATATACCCGCAGCCGCCACCCACCTCGAGTACCTTCTGACCAACCTTCATCTCCGCATATTCGCAGAACATCGCAGTCATGTGCAGAGCGCTTGTTGTCTGTCCACATCCAATAGGGAGCGGTGAATCGACATGGGCGTAGGGCATCTCCTCCGGTCGAAGGAATAACTCGCGCGGGACTGTCAACATTGCTCGGACGATACGACTGTCGTGTAGGATCCCTTCGGATCGGAGCGCTTCGACAACTCTTCTCCGCTTCTCAGAGAAGTCCATCAAACCTGGCGCCCGATCCACATAGCGGCTACAGTGGGCGTCGATAAAAGCCTTAGAATCCATCGTGTCACCTGCAAGAAGCGAAGCGCACATGCGAATGGTTGAGCTGCTCCAGGCGTCAGGACATCCCAAGATAAGGGCAAATCACAGGACGACGCTTGAAATCACGAAGCAGACGCATCTCACGGAGAGGGGAGACTGCATAGTTGCCACTGGTGCCTCGAAAGGAGCAGCTGATCTTTCGCGGGAATTCTCGAAACTGATGAAGAACAACAGCACGCATGTGACACTCACAATCAAGGTGGGACACAAAAGCGAGACTATCACTGGGCGAGGAGATAGCCGACTCATGTTGACTCACCCTACTGACCTGGTTGCGCGCAAGAGCAACTGTGTCTGCACTAGAACCTTCATGGTTAGGGCCGACAGGTCAGCTTCGGATCTGAGCCGTGAGTTCATCAAGGCTCTTCGTGATCCGTCCTCAAGGATCACGATTGAGATCACCGCCGAACTCCAAGACGCGTAGCTGTTTCTAGCTCACGAGAGCATCTACTGCAACTTGAACTCGATACGGAGCGATTGCTTTTACAACTCTCGTCGCCAAGATCGATTCCATCTTTCGGCCTGATGCCTCTATGCGCTCCTTGAACTTTGCCGAAGCAGCTTCCTTAGGATTCGTGGCGGATTCGAATGAGTAGAAGTGGATGACGCCTCCTTTTTCCTTGAGGCTTGAGCACGCTACATCAACGAAGTCCGAGGCTTTGCCTGGAAGATTCATGATTACTCTGTCGGCTGTTCTGAGGAGACTAGATCTGATGACCTCTCGAGAGTCTCCCATCATAGGCTTGACATTTGTGAGAACCCTATTGGTGAGTATGTTCGATACCAGGAACTTGAACGCGGAAGGGCTCAGCTCGATAGCGTACACCATGGACTCAGGCTGCGTCTTGGCTATCAGGATTGAATACGGTCCTACGCCGGCGAACATGTCGACCACAGTTTCGCCGGGCTGAACCTGCGAGGCAACACGCAAACGTTCATGGCTGAGCCGGGGGCTAAAGAACACAGTTCTGACATCTAGCTCGAACGTGCATCCATGTTCTTTGTAGCGTGTCACAGGGTTATCATCGCCCGCAATCAATCTCAGCTCTCTGACCCTGTAGTCAGATGAGAAGATACCGGCCTTCGCCATCACCGTCCGGACGCTCGGGGAAGTCTCTAAGATGGCATTGCCGACCAATTCCT
Organism: uncultured Candidatus Bathyarchaeia archaeon; assembly: GCA_964394935.1. GTDB lineage: Archaea > Thermoproteota > Bathyarchaeia > 40CM-2-53-6 > 40CM-2-53-6 > CAVPLU01. The sequence goes on along the minus strand of CAYMZN010000018.1, from coordinate 4,339 downwards.
CGTATGGAGCAAGCTCACTCGGCAGCTCAACGACTGCAATGTGGCCGATGATATCGAGCGATTTGGGAACAACCGTAAGCAAATGAGGAGGCAGCCGGTTCTCGAGCGCCTCGATCAGGGTTCGATGCGTTGGCCCCCTTTCGACGAACTCTCGCTCCTCAATCCTGAAGGGGCCCAAGGCAAGCGACAGATGCTTTGATTCTGACTCATCGGGTCGACGTAGCAGCGGGATACAAAGCCCCTCGTCTCTCAAGGAGACTCCTAGAGAACTATCAATCAGATGCATGTTGCGACCTAAGTCGATGGCTGCTTGCCCCTTGCTTAGGGCGACGACGATGGCAAGAGCCTTTGCCATACGCACCTTCTCCCGCACATATCTGAGTTGTTTGTGCGCCAATTTCAACCTTGAAACCGAGATGGACACCAAACCCGCCGTGCTCAAATAGCCCGTGATCCTGCCGCAAGAGATGAAACAGGACGAGGCATGACCCATTGAGAAGGCAAAGACGAGCGAATACGAGCCAAAGTCAGCGCAGCCGTCCGCGCAAGAAGCACGCGACAACGCTAAATATCGTTACTGATTCCACATCCGTGTTCGGAGAGAGTTTCATGGTCAAGTGGCGTCGCCGAGAAGAAGTCCTAGGGAAGGAGATAATCGACGGCGAGGCGAAGAAGGTAGGGACAGTAAAGGATCTTGCCTGGTCCAATGAGGGTAAACTGGCGATAGTCGTTGAGACAGGCAGAGAGGAGGAATCCTACCTGCCCTTTGACCAGGTTGAGAAGATCGGAGACGTGGTCTTCATAAAAGCCTCAGGGTCCCTGGAATCCGTCCCAATGAAGACCTGCCCAGTCTGCAAGCACAAGAATCTGATTGATGCCAAATTCTGCCAAAAATGCGGCAAGACCCTGGAAGAGAGGAAGTAGAGAATCGAACGTGTAGTCTGGATTCTAGCGCGGGACCCTGCGTCGTGAGGCCTCAGACCGTATGGCGCATGTGACGGCTATGTACCGATAGCGGAACACTAATATACCGAAGCCCATGCCGGTTGAATCGGGGAAAAATCGTGAATTACACAAACACTTCAGCATTGACCGCAGGTGCAGCAATGGCGCACAACATGCGACCGACGCTAGTTCAGGCTGTTCACTACGGGCTACTGGCACTTGGCGAGATTCCGAGGCAAGTCATCTACAATCGTATCCGGTCAAGCTACGGCATTGGACCTGAGGAGATCCCCGAGAAGCTTGAGAGCTTCCAGAGGGCGCTCCGAGAATTGCTTGGCACGAGCGCCAAGGTCATGGAGAAGCTGATCGCCAAGAATTTCTACAGCAGGCTCGGCCTGAACTTCAAGGAGCATAAAGACTGGACACTAGTGGACTATGTCAGTCATACCACCAGACCCGACCGAAGCCCTTCTTTCGACTCGTCAAGAATCGCGCCAATAGTTTCTCCCACTTGCTGTAGGGTGACAACTGAAACTAGCTGTCCTGGAACTCGCGACCGATTCGAGTCTGGCGGTACTCGAATCAGCGATCTCGTGCCAGTCGCACTGCGAAAGCGCGCTGGAACACCAACCTCATTGACGTACAATTTTCCCACCATGACCGCTTGGCTCTGGCGAGGACCCCGATGATCGATGCAACTTCGAAGCAACGAGGAAGAATCAGCCCAGCCCGACATCGACCCGCGTGGATCGTGACTCCCTAGCTTCCCCGGAGTCACGATCCCCTCCACCATTTCTTTGTCCAGACCTGCCTCCGTTCGCAGGCCTTGCTCCGCCTCAGATGGATTCTCTTAAGTGTGCGGCCCTTACCGTACTTGGGCAGTGGTTCTGGGAGGTTCCGACGTGTCCTCTGACATTTGGCAGGCTAGGATTGATCTTTGCGTTGAGAAGGAATCAAAGGAATATTGGATAATGCTGAGACTTCGGAATGACTCTGGCGACGAGAAGAAGCACATGAGTATCCTCCTCCCAAAGGCCGCGCTCGCCGAAGCTCTGGAGCGAGCTTCAAGTTTTGAAGAGAAAGGCCTACATGAGCGGCTGAGGGAGCGTGCCGACTTGCCGGAAACGCGAGGCGGCTAGCTCATTTGTTTGTGGTTGAGGTAGTGTTTTCGACTACACTATTGTGGCAGCGACCGCTCCCGTTCTGCGCAGTAGAGTCGATGCGATTTGCTGATAGCTCACATATCGGACCTGCACTGCGGGCGTGAGTTTCAGCCGCCAGTCTTCGAGCAGGCTGCTCGGGAGATCAATTCACTCGACCCCGACGTGATTGTGGTCACGGGAGATCTAACAGATAACGGCCTCTTGGCCCAGTATCGTGAGGCCAAGAGAAGGCTGGATAGCCTGGACTGCAAGAACTTGGTCGTGACGAGTGGAAATCATGACTACCGCTCTACTGGATACCTGCTCTTCAAGCAGGCCTTCAGATTCAGAAGAACAATGACGATCGCTGACATCGCGATAATCGTCGTAGGCACAGCTAGACCAGAGAGGGACGAAGGAGAGATAGGGCACCGTCAGGTCGTTTGGCTCCAACAGAACCTTAAGAGATACAGGCGAAAGCGCAGGGTCGTCATCATGCACCATCACCTGGTTCAAGTCCCCGACACTGGACCCGATACTATTCCTATCGTAGACGCAGGCGATACCCTACGAGCTCTCATCAGATCCAACGCCGAGCTTGTCCTTGGCGGGCACAGACATAGACCTTGGATGTGGAACGTTCGGAATCTCACGATACTCCACGCGGGAAGCGTCTCCTCCGAGCGTCTGAGAGGATTCTTCCACAATTCATACAACACAATCGAAGTCAGCAAAGATGAGATCGAGGCCAAACTGAAAGTCGTCGGCGGAAGATCCACGAGTTTCAAGGAAGTCTTGGAAAAACCAATCGGAGTAAAAGTCTAGCTTCGCGTTGGCTGCAAGTCCGGCTCTATATGGACCAAGACTCTTGAGGCCCCCTCTATCTGCATGCGCAAAACCTCCTCAATTCGTGTGGAGATTTCGTGAGCCTCAGAAACTGCCAGACTCGCATCGAGAACACACGTGACAGTCAGATGAAGCCCGTCTTCAGTGCTGTGAACTGCAATGTCGCGGCAACTCCTTATACCAGGCACTCCTGAAGCTGCCTGCCTAATAGCACTTAAAATCCGTTGAGATTCCAATGTCACATCCGCACTGGTCAGGGGCATCTCTTCCGCCGATTCTATGTGTGTCACGACCTCCGCAACCTCTCGAATGTTCGTTTTGATCGCTGACTCGAGTTTGCTTGCAATTCCATGGGCGGTTTGCAAGGTAGCATCCGGATCGGCCTCAAGATGCATCTCAACGTGAAGACCATCGTCCGCATCATGAACCTCGATGTTGTGAAGCCCCCTTATCCCCTGAATTTGAATCGCAAGCTTCCTGACCTTCTCCGCCAATCCAGTCTCCGGTTTCGCTACAGGCTGAGTCTTTACTACAATGTCGCTGTTGGGTTCAAGTTTCCGGATGGCCCGCTCGACTTCGACTGCAATCGCGTTTACCCTCTCAAAACTCGTTGAGTGGTCGACCAAAACCTCCAAGTCAACGAAGGTCTGTGTCCCTGATGGCCTCACCCTCACCCGACCGCACGATTGAACCCCCGGGATTCTTGAGACTTCCGCGCGGATAGTTTCAGCCAGCCCCTCGGGAGCCCTGTCTAAGAGTACGAGTACTGTTCTTCTGGCGAGCCGCAAGCTCAGCACAATCACGACCACGACTACGCCCAAGGCTGCTAGTGGATCTGCCACACGGTAGCCGAGAGTTACAAAGAGAAGCCCGACAATGACCGTGAGAGAACTCAAGATATCAGTGCTGAAGTGAAGAGCATCGGCTTCGAGGGCTTGGCTGCGGTACTTTTTCGCAACTCGGTACAAAGCACGAGACCTCGAAAAGTCTAGCATGATCGAAATGATCATGACCGTGAAGCCGGCCAAGCTTGCTTCCACATGTGCTTCTCTGAAGAACAAGCGCTGTATCGCTTCGTAAGTTATCCAAGCGCAAGTCGCGAGTAGAAGCAGTGTCTCCACCAATGCCGAGAAGCTTTCATATTTTCCGTGGCCATAGAGATGATCCTCGTCCGGAGGTTTGCTGGAGGTCCTTACCGCATAGACGGTTGTAGCTGCAGCCACCAAGTCGAGACCCGAGTGCAACGCCTCGGAGATTATTCCCAGGCTGTTAGTGAGGACGCCAACGATTGCCTTCAGCGAGGTCAGCGCTACCGCTACGACAAGGGAAGAGACCGCGACTCTTTCCTTCTCCCGCGATGATCTCACTTCGGGTTTGCTCCGATCTCTCCGTGAGCGCGAACGACG
>CAYMZN010000017.1:23134-27261 GCA_964394935.1 uncultured Candidatus Bathyarchaeia archaeon | reverse complement strand
TTACGCGCGCGAACTGCTGGTAGAACAGCATCAGTCCCAGGATGACTATGAATATCCCGACTAGGACACCGCCCCAATGGGACGGCATGCCGAAGCACATCTCCTCCTCTCGTCGGGTCCTTCCTCTCTCAACGCCCATGACCGGTTTTCCACACTGCGCGCATGTGGCAGCGTCGTCAGGATTCTTTGCGCCGCACCTGACACAGTAAACCAAACTCGCATCACGTTTCCTTGAATCTTGACGGACACCAAGATGGAATATAACATCTTCCCTACAACGTGCCGAGGGGATGCACGATCTATGCGCGAATCACGGTCCATATGTGAATCACATAGCCGATCGTTTTCTGTCAGGCAAACCCTAATGAACAGTTCGTGCGTCTCTCATAGTTAAGACAATCAATGGAGGGATACTCTTGGTACATTGCGAGAAATGTGGAACCGATCTGCCAGCCGGCGCTGAGTATTGCTTCAAGTGTGGATCACGTGTCGGCAGAGTGTCTACAGAAGAGTTCTCGCTGAGCGCCGATGATCTAGTCAAGAAGGTCAAGGATCTTTTACACGAAGGAAACGTGACGAGAATCATTGTGAAAGATGAGCAAGGCAAGGTGCTCTTTGAGGTGCCAGCGACGGCAGGTGTGGTTGGAGCCATACTGGCGCCCTGGCTCGCTGCGCTCGGCGCGATCGCCGCTCTAGTGACAAGATGCACGATAGCGGTGGAAAGGAGAGAGTAGAATGACTTCACGGCCACCTGTCGGCCACTGGCGTGATCCTTATCGGGAAGACGATACTGGCTGGATCTCATTCGGCGCCTTCCTGATAGTCGCTTCAGTGATCTATCTCATCACGCCAAATATCGCCCAAGAAGTTGAGGCCTTCCTACGCGACTTTCAGCTCGTCGAGGTTTTCCGGAACTTCTGGTTGCCCCTGCCTTCGAGCAGTCATCCAGTGGTCTATACCGCGGCGGAACGGTTCTGTTACGTCTTTGGTGTGGTGCAGATCGGAATACTTGGTCTAAGGTTTGCAAGGCGATCGTCGACTCACGGGAAAGCGAAGACCTTCTCGAGCATCATATTCTGGTTTGGAGCCGGTTACATCCTGAGCTTGGTATCCCAAGGCCTGCTCTCTCGGCTTTCCTTCCTCGGCGCCTTCATAATTCTGGTAGGAGTGTCCATCGTGGCGCGAGCACTAGTTCTCCTCCTCAGTCCTCACCGACCCCCGTGACAATCTCGTAGGCGATTCGATGCCATTCTGCGCCAAGTGTGGAACGAAACTCTCGGATGACGCGAGCTTCTGCTCAAAATGCGGAACAGCCACACACAGGGAAGTTGTGGATCTTGGAAGCGTAATCACTAATGCCATGAAAACCGCTGGGAGGGAATTAGAGGCCGCGCTCAAGACGGCGGGAGAAGAGATTGAAAGGGCGTTCGCGGAACTGAGAGATGAATTCTCTGAGCGAAAGGGCCTGTTTTGCATCAGGTGTGGGAAGAGAAATCCTCAAGGTGCAAGGTTCTGTTTTGCCTGCGGCCGTGAGATTCCAAAAGCAGCCTAGAGGTTCTGGCGAGACGCATACATTCTGACTTTGGCTGGTCGCGAATCCAGCCGTCTCCATCCGGCTCAATATTGGGACTGTAACTGGGGCGCGGCGGTCTCAATACTTTGCATGCGTCCCTTGGCTAGTTAGACGCGACTCTGTCACGTGCTCCACGAGCTATGCCTTGGGTAAGCTACCTGCGAACTCCTTGACTTGAGGTTCATATTCCATGGTCTCAAGTGTGACTTCGGTCGGTTTCTCGCTTGAAACGTGGACATCGACATAGCCGATAGAAGTGTGGTAATGCAGCGAATGACTGACTGGCTCAAAGCCGAATTTCTCCTCCGCATTGCTCGTCAGCTCGTCCAAAACCGCCTTGGAATCATATTCAGCCTTGCCTACGAGCTTCCCGCCTGAGACTCTGATTTCCGTAAATCCTCCTTTGCCATGAAGGTGGGCAATTGTCTCGATGAGTGTGAGTCCAGTATCCTCGAAGTACTTCTTGGCACGATCTAGCGCCTCCAATGGGTCCAATCTTGTCTTCACGGATAACTTCAGCATGGTCGATCGACGGAAACCTCGAATCCGCCAGAAAATAAGCCTTTCCGGATTCCCAGTGTGAATCAATACGACATTTTGTCAGGAACCTGGTGAATAATGCGAAGATTCTGGAGATATTCACAGTCCCGTCAATAGGGGGCTTGCCAAAGGAATGAGATCATCGTGGTCTTCTTGTGAGCCTAGGGTGCCTTGAAGAAAGCTGCCTTTGGCGATCCGCAGATCGGACATTTCTCCGGTGGACCGCCTTCGGGGGTGTACCCGCAGACACTGCAGACATAGTAATCGGTCTTCGGCAATTCCCTCTTGCTTCTCAAAGCTTCAAGTGCTTTCGTGAAGAGACCAGCGTGTACTTGCTCAACTTTGTTCGCCATGTCAAAGCTCCAAGCCGCATCGTTCTTTCGTTCTTGTCTGGCGATGCTGAGGTATTCGGGGTACATCTTCTTGAATTCGAAAGTCTCGCCTGAAATGGCCGCGTCGAGGTTCTCTACTGTCGTCTTGATCTCTTTCATTATCCTGAGATGGTTTAGGGCATGAACCGTCTCGGCTTCTGCAGCGGCTCTGAAGAGCTTGGCAACTTGGGGGAAGCCATCTTGCTCAGCCTTCCGAGCAAACGCCAAGTATCGTCGGTTCGCCTGCGATTCGCCGGCAAAGGCATTCTTCAAGTTCTCGATTGAATTGGCCACGTTCAACCCACTCTCTGCAATTTGATCTCTGAGGGGCCCAATATAGGTTGCCAATTCCTAAGCAAGGACGGGAACGTAGAACAGTTACGTGAGAAGAGGAGTCAGAGTTCTTCTCGGAAATGGTTGACGATCGGCATTCGCCAGCCGATGCCGAATGCTTTTCGTGAGATCTTTATGGCGGGCGCGGCCTGCCAACGCTTGTACTCTGCGGACCTTACTCGGCTCAGGATGTCATCCACGAGTTTCGCGCCGTAGCCCATCTCAGTGAGCTCTTTGAAGGATCGTCGGTTCTCTATTATCTCATCCACCAACGGCGAGACAGTATTGTAGTCGAATGGATCGTACTGGTCAGGTTTCAATTCCGCCGACGGAATCTTCAGGATGCTGCTCTTAGGTATCGCCTCGAATCCGCGACGGCGGTTGTAATACTCGGCTAGTGCGTAAACTTCGGACTTGCTGACATCCCCGATTACCGCGAGGCCGCCGCTCATGTCCCCATAGAGCGTGCAATAGCCCAGCGCTAGCTCAGTCTTGTTTCCCGTCGTCAGCACGAGGTAACCGAACTTGTTGGAGATAGCCATCAGAATGTTCCCCCGGATCCTTGCCTGTACGTTCTCCTCGGTCACGTCAGTAGGCAGTCCCTCGAAGGGCTGCTCAAGCGTCTTCTCGTAGGCTCCAAAGATCTCGTCGATCGGGATGACCAAGTACGTGATGCCGAGGTTCCTTGAGAGCGCTTCAGCGTCGCGTCTGCTATGATCGCTCGAATATCGGGACGGCATGTATGTGCCGACGACATTCTTTGGACCGAGAGCCTCAACGCCTATCGCCGCTGTGAGTGAGGAGTCGATGCCTCCACTGAGTCCGATGACGGCTTTCTTGAATCCCGTCTTCCTGAAGTAGTCGCGGACGCCCAGTACGAGCGCCGAGAATATTGCGTCATCCTTATCGTATGGTGGTGGAAGTACCGCTGCTGCCGTGCCGGACTCGGTCTTAAGGTCCACGACAATGAGATCTTCTTTGAAGCGCCTCCCGACTCCGATGAGTTCCCCTTGACTGTCAATGGCAAGGCTTTCCCCGTCAAACACGAGTTCATCCTGTCCGCCGACCATGTTCACGTAGAAGAGTGGGCGTTTCAGCGCTGTGGCCTTGGATCTGAGGATCTTCTCCCTCAGGACTCGTTTGCCAGCATAGAACGGCGACGCGTTGATATTGATGATGAGTTGTGCTCCTTCCCGTGCGAGTTCTGCAACCACATGGCGGGGATATCGAAGTTCTTCGTCCCAGAGATCTTCACAGATCGAGACTCCCAGCGTGAGGGGCTTCCCAGAAATGGTGAGGGTGATGGGCTC
>CAYMZN010000017.1:17842-23034 GCA_964394935.1 uncultured Candidatus Bathyarchaeia archaeon | reverse complement strand
TCGTCTGGGGTTCGGATCTCTCTTGGAGGAAGTAGATCCAGCGGTGGATAGCCAGTGATCACCATTTCAGGGAAGACGAGAAGGTCTACCTTTAGATCCTCTGCTTTCTTCATGTACGATTCGACGAGCTCAGCATTGCCGTCTAGGTCACCGACTGTAGGGTTGACCTGTGCCATCCCAACTTGAATGTTCGTCATCGAACCCGACCACCAGCTAGGAATTCTAATGATCACATGCACTATAAGAAAAGGCGCGGAGACAGCTAGTTCGTGGCGCCTTCTAAAGACTGCATGTGAAGTGAGAGGATGGTTTGTTCAACCTCCTTGAGATCGGTAGTTTTGGAAGATGAGTGGTTTCGACATCACGAAACGAGGCTGACTAGGAAAAGTCCGATTACGACCAGAACGGCGAGTCCCAGGAGGTCCGAGACCGTTGCTATCTTGAAGGTGCAGGACTCGCACGTGCACCGATGACGAAGCTAGCAGCCAGATCGCAGCTACGCATTAGCTTTGGAAGGGTCCCCTTCCGTAGTCGTTTGACCCTTCGCTCCCTTGAATCTCGACGAGAGTCTCCGTACTCATTATTCCCGTAAGCTTCGTGGCCTTCGAAACAGCTTTGAAGAGTTCCCTGACATCCCTGCTGTGGAAGAAAGCGACGACATCGAATCTGCCGAAGACAGCATATGCATCGGAAACTGATGGCATACGCTTGAGTTCCCGAGCGAGACTGACAGCCCTCGGTACCCTGCCTCCGCTCCGTATCAGCATTACACCTCGAACCATAGCTCAGGCCTCTGCAGCAACTAGCGTTTCGGTGATTACGACATCTTGCAGGTTCCCAATCTTAGTTCCAAGAGCGGTCAACGCTTTCAGATCCTTCACTTCAACCTTGGCGACCACATCCGCGGTACCCATGACCGCAAACGCTTCCCTGACTCCTAGAAACGTACCAATATTCTCGGCCACCCGACGATGATGCCCCGGCCTAACCTTGATCAATACACACGCTTTCAAGGCCGCTTCATCCAAGCCTGACAGCCTTGTTCTCCTATAGCATTTCCGATACGGGACCTGCTGCTGTGTCCGCGTTCAAGCCACCCGCGTCGATTGCGTCTATGGATGAGTCGGAGCTTGCTTGAGGCGATGCCGAAAGTATCTCTTATTACGTTCAAAATGGAGACTTGCCAGCGAGGTCAGTGAAGACTTGGGGATTCTGTCCGAAGCCGCGCAAGCGGCCAGAAGAATGAAGCCGCTACTTGTTTTCGTGGCTCTGTTGTATGTGGGTTCGTATCTTGCTGGTTGGTATTTGATCAGCACCAATTCCACGATCGCTGTTGAGACTGGTCAAGCACTCAAAGAAGCCGTTCTCACGGAGCAGCCTTTCACATCGATAATCCAGTCTCTCCAGGGAGGAGAACTAGTTAACGCGATTCTGATGACGTTCCTGCTCAACCTGGCGGTGGGAGCGTTCCTGACAACGACGTTGCCGGGAATAGTGCCTCTACTCGGTGTGTTCGGCATTGTTGCGGTCACCTCGCTTAGGGGTTTCGTGATCGGTGTCACCTACCCCGAAGTCCTCAGCGTGTCGCCGGTAGGCCTTGCCCTTGGACTTGGAACTATGATCCTTGAGCTAGGTGCCTACGTCTTCTCGGGAGCTGCCGGAATCAACATCGCACTCGCCCCAATCTTGCCCAGAAGGTATGGCATCCAAAGCAGGTGGGCGGCTTTCAAGATGGCATGGAAGGACGCCGCGAGAATCTTCGTGATCGTCATCATACTCTTAGCGCTCGGAGCCATATGGGAGATGTTCGGCCTCTTTGTAGTGCTCCGTCCAATCTAGTCGGAGACATGGCAGAATTTTCATGTGGATGAGGGGCGAATTGGACCCGAGTCCGCAAGAACTTAATTCTTCTCCGCCTCTCTACGAGCGCTGGTGTCCCGCGTTGTCTGTAGATCTCCGACAGAAACTGCTCGATCTTGGCGCGTCAAGCCAACTTTTCAAGGTCCGGCCAGGCGAGGACTGTGACCTCTATCTCGAGCACACGATCGTGGACGCAAAATACTACGGCATAGCCTCCAAAGAGAAGGTTACAAAACTATACACGGCCAAGATGTGGCTCGTCGAACCGGAACGCATAGTAAGATACAGGGAGATCATCAAGGAACAAGAGGCCAGCGCGGGCGTTCTACTGGCGCCGAAGCTGAGTTTCGAAAAGAGCGCATTCAAGGGCAAGGTTCTCTTCAAGAAGGAGAAAGGCGTGGCCTTCGGCTTCAAGAAGCCCGCCGACCCAACCAGTTTCGGCAGGGTCTACGACTACGACTTCGACGTCATGAAGATCCGTGATCCGGTAAAGGATCTGGTTGAGGCAAACGGCTGGAAGTTTGAAGAGATCATGCTGGACTATAGACCTGCTCAGACGCAAGGCCAACGCTCCTGCACTCAGTGCGGCGCCGCTTTGACCGCCGGGGCCTTGTTCTGCACAAACTGCGGACAGAAGGTTGCGTAACCCAGCATTCGTGAAAGGCTGCACTCGTCTTCGCGAGAAACGCACACCGGAAGCAGGTGTCTCGGACATAATGAATGAGTGCCTGCTTTCCTAGTTTGCCAGTGTTCTTCCTCGGTTCCGTTTTCTCGGGATCTGCAACTGCCGAAGGGGAAACCACCTGCGCGCCTTTTTAGGCTCAGCTGGGATTCATCTCTGGTCTGGTCATGATCAAGATCGGCGGGTTCATACCTCAAGGATGGATCGGCGATCTATCACGCACAGATAATCCGGGCGAACAGTACCGCCAAGCCAGAGCCGTCGCGAAACTGTACGAGGAGCTAGGATACGATTCCGGGTTCCTCTACGATCACTTCCACCCTATCGACGTGAAGGAACCTGAGAAGCAGCCGGTGTGGGAGCGCTGGGCAACCCTGAGCGCGCTAGCGGAAGGCACTGAGAAACTGAGACTCGGACAACTGGTCACATGCAACATGTATCGCCAGCCCTCCCTACTCGCAAAGATCGCGTCCACGGTCGACGCCCTCTCAAACGGCAGACTGGAGTTCGGGATCGGAGCGGGATGGTACGAGGCCGAGTTTCGAGGCTACGGCTACACTTTCCCCAGCGCCGCCGCTCGGATTCGAATGCTCGAGGAAGCAGTTACCCTAATCAAGCGGCTCTGGGCCGAGGACAACGTAACCTTTGACGGACGCTACTATCACTTGAAGAACGCATTCTGTGCGCCGAAGCCGGTCCAGAAACCCTACCCGCCGATTCTGATCGGGGGCGCGGGCGAGAAGCTGACGCTGGGCGTAGTTGCGAAGCACGCCGACCGATGTGAGCTTGGAATGGGCGTCGAACAGTACAGACGAAAGCTGGACGTGCTGAGGGCGCATTGTCAACGGGTTGGCAGAAGATTCGATGAGATCGAGAGATGCGTCAGCGTCAACGTCATCATCGAACAGGAAGAGAAGGAAGTCCAAGAAACGCTGAACTGCCTCTACGAGTTCTACAGGGAACCAGGCCAATCCAAAGAGGGCTTCCTCAAGGGCCTGTACTGGGTAATCGCTGGGACGCCTTCATCTGTCCTTGAACAGTTGCTCCCGTACAGGCAGCTTGAGGTCACCTTCTTCATCGTGAACTTCATGCTACACTTCTATGCCAAAAGACGTGACGAGCCCATCCGCGCGTTCGCAAAAGAAGTGGCAAGCGAACTTCGAGGGAGCTAAGCCAAGGGCTGGCATCAAAGAGATGCACTTTCCAAACGCTCTATAGTCCACGGTGGGGTACCGCCCCCATAGGGGGTCTGGGGTTCTGGCAAATTCTACGGCGGACCAAGCGAAACTGTCTCAGTGCAAGAGCGATTCTTGGAATAAGCGGATTTATGCCCAAAGGTGAGAAGGGTTGCAGCATCACGATCAATGACCTGTTCTTGCGGCGACTTGAATCTCGTAGGATGATTCGTGGCGTAAGGTTCTTGGCTGGAAGATCCCTCTGAAGCGTTCGCGCTTGACAATAGAGGGTCTCATGGCTAGTAGAATGGAATCGAGTCTTCAGGAATCAGAGGTAAAGGGGATCATGCCTATTTCTCGCGTCTGGTCTTGGACAAGTAGCGTTCAATCTTGACCAGCTTCGCGTAAGTTCTTCGCCTTAGTGCCTCGCTGCGAATCATGTGTAGGTTGAGTTTTCTTCTTTGCCTTGCCAAGATCTTCATCACGTCTTGTGCATCGTTACTCTCGAAGGTTTTCCCGTCCCAGAATTCCAGCTTTGCTAGTATGAGGTTCTCGGGTGTTGTTAGATTGAGCCATATTCTACGGGCAAGTCTGATCCGGCGTGTATCTTCTACTTCCCGTTTAACTTTGATGTCGATTCTAAATCCGCTATCGTAGATTGTGTTATGGCCGGGTTCCAGTTTGCGCGCGTCGAAGCCCTCCCGTCTAAGCGCATCTACGACTCGTCGTAGATCTTCGGGAGACGAAGTCATTACGACCAGGTCTATATCGTCGGATCGCCGAGGCGTGCCGTAGTAGGAAACCGCCTCCGCGCCAGTCACCAGATACGGAACGCGGGAGGCCTCCAGAGCCCGCGCGAGCCGTGCAAGCAGGCTGGAAGTGAGCGGTCGCCTGATCCTTCTAGCGTTTGACTGATGAACCGCGCCGTAGCGTTTGCTCTTCGTGACGGGCTTCCTCCTGGAATCTCTGATGAAAGAGCAGGGACTCAAGCCCCGACATACCCAGAACGGCCATGACCTCCGCTAACGGCTTCTCGGCGGTGCGCTCCCAGAGCGGATCGTCATGAAACAGTCGCCCCTCCTTGCTGTACTCGCGTTCCATCTCCCGGAGCCTCTGCTCTACTTTCGCAATCGTGGCATTCGTTTGTCTGCTCGCGAGTCGCTCAACTAAATTGAGGACTTCGGCCCCTGCCCTCGAAAGCCTGTACCCGCGCGGAGTCTTCCGAACCAAGTCATCCTCCTCAAGCCGGGTTAGAACGCGGAAGACAGACGCCTTTGGCAGACCCGTTTCCGCGCCTACCTCGCCAAACTTCAACCGTTTGCGGCCAATGCCGGAGAGCACGGAAATCGCCTGTTCGTCAAAGACTCCGAACAGCAGCGCTTTCGCCTTTCGTGGCATAGGGAACCAACGCCTAGGTGATGGGTTGGTTTCAATATAGAAACCTTGCTCTTCCCAAGTTGGGCTACCCCATAACA
>CAYMZN010000017.1:16130-17742 GCA_964394935.1 uncultured Candidatus Bathyarchaeia archaeon | reverse complement strand
CAAGAAGGCAATGGACTGATCCAAGTGACCGCAATGTTGCCAGCAAGAGTCGAGGAGTTGGCCACACGCAGGAGGACCGCGCGAAAATTCAGTAGGAATCCGGTGAACCTAGAGGATGTTCTCTACTGCATCAGAGTGGCGGTCCAAGCACCGTCGGGCGCAAATCGACAGCCTTGGCGTTTCGTAATAGTCGACGATCACGAGATGAAGGAGAAGGTTCGTACAGTATGTGAGGAGCTGGAAAAGCGTTTTCACGACAGTGCCGAAGCGAGCCTGAAAGGATGGTTCAGATCGAAGAATATTACGTGGGAGAAGCCCTTTCTGACGGAGGCACCGATGCTGCTCGCGGTTTTCTCTGACCAAAAGATGCCTTACGCTACGGAGAGCACTTGGATAGCGATAGGTTACATCATACTGGCTCTGGAAGAAAGATCTCTTTCGACTCTGACGTACACGCCATCATATCCAGAGAACGTTCGAGGCGTGTTCAATGCCCCTGAAGAGTACAAGCTCGAAACGATATTGCCTATAGGTTACTCAGCCGATACGAAGCCCAAGGAGTACAGGCGGCCGTTCCAGTCATCCATCTACAGGAATGTTTGGAACGCTCAGCCCTGATCGTCAGCCACTCTCAAAGCCTAGAGCATTCATGCCGTGGGAGGCAAGTCTTTTCTGTAGTGACGGGTGACCCCGAGATGCAGTTGATTCACCCGTGCGCAGGCTTCGGATCAAACAAGTAGACGTATTCACAGATCGGGCTCTCGCGGGGAACCCGCTCGCGGTCATCCTTGATGGAGAAGGTTTGAGTTCTGAGGATATGCAGGCGCTTGCTAGGGAGATGAATCTCTCTGAGACGACATTCGTACTAGCCCCGACGAAGCCACAAGCCGACTACAGATTGCGAATCTTCACCCCGATGAAGGAAATTCCGTTCGCCGGTCACCCGTCCATAGGAACAGCCCATGCCCTGATAGAAGATGGCAAGATCAACCTCGAGCAACAGCTGACGATAGTTCGACAGGAGCTGGCCATTGGAGTCCTCCCGATCGAAATAGAACTACAGCGAGACGGGGGTCATGTGATCACTATGACTCAAGGCAGACCTAGACTCGGCCGAACGATAGCAGATGTGCAAGATCTTGCCCAAGCCCTTGGAATCTCAGCACACGACATAGCGTCCGATGAGCTTCCGGTCCAGATCTCCTCGACTGGTCTGGATCAGCTGATGGTGCCGATCCGATCTCTAGAACGATTCGCGACAATTGCCCCCGACTTTGAACAACTGAAAGAACTCGAGAGTCGTTACAGTGTATCAGGCTGTTCCGTCTTCGTCCTCAAGGCGTCAGACCCCGAAGCCTCTGTGCATGTCAGGTTCTTTGCTCCGAGCGTAGGCGTACTTGAGGATCCAGCGACAGGAAGCGCAGCCGGGGCGCTGGGAGCCTATCTGGTCGCCCACAAAGTCTTCGGGTCTGAGGGTCCGGTCTCGTTCAACATAGAGCAGGGATCGGAGCTGCAGAGACCAAGCCTGATAACTGTTACAATACATCACAATAAGGGAATCCCGAATCTCGTGAAGGTCGGCGGAAGAGCTGTCACAGTCCTCAACGGGGAA
>CAYMZN010000017.1:0-16030 GCA_964394935.1 uncultured Candidatus Bathyarchaeia archaeon | reverse complement strand
AATCCCGAATCTCGTGAAGGTCGGCGGAAGAGCTGTCACAGTCCTCAACGGGGAACTCTCACTATAAACGAGCAATCATCAAAGCGAGTGATCATGCCTATAGGTGAACCTTCTTCGTCAAGCTTCTGAAGACAGGCTTCCCTCACCGCTTTCTGATAGCCAAGCTCACCAGGACGCCAATTCTCGGAGGCATCATGGACCACATGCTGTTCGACGGCGACGACATGATCTACCTGCCGAAGGATCAAGTGATCCAGATGAACAAGCCCATGGAGAACCCAGGCGAAATGGTCCTCACATCCCAAGTGGTGGAACACTTCATCGAAAAGGCGAATTATCATTGGATCATGGAGTGGTGCATCTGTCGCAGTTCCACCAAGTGCAAAGACTACCCGATCAATCTGGGCTGTCTCTTTCTGGGAGAGGCGGCGCTGAAGATTGATCCGCGACTCGGGCACCGCGCAACGAAGGGGGAAGCCCTGGAAGATGTCCGGCGTTGTCGTGAGGTTGGTCTGGTTCGCCTGATCGGCCGCAACAAGCTTGACGCAGTCTGGCTGAAAGTCCAGCCGGCGAACAAGCTTCTCACCGTCTGCAACTGTTGCCCATGCTGTTGCCTCTGGCGGGTTCTTCCGCATCTTGCACCCTGCATCGGTGCCAAGATCACAAAGATGCCCGGCGTCAAAGTGACGGTGACCGACCGGTGCGTTGGCTGTGGAACCTGTACTGATGACATATGCTTCGTCAACGCCATCCGCATGGTCAACAATCGCGCGGTCAAGACTGAAGAATGCAGGGCATGTGGTCGTTGTGTTGATGTCTGTCCTCAGAAGGCTATTGAGATCTCGATCCAAGATGACCGGTTCATCCAGGAGGCAGTCGAGCGGATCTCTTCATCAGTAGATGTTCTGTAGGTCTCTCAAGGAACCGTGATTGCTCCCTGAGGGCATTCCTTCACGCATTTCATACAATGGTTGCAGGGATCCCGCCATACCGCCGTGATTCGCTAAATCTATGGATCAACGGATCCTCCGGAACGCCGAGTGCTTGTCAGAGCAGGAAGACGACTGGCTGTCTACGTATATCTCGCTGTCAGACGACTAGGAATCGACATCGTGCGTTGTGTGCGACTGTGCAGCGATGCTGGTCACGCACAGAATATGTTAAAGAGGCCGACCGATGACTTCGCTTGACTGAGCTACGGTTGTCTTGGAATAGGCTGAGGCCTCAGGATAGGGTAAGGTTGGCTGTGAGCATGACAAACGTGGTTAGTCGGATCTGCGCAGACGGCCTGAGAGAGGCGAATCCTATGATGACTGAGGAGGAGCTGATTTCCATCTTGAGACGCAGATTCTTGTTCGGCCGAAGGCTGTCTCATGAGGAATAGGACCTGGACACATTCGAGAGATTCGTAAGACGGGTGGTAAGTGGCCTCAATCGTAGTGGACTGCGATATATGCTGACGGGGGCGTTGGCCTCAAGCTACTATGGCCGTCCTCGAACCACATTGGACATCGATGTAGTCGTTGTAGCGAAAGGAAGCGATCTGGCTACGCTTGCTAGAGCGCTTGCGAACAAAAGTCTCAAGGTCGAAAAGAAAGAACTAGAAGAGGCGTGGCGGTCGAACTATAGAATCGTTACCGTCGAAGATAGGAAGAGTCCACATAGTCTGGACATCATATTTGCAGATGGGAAGCTGGAGAGAAAGGCTGGCTCAATCCTAGGCTTACCCACCTTCTATCAGACTGCCGAGTCTCTTGTACTCGCAAAGCTCAAAATGATCAGGGCCACGCTTCAGCCTGAAAGAGCCGCAACCGATCGAGAAGACATCAAAGCCATCCTAAAGTCCAGCCGGCTCCGCCTCAAGACCCTCCGAAGAAAAGCGCGGGACCAAGCCACATCCGAGATACTGGAAGACTTGATGCGTGAGTGACGGCTTGTGGCTGAAGTTTTGCTCTACCGCTTGCCTAACCTGGCCTCTGAACTCATCCTCTTCCGGACTGTCAAGAGTCTTCTTGACCGATTTGCTTTGCGTCTGAGAATACTGAGAGCTTAGGTTTGTCGGGAGGCTGCCATGTCGCCCAGAAATGGGTTGTGGGATTTGTTGGATCGTGCAGGCTTCGGTGGGATTCGCGCACCAATTTGCCAGTATGGCTCGGTAGAGAGAGGGGGCTACTGGGAGAGATGCCGCGGTTGGCTGGAGGTGGCTCTGCCAGCTGCTCAACGGAGGTGCTTTCTTGCAGCACAAACTGAAAGTTAGGGAGAAACTTTGCAAGACAGCCCTCTCGAAGACAGCGGTATCGTCCTATGATTTTACAATAAATCCATACACTGGATGCGAACATTCTTGCAGTTACTGTTACGCAAATTTCATGCGACGCTTTTCAGGCCATCTTCAAGATGCTTGGGGTACCTTCGTGGATGTAAAAGTGAATCTGCTCGATGTGTTGAGTAGGGAGCTGCCGAAGCGCACAGGTGGCGTGATTTGGCTTAGTAGCGTATGCGATCCCTACCAACCGTTAGAACGCAAGTACAGGTTGACAAGAGGCGCCATAGAACTTATACTCGGCTATCGCAAGTTCTCGCTCTCCATCCTAACTAAGAATGCTCTAGTCCTCCGCGACCTCGACCTGCTCAAACGCATGAACCATAGAGTTGATGTGGGCTTCACAATAACCACGTTCAACGGCAACGCGCAACTCTTCTTTGAACCTCACTCATCCCCTGTCCAAGAACGAATTGCCGCTCTTGGAAGACTGAGCGGGGAAGGGATAGACACGTGGGTTTTCGTTGCGCCAATGCTTCCACTCGTCACGGAGCAGGGGCTTGAGCAGGGGCTACGCCAACTGTCGGAGGTTCATGTCAAAAGGTTACTGACAGATCGCTATAACGCTAGGGGTATGATAATCAAACAGACTTTGCAGGCATACGAGAAGTGGAGACCGGGTCTCAATCTTGAAGAAGTGTGGCGTCTTCTTTGGAATGGAGATGACTACTATCGGCAATTGGATAGAAAGATCGCCCGTGCTTGGAAAGCACTGGACCACAGCGCGGCTCATGAAGCAGTATTTTGAACAATAGATTGTTTCCACCTGTCGCCTAAGTCTTGAGTTGAAAGCGCTGAGAGGAACATACTAGCAGCAACGGTGAGCCACGGAAAAATGGGGGGGGCTCAGGGCCTGCGCCACAGGCCGATGCTTCTGCCCTTTAATGACCCCGTTTCCCTTGTCAACAAACAATGTGCATCATATGCTGAATGAACTACTCATGTATGAGAGGGCTCTGCATCGAGAGCTTAGGATTCCGATGGAAGCCATATGCGCCTACGACGACAGCATTGTACTTGGAGGAATCGAAGAGGACCGCTACCTCAGGCTCTACCTAGACTTGATCACGGCTCATGGCACAATCCTATTCGTGGGTCCAGAGGAGGCAGGCGTGGTCAGAACTGTCTAGGAGCTGCGGAACTGAAATCACGAGCCCTGTGAGTTCGCTTCATGTAGCGCACGTCTCTCACGCCAGGAAATCCTCGGTGATGCTCGACCACGCGTCATATCAGGCGCTCAAATTCCTCAACCTTTTCAGGCTTGACCTTGTAGGTACGCACCTCCACGAAATTCCCCAACCCTCCACTCATGAATCAACTTCTTCTTCACAGTCGGGCTCTCCGACGGGGCAAGATGAGTCCAGCATGTCATCTGTCATCCCTACGATACGAGCAGGATTCTCACGGCAGAATTGATCACACGGCAAAGTATGTAGCAAAAATTAATCTACACCGACGATTTCTCTCGCCCAAACCGATTGGATGTGAATCTGTGACTCTCAGCGAATTGAGAGCTCTCTCGGAAAGCTCAGTCCACGAGCTGGAAGCGCAGCTCCAAACCATAGGGATCGACAGACTTGCGATCGTGGGCGTGGGCAATCCTCTGAAAGGCGACGATTTCGCAGGATCGTTCGTCGCCAAGAAGCTGATGAGCAGGCTCCCCAAGAACGCTCGTCGACCTCTGATCCTCGACGCGGAGAGTTCACCTGAGAACTTCACTGGGAGGATTCGCGTCTTCAGGCCCAAGACTGTGATCTTCATCGACAGCGCAATAATGCGATCTTCGCCCAGCACGATCAGACTGATAGACTTGCAGGAGACGGATTATCCCTACTTCTCCACCCATAATCTGCCCTTGCGACTCTTGGGAAGCTTGATGGCCGGCGTCGAGCGTTTGTTTCTTTTGGGCATTGAGCCCAAGAGCACGATGTTCGGTGATGAGATGTCATCGGAAGTAAGGCGCGCTTGCGATTCAGTTGTCGACGCGGTCTGTGCAATCGTAGGGAAAGAGCTGGGAGTTCAATCGTGATTGAACTGAGAGTAGTCTCAGTTGTTGCTGTTGTTGTTTTTGTCGTCATGCTTCTCTATTACTTCGCTGGTTTCGTGGGCAAGATGTCTCACGGAGAGGGACCAAAGTACGAAGCGTTCGCAGGCGGAGAAGCGTTGCCGCCTGCGCGGGGTAAGTATCACTCGGAATTGTTCGTGTATGCGGCACTTTTTGTGGCTTTTGAGGTTGTGACTTTGCTTGTCGCCGCGTCGCTGCGGTTAGGCAGCCATCTCTGGCCTTTGCTCTTCATTGTCGCAGGCGGTATGTCACTTTCAGTTGTAATGCTCTGGTTCATTGGGACGGGAGGAGCCGAGCTTGTCTGAACAGATCGCGACTTGGGCCAGGAAACGATCTCCATGGCTTTTCCACGTGAACGCCTGCTCGTGTAATGGCTGCGACATAGAACTGGTCGCCGCATTGACGCCAAAGTACGACGCGGAGAGATTTGGTGCTGTGCTCGTTCCAAGCCCACGTCACGCAGACGTTCTAGTGGTCACAGGCGTCGTCAATCCTCAGACCAAAGACCGGCTAATTCGCATTTACGAACAGATGCCGGAGCCCAAGTATGTACTGGCGATCGGTGCATGCGCGTGTGGCGGAGGAGTCTTCAAAGGCTGCTACAATGCCGGACAGGGCGTCGACAACGTACTGCCCGTCGACATGTTTGTCCCCGGATGCCCACCCAGACCCGAGGCCATCCTTTACGGACTCATCCAACTTCTGGCGAAGGTGAAAGGCAACGGCCAGTCAAAGTGATCTTGCGCACACAATCGAAGAGGCATTCAAACCCCAAGGCGCTGAAGTCCAGAGCTCAAAGCCAGACCGTGTAACCGTGAAAGTCAAGCTCGAGAACTTCAAGGCGGCCGTCAAGACGTTGACCGAGCAGTTCGGGATGTCTCACCTCTCGACGATTACTGGCATCGATTCGGGCGAGAACATAGATGTTCACTATCACTTCTGGAAGGGAGACGTAATCACTTCAGTCAAGGTCTCTGTGCCGAAATCCAGCAGACATGTGCCATCGATCATTGAGATTGTTCCAGGTGCTATCCTCTACGAGATGGAGGTACACGACATGTTCGGCGTATTCTTCGATGGAAATCCCTGGATGGATAGACGGCTTCTCTTGCCTGACAACTACCCGCAGGACCTGGCGCCGCCGCTTCTGAAGCAGACGAAGCCTGCGGACATACGGAAGGCCGTAGGAGTCGAGCGTTGATGGCAGAGCGGAGGGAGACACGGAAAGAGGCTGGCGCAGGGCTCATTCAGTACTCAACTGAGAACCTCGTCCCGTTCGGACCTATCCATCCCGCCCTCAAGGAGCCCGAGTACTTCAAGCTCTACCTCAGGGGCGAAATGATAGTCGACGTCGTTCCTCGGATAGGTTATGTCCACCGAGGGCTGGAGAAGGCAGCCGAGCAGAGGCGATGGACACAGAACACATTCATGTTCGAGAGAACCTGCGGAATCTGCAGCTTCGCACACAGCCTCGCTTACGTTCAGGCAGTTGAAGGCCTTACACCCTACGAGGTACCTCGGCGAGGACTCTACATCAGACTGATTGTTGCTGAGCTGGAGAGAATCCATAGTCACTTGCTATGGGTTGGCTTGCTCGGCCACTGGGCTGGGTTCGACACACTCTTCATGTGGGTTTGGCGTGACAGGGAGATCGTCCTCGATTTGGTGGAAGCTATCGCCGGAAATCGGATACACAAGTCCATAGCGGCAATAGCTGGAGTGAAGAGAGACATTCCAGATAGCATGAAGAACAAGATTGTGGAGAGAACAAAGTACCTCGCTGACCGCGCCTATTTCTACAAACACATAGTGGATACAGAGAGCACGCTTCTAGCTCGCACCCGGAAGGTCGGAAATCTCAAAGCGGAGACAGCTCAGAAGTTGTGTGCAGTCGGCCCGCTGGTTCGCTGTGCCGGACTCGCAAGGGATGTGCGGGCTGATGATCCATACGCAGCCTATGGGGATGTGCCCATCGATGTCGTGACAAGGACCGAAGGCGATGTCCATTCTCTGTTGCACCTGAGGTTGGATGAGCTTGTGGTGTCGGCCAATGCCATCGACTACGCCCTTGAGCACATGCCCTCAGGCCCCGTGAGGCTGAAGATTCCGCCCACAATTCCTGCCGGGGAGTATGCTTCACACGTCGAGGCCCCGAGAGGCGAACTATTCTACTTCGTGAAGTCCGGTGGAGGGCCGAACCCGGAGCGCGTGAAGGTCAGGACACCGACTCTCGCGAACTTGCCCACCGCACTTGAGCTTCTCAAGGGTTACACGATGGCAGATGTGCCAGTCGTGTTGACAGCGATTGATCCTTGTTTCGGATGCATGGATCGGCTGAGCTTCGTGGACTTGGACTCGCAGAAGCAGTGGACTCGGACAGGTGAAGAGCTGAGACAATTCGGGATCAGATACTACTTTCCCGAGAGGACGATCTAATGTTCGGTGAAGTCGTTCAAGCTCTTGTTTTTCCGGGGTTCCTCTTCACATTGGGGCTCGGATTCCTGTTTGAGTGGATCGAAAGGAAGATTTCGGCGCACATGCAGGGGAGAATTGGGCCGTTGATTGCAGGGCCGCATGGAATTCTCCAACCGGTCGCGGACTTCCTGAAGTTGCTCCATAAGGAGGAGATCGTGCCCGCGTTTGGAGATGTCACGATCTACAAGGTCGCTCCTGCGCTATACTTTCTCGCTCCAATCTTGGGAATGTTGTTCGTACCGGTAACTGGTATTGAGGCCGTGGCCACTTTCAGTATGGATTTGCTCTTCGTGGTCTTCCTGTTGGCCTATTCTGCTTTCGTCGTTGTCATTCTGAGCTTTGCCTCTGAGAGTAGCTACACCATCGTGGCCTCTGGAAGGCTCGTCCTCCAGTACGTGAGCTACGAGATCCCTCTGGTCATAGCAGTAGTCTCCGCCGCATTGTTCTCCGGCAGTCTCTCAATCGCAGGTGTGGTTCGAGCCCAATCGGCCACATGGAACATCATCTACATGCCACTGGGCTTCGTCGCGTACATTATCGCCCTCATGGCTGAGCTTGAGAAGCCCCCGTTCGACATACCGAGCGCGAAGACTGAGATAGTTGCAGGCTGGCTGACAGAGTTCTCTGGGAGATCCTTGGCTTTTCTCAAACTGACCAAAGAGGTGAGCCTCATCTTCGGAGGAGCTCTCGCTGTCGCACTCTTCCTTGGAGGACCTCTAGGACCTGTTCCGCAGGATGCCTTCCTTGCATCGATAGTTTACACGCTATACTTCTTGGCGAAGTTGCTGGCTGTTGCCCTGCTAGTCTTCGTTCTGCGTACAGCGATGGCGAGATTGATGATCGCTCAGGCGGCGGAGTTGTTCTGGAAGATCTTGACTCCGCTCGCGCTGGCACAATTGGCCTTAGTAGTTGTACTCAGAGGAGTCTAAGCATATGCCAAAGAGAATCGGGTCGGCAATTCCTGCAATGATTCGGCGCATGATTGAGAAGCCCTCCACCGAAGCCTACCCGTTCAAGAAGATTGCTCTCCCCGAGAGTTTTCGCGGAAAGTTGGACATAGATCCCATGAAATGCACCGGGTGCAGCATCTGCGCCTACGTTTGCCCCGCCTCTGTCATAACAATGGTTGAGATCGGAAAGAGGAAGGTCGGAGAAAAGGAAATGCCGGTCAAGCGGCCCAGCTTTGATCTCTACACATGTATCTTCTGTGGTGAATGCGTCGACAACTGTCCTTTCGGCGCGCTGCAGATGACCAAGGATTTCGAGCTTGCCACCCCGCATAAGGAAAGCCTAGTCATGAGGAAGGCGCTCGAGGAATGACGCCGGAACTACCCGCACTGCTCGCCGTGCTTCTCGTCGGAACCGCACTCGCGGCTCTCTTATTTGAGAGGCTCGTCTACTCCCTGATCGCCCTCTTCTACTCTGGGCTTCTGCTCGGGGCAGTCTTCCTTCTGTACGGGGCGTCATATGCAGGGCTCTTTCAGATCATAACTTTCGCCGGAGCGGTGTCGGTTATGTTCATGGTCATTCTGATGCTAGTTGGCCGTGAGCCTACACCATCTGGTCCAAGCTTCTCGCCTGAACGGTTGATTGGCTACGGACTTGCGATCGGGGGATTTGTCGTTGTGCTGGTCATTCTGTCCCAGTTCGCCTTGCTTCCCATCCGAATCGATGAGGCAGGGGTGACACAGAGTCTAGGCATTCCGACAGACGATCCGCTCATGTTTCTTTGGTCCCTCCGTTCCTGGGACCTGATGTTTCTCCTGATTCTCATCTCTGCCGCCATTGCAGGCATAGTAAACCTGTTCTCGAAAGAAGGGTTCACAGAATGATCGACCAACAGATCCTCCAGATCACTGCGGCGGCGCTGTTCTTTCTGGGCCTCGCCGGAATCGCGGTGACCCGAAACCTCGTCAAAGCGATAATGTCGTTCCAAATAGTTCTGTTCGGGGTCAACCTAGCGCTTTTCTCATCCGGCCTTGGACATAACGGTCCGTCTCTCTTCTCAACTACGCTGCTTGTTCTTTCCATCTCGATCGGTGCGAGCATAGAAGCTCTTGCGCTTTCGCTGGTGGTACTCGTCTACAGACACTACGGAACGCTCAATCCGTGGGAGGTACGGAGGCTTAGGCATTGAGCAGCTACTACGCGGAATGGCTCGTATGGCTCGCGCCCCTGATCGCTGTTCTCTTCGTCCCTGCGGTTTCGCTTCTCGGAGGAAGGGCACGCGAATGGTTTGCGACGATCACAGTGCTTTTCGCAGCCGTACTTGCAGCAACGTTAGTGCCAACAGCACTCGCAGGTGGAACACAGATCTCGCTTGCCTGGCTTCCAGTCTACGGTATTAGATTGCAGGTCAGGGTTGACGGCCTTTCAGTGTTCTTGGCTCTGATCGTGAACCTGCTCGGCTTTCTGATCGTCCTGTACTCACACGGGTACATAGGCCGACAGCCAGGGCTTACAAGGTACTACTCACTAGTTCTACTCTTCATCGGCTCGATGACCGGCCTAGTGATGGCCGGGAACTTCCTCCAACTGTATATCTTCTGGGAACTCGTTGGGATCTGCTCCAGTTTCCTCATCGCCTTCTGGTATGATCGGCCCGAAGCGGTCAAAGCGGGCTTGAAGGCATTCGTTGTCACCCGAATAGGGGACGTCGGACTACTAGTTGGGCTGATACTACTCTACGTGAACACGGGGACACTTAGCTTCGACACGCTTGAGGCATTGGCGCAGAGAGGGGAGATCGCGAGCGGTCTGCTTCTGGCGAGCGGATTCCTGATTCTTCTCGGAGCGATCGGGAAGTCAGCTCAATTTCCGCTGCACGTTTGGCTTCCTGATGCTATGGAAGGGCCGAGTACCGTAAGCGCTCTGATACATGCTGCGACTATGGTCAACGCGGGCGTCTACTTGGTTGCGAGGGTGATGCCGATCTTTGGATCGAGCAGCACTTGGCTTACGGCCGTCGCATGGGTTGGTATCATCTCAGCCATCCTAGGATCGACTATGGCGGCCGCAACGCCCGATGTGAAGCGTGTCCTCGCATATTCGACGATAAGTCAGCTAGGCTTGATGTTCCTCGCTTTGGGCACGGGCACGCCAGGAGGATGGTTTGCATCCCAGTTTCATCTGATGAGTCAAGGAACGTTCAAGGCGCTAGGATTCCTCGCGGCTGGGTCGGTCATCCATCTCCTCGACACAAGGAACATGAACGATATGGGAGGCATTGGAAGAATGATGCCTGTCACCTTCACCGCTTTCCTATTCTCGATACTAGCGATGTCCGGCGTACCACCATTCATAGGCTTCTGGAGCAAGGATCTGATCCTCGGCGAACTCTCCAGAACAGGTCATTCTGTGCTTCTCGTGTTGGCATTGTTCGTATCGGTCCTCACCTCATTCTATGGGTTCCGAGCTTTCTTCAGAGTCTTTTACGGAAGACCATCCGACTTGGTCAAATCGAAACGAATTCACGAATCGCCGGCCACAATGGCGGTTCCTCTAGGCATACTGAGCGTGTCCGTGGCAGTGTTATGGCTCGTGGAGAGCCGAATTGTGGAGTTGCTCAGGATCAGCGAGGCTGTTGAGGCGAATGTTTGGGTCTACGGAACTTCGCTTATGGCCGTGCTGGTTGGTTTCGTGCCTGCATACGCGTTGTACTTGAGGCAAAGCCCGGATCCCAAGGAGATCTTGGAGAAGTATGGCTGGATCTCAACAGTGCGGAACGTGTTGCTCGATGGGTACGGCTTCGATCGCTTCTACGAAAGGGTCTTCGCAAGCACTGTCTCGAAGCTTGGCAGCTGGATCAGGCTGGTCCAGACCGGATCGTTGGGGAAGAACATGTGGGGCATCCTCATCTTCCTTCTCATAGTCGCTCTCGTGGTGCTGGCAATATGAACCAATGGCTGCTCTTGATATTCTGCACCGGACTGGGCGCTGCCCTTCTCATCCTGCTCGCTGATCTGGTGGCAAGGAGAGTTACTGTGCATCGCACACCAGTCAGCGGGATCGTCGCCGTCGCCGCATATGCAATCATAGGATACTCAATATTGGCAATGGCGAGTGAACTGCCACAAACAGGACAAGTGACGATTTCCCTTGCCCAGTCATCGCTCGCGACCACCCTCGTCATCAATCGACTTAGCATCTACGTCTCAGGAATAGCCGTGACCCTATGCGTTCTGACCGCCATCTATACGGTTGCGTACCTGTCTAGGGCAGGAAACGCGGCTGTGTTCTACGCTCTTACGCTTCTCTTGGCGTTGAGCATAATCGGAGTTACGATCTCAGGCGACCTCCTAACCCTCTTCATCTTCTGGGAGGCGATGAGTGTGTCCGCCTATGCGCTCGTAGCCTTTCGGAAACGTAGTTGGGAGGCTGTCGAGGCGACGATCAAATACATTCTTCTCAGCGGTGCCGGAAGTCTGACAGCACTTTACGGGATCGCGTTACTGTACGGAATAGCCGGCACGCTTAATCTGGAAAGCCTGGCCTCGCTTCTCACACGTCCTTCAATCACCGTCGGCCTTGCCCTAGGGCTGATCTTGGCTGGTTTCGGTGTCGAGGCTGCCATCGCACCTATGCACACTTGGCTCCCCGACGCTCATCCAGCGGCGCCAAGCCCTATGAGTGCGCTACTGTCAGGCATAATCATCGAGATCGGAAGCTTCACATTCATGCGGATTCTCGGGCCACTCTTCGCAGGGCCCGCATACGTCGCGTATCTGCAGCCACTCATGGCCGTTTCTGCAATCGCAACGATGTTTGTGGGCAATCTGTCGGCTCTGCACCAAGACGATCTGAAGAGAATGCTCGCGTACAGCAGCATCGCTCAAGTTGGCTACATCCTCTTCGGCATCTCCACATTTACCGTGGCGGGCTTCTCGGCCAGTCTCTTCCACATTTGGAACCATGCCCTGCTCAAAGGGCTCTTCTTCCTGCTCGCTGGGATCGTCTCGTACATGATTGGAACACGGAGCCTGACATTGATGTCGGGGATTGGGAGACGATACCCTGTTCTGGCGGCTCTATTCGGTATGAACGCCCTGGCGATGACGGGGGTGCCTCCGTTCGGCATGTTCTGGAGTGAATTTCTGATCGCGTTCTCCGCCCTTAGCGTGCGCTCAGCCTTGCTCACGACAGGAGTCGTCATGATGCTCATCAATATTCTGATCTCGATCGTCTACTACTTCCGTGTCATCAGGATCGTCGTCTTCAGCAAGCCTAGTGAGATCGTTACAGCAAATCATGCAGGACAGGCGTCGCTGTTGATGTTGGGACCTGGAATCGCCCTGATCGCGCTCAGCCTGATCACAGGCATAGTGCCCGAATTCTTCTATGCCCCCGCCGTTAGGGCAATCCAAGTCCTGATGGGAGCCGCATAGTTGCCCATGAAATATTAGAGGGAGTCCAATAACTGACTGAACGGAATGGTCGAGAATATGAGCCGATCAAGGATCATCAAGAGCATCGAGAATTTCGAAGACGCGGCCAAAGTCGAGAAGAGCGTAGAGGCCGGCTACCACGGGGTGATTGACGAGCATATCTCATACTGGATAGCCGTTGAAGAAGATGTCGCCGACAGCTACAGCAAACTCATGGAACGCACAGACAATCCGAAGGTCAAGGCTGTTCTGGAGAAGATCGTGAATGACTCGCGGAGACACGCCGAGATGCTGAGAGCTGTCTCGGACACAATCGAGAAGATCATGAAAGATGAGGAAGAACACGCGAAGCTGATTGAGGAACTGGCGAAAAAGACCTCAAAGAAGTGAGACACGCACCTCGAGCAGCGGCCGCGAAGAGGCTGGTCAACGAGATGATCAGTGAAAGGGACAGTATCTCTCCGAACACACTCGCTTGATCTGATGAACCGTTGCGCCTAGTTGAATTGAAGGTCCTTAAGATTGCGTCGCCCTACTGATCTGAAGAAGTGCAGAATATCGTTTATCATCCGTTTGACATGAAAGGTTGGATCAAGGTTTCGTCGATTGGTTTCTTCGCGTCCTATACTACTACAGCCGTCTTAGGCTTGGCTTTCCCTAGCGATTGCTGCGTACCATGTAGAAGGCCACAATGCCTGTCTTCTTCATGAATGGCGCTAGGAGGATCAGAATCGCTACGATGACCGCGGCCGCGATTGAAGTTGTAAAGATCAGAGGGATGGCGATTCGATTGAGTGCAATACCGATCGAAGCCCAAATGACGACCAGTCCAAACACAAAGTCTCTCCGAGTCAATACCATGAGAACAGAAATCACGAGAGCGACAACGACTACAAGCGCGGTCCACAGCGCTTGTGTCGGCTCTGGGATGCCCGGAATTAGCACATTCAAGGCTGATGCGATGTTGGCTATGATGGCAAGCGAGATCCAGCCCAGATAGACGCTAATTGACAGGTGGACAGCCAGTTTCTGGTTTCGAGGCACCTCTCTCTTCCCGATGCCTATGCGCTGGTAGATCAAGAGTAGGCAGAGAAGGAGTACTGCCATGGGGATAAGGGAAACAACGAAGAGCTGTGGGACTCCGTAAGAGTAATGGAAGATGAATAGCCAGGACATGTTAGCGACAGCACCGACAAGGTACACGAAACCAATCTGAGTCAGGTAGGCTTCCCCACGTTGGCTACGTCTGGCTTGATAGATCATGAAGACAATTGCCAACGCGTAGATGACGCCCCAGATAGAGAAGACGTACCCGGGCGGCGTGAACAGGTTAGGGTAGGAGTCAGAGACTTGGCCAGTGGTTACGCCATTCAGTGGAAGAGTGTTGGCGAGCATATTCACGATGAGTGCTGCAATGACTGCAACCACATTAGCCGTCTGGTAGACTATTGGATTGACCTTGGTTAACATGAGCGACTCACGAGAATGAGGCAGCTAATAAGGCCTCAATTTGATCGGCTTATGTCTACCCCATCAACAAGGATCTGCTAATTGCAGGGGTATCGAGGGCGCCATTAGGCCCGAGGAAACCGAAGACCTCACCCTCTCGAACCCGAAAGCTCACATGGTCAACTGCAATCAAGCCATTGAGCTGGCGAGTCAACTCAGAGACCTCGATTGCGCTATTAGTTACGGATGTCAGTTCACTTCCTCCATGCACGATCATCAAGACGACCGTCATTCGATTCCGATCGTGTTTCCTATGCCAGCCCCGATCACAGTGTACCCTGGCTCGGTCTCGGCTAGGATAATTGTTCGCACACGGCGTGCAGCTTCCTCCGCGGCCTCGCATATTTCGGGCGTCATGACGGAAACAGCTTCTTTCGATGACATCTTCACGACTACAGCATCCAGCGGAATCTCGTGTTCCGTGGTTGCCCCCTCGATGTGGTATCGTTCGGCGCCTGGACCGCCTATTGCCGCACCAACTCCTTCAGCAACTTCTCGACTCTGTTCTCCCTCAAGCTTGAGGGCGGCGTCGACAGTAATTATCCGATGGACAGGACCCACTTCTTCAATAATCATATTAGACCTGCAAACCACGTTGCACCATTGAACCAAGGCAGATAGTCGATACAATATTCTCTGTTGACAAGAACATACTATACGTGGGCGTACTTGGGCCAGGGCCAGACTACGAGATCAAGGCATCATGCATGAAGGAAGGCGTCAAGTCACTGACACCAGACGAGAAAGACCGAGAGTTCATCCAAGTAATCCCGGAGATCATACTTGGAATCGCCAACAAACTGCAGGACGACTTAGGCAAGATCAGGCACTCGTTGCTGTGCTTTCAGAAGCTCACTCTGATGCTCTCTAAGACGCTGGAGTATGTGATCGTCATGAGCCTGGAAGCCGGAACTTTCGCTAAGCCACTTTTCGAACGAATAAAGCTCTTGCTAGGTCTGCAGGAACAAGCAAGTGCGGGGGTGGGGTTCGCGCACCAATTTACCAGCACGGTTTACCCAGTACCTGAACATTGAAGAAGTAGCTCCATTGTCACACACAAAATGACTCTGAAGTCGTTAGCAAGTGCTTTCGGCGAACTAGAGTAATTTAGCAAAGAACCACGCTGAAACCAGCAGGCCAACGGCGACCACACAAGAGTGTAGAAGGTCGGGATTCACACGTTTGGCTGAGCGTGCGCCGCCGTACCCACCTAGAATCGAACCCGCGGTCATGAGAATCGCCAAGGGCCAAACTACCAAGCCTTTGAGCGCGAAGAAAACGAACGCAGTTACATTGATGATAGCGCCAAGAGGAGTCTTGATCGCGTTCATCTTGTGGATGTCGCGCAGACCCATGAGACTGAAAGATCCCAACATTAGGATGCCTATGCCTGCGCCGAAGTAGCCGCCGTATGTAGCGATGAACAGTTGGAAGAGGGCACCCAAAATTCGTCCAACAGTTGTCACATGTTCTTCGCCATTGGGATCACTGCCAAGTTTTCGCGCAAGAATGTCGCGTGACGCGAGTACGAACGTAGCAAAGAGAATCAGAAATGGGACGACGTGTCTGAAAGTCTCGGCTGGGGTGATCACTAGAATTACGGCACCAAGGAGACCGCCAATCAGACTGGGAATTGCGAGCGCGACAAACAAACCACGCTCGACTGATGTGTCCTTTCGATAACCTAGCGCGCTACTGAGCGAACCAGGCCACAACGCAGCCGTGTTCGTCGCGTTAGAGATGATCTCTGGTTGCCCGAACGCCACAAGTGAGGGAAAGGAGATGAGAGTGCCGCCGCCCGCTACGGAATTGACAGCGCCGGCGGCCATGCCTGCAAAGAAGAGGCCTGCTAAACCAATCAGATCGCTCATCGAAGTTACGCGGCTTTATCCCATCTGCACCAGCAATACTTGAACATGCCCAGCGTCAATCGAATTCGCAACACTCCGAGAAAACACAGGGCTCCCTGCTGGCACATATCTAATTCGGGTATGGGTCCCCAGCTATATTCAGGCGGAAAGTACATCGGTTTCCGTATCCTCACACGTAACGTCGTTACACGTAACGTTCTGATTAGAGAGGCTCACCCACGTATTCTCGTAGTCTCACTTTCTGGTGTAGTTGTCGCTCGGAGAGGCGTTAGAAGAGTGGTCGTCTCTGTTGTGGGCGTGGCCGACACATTTGTGGCAGTGCCGGTCAGTGTTATGCTCGAAAGCTGTCTCCCATCCTTCATTGCGGACAAGACGCCTGCAGGTTTGCTCGAGGTCAGCGGGA
>CAYMZN010000016.1:0-28944 GCA_964394935.1 uncultured Candidatus Bathyarchaeia archaeon | reverse complement strand
TGGTCCCGCGGGCCTGATTTGAACAGGCGACATTCCGTCTGGCATTGTGCCAGACTCCGGTCTCCGTTGTACGCCTGATAGGCTGAACGGCCCATGCCATCGGCACAGGTCTACAGCGTCTCCGCCAGGTTCTTCGCCTGACTCGGAAGCTCTACCAGGCTGAGCTACCGCGGGATCGAGAGCACAGACCGATCGACCCTGAAATAAAGATTGCCGACAAGAGATTTGAACGTCTCCACAGCGGGCAGCAAGGCAGGTCTCGAAATTTCACGAGGGCGCCTGTGAGTCAGAACTTGATCTCCGTTTCTTCCTTGATTGTTCTGAGGACGATTACGGTTTCCGTCCCGACGATCCCATCGATCTCGCCAATCTTGTCGAGAACTTGTGCGAGCTGTTCCGACGTGCTGGCTCTCATCTTGATGATGGAATAGTAGGCGCCGGTCACATCGTACACCTCGCAGATGTCATCAAAGCTTTGCAGTTCTGCGAGGACTTTCGGGTAAGACTTCGGTTCTGCCCTGACCATAGCGAACGCGGTCACATGCTTGCCGACGCCTCCGGGATTCACGATTGCCCTGAAGGCCTTGATCACGCCGTTCTTCTGCAGCTTCTTGATCCTAACGAATACAGTGGCTTCGCTCGTTCCGACCTCTTTGGCGATCTCTTTGAATGAGATTCGCGCGTCTTTCTGGAGCTTTCTCAGAATGGCCCTGTCGATATCATCTAGGCCGGACAAGGGCATCTCGACTAGGCTGCCTTAGGCCGGTATATCAAGGATTCTTAGCCCGGGCTGCGTCCTTGATGCGGAATCATTCAGGGCTTCGGAAGGCTTATTAGTGAATCATCATGGCTTATACGGCCTTCATTAGGAATTCGTTAACGAGCAAGTGAATGGCACATGGTTGAACGCGTAGTTCTGGCCTACTCGGGGGGTCTCGACACATCAGTATCGATCCCCTGGATCAAGGAAAAGTACGGCTTGGATGTTGTCACCGTGACTGCCGACGTAGGTCAAGGCGACGACCTCCTCGCTGTCGAGCAGAAAGCCCTCAAGGTTGGTGCGGTCCAACATTACTCCGTCGACGTTAAACACGAGTTCGTTGAAGCGTACATCTTCGCGGGGATCAAAGCAAACGCCCTCTATGAGGGGAAGTATCCGCTCAGCAGCGCCTTGGCACGTCCCTTGATCGTTTCAAAGATCGTTGAGATTGCCCACAAGGAGAAAGCAGTCGCGGCCGCGCATGGATGCACTGGAAAGGGAAACGATCAAGTCAGATTTGACGTGGGGATCAAGTCTCTAGCGCCGAACCTGAGGATCATAGCCCCTATCCGCGAATGGAACATGACGAGAGCGGAGGAGATCCAGTACGCAAAGAGAAACGGCATTCCAATTCCTGTCGATCTGGACCGACCGTATAGCATCGACCAAAACCTGTTCGGACGCTCCATCGAATCAGGCGTTCTCGACGACGCAAGCCACGAGCCCCCTCCAGAAATCTACGAGTGGACAGTTCCGCCGGAGAAGGCGCCTGATGAGCCCGAGTACGTTGAGGTCGACTTCGACCGAGGCGTACCAGTTGCTCTGAACGGAAGTTCTCTGAGCCCAGTGAACCTGATTGAGACACTAAACACGATCGCTGGACGTCACGGTGTGGGCAGAATTGACCACCTAGAAGACCGACTCGTTGGAATCAAGTCCAGAGAGATATACGAATGTCCTGCTGCCACCGTGTTACTCGAAGCGCATCGTGATCTCGAGAAGGCTGTGATGACGCGACATGAGCTATGGTTCAAGCAGCAAGTGGATCAACAGTGGTCGTTCCTTGTCTACACTGGTCTATGGTACGATCCGCTGCGTGAAGATCTTGACGCATTCATAGAGAAGACGCAAGAGCGAGTTACGGGCGCCGTTCGCGTGAAGCTCTACAAAGGTGCCGCGACTGTTGTAGGCCGCTCGTCACCGATGTCTCTGTATGACGTGAACCTTGCGACCTATGACCCGGGCTCAAAGTTTGACCAGAAATGGTCGGTCGGATTCATCGAGATCTGGAGTCTTCCCACAAGGGTTGCCTACAATCTGAAAGTAAAGACCAAGCCTACCTCTCGGCCCATCGCTCCCACGATCACCGGCTAAGTACAGGCCGTTCACCGGGCGCAGGATCTGAATCTGACACACCGCCCACTGAAGTACGATTCAGGTTCAGAGGAGGTCGCCGACGCGACGACATGGAAAGGAGACCCTTAATCCTGTCGAAACCACCTATGCCGGAGGGACTGTTGTGTCTTCACTGTACCGAGCGTCAGGACTAGGGCCCGCGAAGAGAGAGGCCACTCGATTCATTTCAAGCATCGAAATGGACAAGTACCTCTTTGAATCCGTGGTCGAGATCAACAAGGCGCACGTCGTCATGCTTGCGCGACGCGCCATCATCTCGCGGACGAACGTTCGAAAGATTCTGCAAGCACTTGCAAAGCTTCGCGTTATGCCGAAGCCTTCGGAAGCCGAAGACATCCATGTGGCGATCGAGGAGACGGTCATTAGGCGTGCGGGAAAGTCTGCTGGAGGGAATCTACAGCTAGCAAAGAGCCGAAACGACCAAGTCGCAACCGCAATTCGCATGCGTCTTAGGAGTGAAGTTCTCCAAACCATCGACCTACTCATCGATCTTCTGGTCGACGTCCAGAAGCAGATCAGAAAGCATTACAAGACATTCATTGTCGGCAGGACGCACCTGCAACCCGCTGAGCCGATAACCTACGGCCACTATTTGATGGCGTTTCATGACGCAATCCTGCGCGATCTTGAAAGGCTCGAGGAGTTCTACGCTCGGCTTAATCTGTCGCCGATGGGTGCATGCGCTCTCGCCGGCACTAGCATCCCCATCGACCGCGGCGTCGTGGCGGCTCTCTTGGGATTCGATGGGCTCATTGAGAACTCTCTGGGTGCCGTAGGTTCCAGAGACTTTGTAGTCGAGTTTCTATCTGATATGGCACAGCTGGCCGTCAACATCAGTCGTCTCGCTGAGGACTTTGTCTTCTATATGACTCCTGAAGTGAATCAGCTACAACTGCCGAAGGACCTCTCATTCACGAGCAGCATCATGCCACAGAAAAAGAACCCCGACGTGCTCGAGCTCATCAGAGCAAAGTGCGCAGTCCCCATCGGGGCCCTATCCCAGGCCTCAACAATTCTTCACTCACTTCCCACAAGTTACAACCTGGACCTACAGGAGATCACGCCGAGGATCTGGGTCTCGTCCAGAGCAATGCAGGAAGTAACAGCGATCCTCCGCATTGTACTCTCTGGGACAGAGGTTAGACCGCTGGACATTGGCCGGGTGGATCTCGCCACGATCACAGCCACAGAAACTGCTAACATCTTGGTGACCTGTCTCCAGATACCTTTCCGTCTCGCTCACCAAATCGTAGCATCAGCAGCAGACGAGCTTTCCAAGAGCGGAGCGAAGCAGACGGACTTGTGGCCAGAGCTCGTTTTCCGGAAGGTACAGGCGAAGCTTGGAAATCAGCCAAAGGATCTAAAGGCCAAGCTGACTCACGCTGTGACTATCGAGGCCGCCGTCGCATCCAAGAGGTCCGTAGGATCGCCTGCCCCGAGGGAGACGCTGAGATTGCTCAGGATGCGGGCTTCCATTCTTCGCCAAATATTCAATCGGCAGTCGGAAAGACACAAGTCCCTTGTCTCAGCAAAGAGGCGATTGCAGCAGGAGGTTGTGCGACTCACTAGATAGCGGATGGCTCATGTCAAGCCTTCATTCGAAGATTCAAGACCTCTTCTTGAGACCGGCCATGAGCGCCTCAGCAGCTTTCCTTATCTCCTCTATTGATCCCTCGTCCTCTATCGTGGAGTAGTCGCCGAGGGGCTGCCCCGTTATCACTGCCCTTATGAGGCGTCTCATGATCTTTCCGCTTCTCGTCTTCGGAAGCATATCGACGAAGTCGATCTCGTCAAGGACAACAATCTTGCCCATGGACTTCTGCACGAGCTCTCGGAGCTTCGGCTTTAACTCCTCATTTGGAGCGTAGCCGGCTTTGAGCACAACGAAAGCGGCCGCCACTTCGCCTCTTAGGGGGTCTGGTTTGCCTACTACAGCTGCTTCCGCCACGGCCGGGTGACTGATGAGGGTGCTCTCGATCTCGATCGTGCCGATCCGGTGGCTAGCGATTTTGATGACTTCATCCATTCTGCCTAGGAACCAGATGTATCCGTCCTCATCTCTCAGCGCTGCGTCACCGGTGTAGTACCGACGAGGTATGCGCTGCCAGTAGTCTTTCACGTATCGCTCATGATCCCCCCACAGCGTTGGTGTTAAGCCGGGAAACGGACGTAGACAGACGAAGTTACCCTTGGCGTTGACGGGGAGCGACTCACCCCGCTCGTTTACTATGTCTGCATCGATCCCGGGCAAAGGTATCGTAGCCGAGCCCGGCTTAATGGGAAGCATAGCGATACCGACCGGGTTCCCGACCATAGGGCCGCTGCTCTCGGTCTGCCACATATGATCGATGACAGGCACCTTGTCCTTCAGTACATTCTGCTGCAGCCACTTCCAGGCTGGCGGGTTCAGTACTTCGCCTGCGCAGACGACAAGATTGATTGAGTTGAGGTCGTGTTTGGCCGGATACTCGTCTCCGTACTTCATCAAGGCTCTCACGCCGGTGGGGGATATCCACATCTTGGTGACGCGATGCTTCTCTACTATCCGCCACCAGATGTCGGGCTCTGGGTAGTCCGGAACGCCTTCGTACATGATTGTCGAGCAGCCGAAGAGGAGCGGTGCATAGACAACGTAGCTGTGACCGACGATCCAGCCGACGTCCGACGTGGACCACCAGACATCGCGGTCGCTCATAGCGTAGACCCATCTGCCCATGGCGTGAATGTAGACCTGATAGCTACCATGAGGCTGTACTGTGCCCTTGGGTTTGGCTGTGGTGCCTGAGGTATGGAGTATGAAGGCCAGCTCATTCGATTCTACGGGGACGAAGGCGGTCTTCTCCGACCTGCCTGCCTCGAACGCCTCCTCCCAATACATGTCTCTTCCCCTCTTCATCTGCAGCTCCTTCGATGCTCTCTTCTGCACCACGACCTTCTGAATTTGGCTGGGCGTTTGAAGGGCCTCGTCAACAACTTCTTTGAGCTTGACCTCTCTTCCTCTCCTGTAGGCTACGTCAGTCGTTACGAGGATCTTGGAGCCTGCGTCCACCATCCTCTCAGCTAGAGCGGCAGCGCCGAAGCCTCCGAAGACTACAGAGTGTATAGCCCCGATCCTAGTGCAGGCCAGCATGGCGACGGCGGCTTCTGGAACCATCGGCATGTAGATTGTGACTCTGTCGCCTTTCCCAACGCCTAGAGCCCTCAGAGCCGCGGCGAAACTCTTTACATCGTCCAGCAGCTGGCCGTACGTCAGTACTCTGCTTTCACCCGTCTCTCCTGACTCCCAAATGATCGCTGCCTTGTCTGCTCTTCCTTTCTGGAGAACATGATAGTCCACGGAATTGTAGGAGAGATTGACTAGGCCTCCGACGAACCATTTGAAATCGGGATAGTTCCACTCGAAAACCCGATCCCAGGGCTTGAACCAATGTAGCTCACTGGCAGCCTCCCCCCAGAATCCTTCCGTGTCCTTCAGCGCGCGTTCGAGCATCTCCCTGAGACGGGACGGATATACTATCTTCTGCGCTCCACTCATTACTGGGGCCCTCAAGGCACGCCAGCGCGAACCACAAGATGCGCTAAAAAAGCTTCTATCAAAGACCGCCTCGAAACACTAAATACTCAACACAGCAGCGTCGAAGAGTCGTCCTGCAATGTTCTGAAGGCAAGGTGGTTAGCGATTGATGGAGATCCTGAGTAGAGGACATGGCGAACTCCTAGCTTGGCATGATCCTGACGAGCAGAGACAATGGATTGCTCAGAATAAGATGCGTAGCCTAGAAGACAAGCGTATGACTGTTGCTGAGGCTGTCAGCAAGTTTGTTCCAGATGGCTCCTATCTTGCTTCAGGCGGCTTCGGTCACGTCCGGGTAGGAATGGCAGCTATCTATGAAATAGTTAGACAGAAGAAGAGTAATCTCACGATGGCAGGAAAGACTGCCGTTCACGATATCGATATCCTCGTTGCAGCTGGTTGCGTAGACAAAGTGGAGGTCGCGTACTCTTTCGGACATGAACTGAGAGGATTGTCGCCAGCTTCTCGCCGTGCAGTTGAGCAGGGAAAAGTCAAAGTTGCAGGCGAGATATCGAACGCGGGGTTCCAATGGCGATTCAAGGCCGCGGCAATGGGTATTCCTTTCATCCCAACCCGGGTCATGCTCGGCAGCGACACTCATGCCTATAGCTCAGCCATCTCGGTTCGCGACCCTTTTAGTGGCAAACCCGTCTGTTTGGTGCCTGCTTGCTATCCCGATGTTGCAGTAATACACGTTCATCGATGTGACAAGTATGGAAACGCACAGATCGATGGAATCGTAGTGGAAGATCTGGAGCTTGCCAGGGCAGCCCGAAGGCTAATCATTACAACAGAACGGATCGTCTCAGGGGAGAGGATCAGAAAGGAACCTTGGAGAACCTCGATCCCATTCTTCCTAGTCGATGCTGTCATCCATGTCGCCTATGGCTGTCATCCTGGCAATATGCCATGTCTCTATTACTTTGACGAGGATCACATGGCGGAGTGGTTACGCCTGTCAAGAACCAACGAAGGCGTCTCGCAGTATCTTGAGAACTACGTTTTCGGTGTTGACGATTTCAAGGGGTATCTGAAACGAATCGGAGGCGCAAAGAAGCTCAAACATTTGAGAGACCTTGAAAGGTTGCGAGCCAAGTTCAGGGCGCCCTGGGCCGAAGTGAAATGATCCATGAGATCTCTTGAAAGATTCTTGCCCATAGAGCTAATGGCAGTCGCCGCGGCGAGGACCCTAGAAGATAATAGAGCCGTGCTTGTCGGAACAGGCCTTCCAATCATCGCAGCAATGCTTGCCCAAAAAACGCATGCTCCCAATCTTCTAATCATCTTTGAGGCCGGCGGTATTGGACCCAGAGTCCCTCTTTTGCCAGTGTCCGTAGGCGACTCGCGAACCTTCCATAGGGCCGTAATGGCGACCAGCATGGACTATGCGATGTCTATTGCGCAAATGGGTTGCATAGAGTACGGTTTCCTTGGAGCAGCGCAGATCGACTGCTATGGCAACATAAACACAACGGTCATCGGCGAATACGATCGTCCAAAGGCTCGCCTTCCTGGGAGTGGGGGTGGCAACGACGCTGGCTCCCTCTGTTGGA
Source organism: uncultured Candidatus Bathyarchaeia archaeon (assembly GCA_964394935.1). Classification (GTDB taxonomy): domain Archaea; phylum Thermoproteota; class Bathyarchaeia; order 40CM-2-53-6; family 40CM-2-53-6; genus CAVPLU01. The sequence continues at coordinate 21,641 of CAYMZN010000016.1, read as the reverse complement.
AAACTATCGTCCTCATGCAGCATGATAGGCGGAGGTTTGTGCAGAGACTCGACTTTCTGACAACCCCCGGCTATCTCTCTGGCCCTGGAAAACGGGAGGAGACAGGCTTACCGGCAGGGACTGGACCCTACAGAGTAATTACTCAGTTAGCAGTCATGGGGTTCGATGATGAAACAAAGAGAATGAACCTTCTCTCCCTGCATCCAGGGGTTTCAGTGCAAGATGTAAAGTCGAACACGGGATTCGATTTACTGATTCCGACCACTCCGAAAACGACCGAGATCCCAACCAAGAGAGAACTGCAGATCCTTCGCAAAGTAGACCCAGTCAGGGTCGTACTCAGATGACCAGAATACCAGAGAACTCTGAGGCCCTCGGTGAGATCGAAGGCTCAGTATCCATCTTCGTGGAGATTCGGTACAAGGCGGATAGCGTTTCGGTCTAGATAACGCTGAGCTCTGACAGTAGCTTGTCGATCTCATTGTGCGTGTTGTAAAAGTGCGGAGAGACCCTCAGGCCGCCCGCCCTGACTGACAGAACCACACCACGCTCCAGGAGCCGCCTGGCGACTGAATCAGGATCCCGGCACGCTAGGTTCACAATGCCGGATCTGGAAGCTTGGTCCAAGGACGATCTCACTTGGACGCTTGTGTTTCGTTTGACACCCTCAGCGAGCCGGTCGACAAGAGAAAGTATCCTCTGCCATACATTGTCGAGTCCAACGCCTTGCAACAGGTCGATCGCCTCACTCATTCCTGCGAAGCCGGGAAAGTTGAGCTGGCCGTCTTCGTATCTCCGAGCGGTTCGTGCAGGTCGAAACTCTCTGAAGCCGAATTCCATGGGCTCCTCGTCCGAACGATACCCTACAATCGTGGGCCAGAGCTCTTCAAACAGGTCCCGTCTTGCGTAGAAGAAGCCTGTTGAGATTGGTGAGAGCAGCCACTTGTATCCGCTTGTTGCGAGAAAATCAACCCCAAGCCTTGACACGTCAACCGGCATTTGGCCGACGGCTTGGACCGCGTCAGTGACAATGTGGGCATTATTTTCGTGGGCGATCTTCGAAAGCTCCTGAAGGTCGATCCTGAACCCATTCGAGTACTGAACGTATGAGATGGCCACGACCCTCGTCTTTGCGTCGATCGCGTCAGAGAAATCCTCCATTCGCAGTTCCCCGTCATGGTTTCTGACCACCCTCAGCTCCAGGCCTTGGCGTTTCGCGAGCGCTTGCCATGGGAAGAGGTTCGACGGGAACTCCATGTCAGACGTGACGATGTTCGTCCCTTTCTCGTACGACAACCCGTTCGTGACGAGGGCTATACCTTCAGATGTGCTGTGAACGAGAGCGATCTCGTCAACGCTGGCTCCAATTAGAGTCGCGATCGAGTTCCTTGCTGCCTCGGCTCTATCCTCCCAGGATTCCCAGTGGAGGTCTCCCTCGCACTTCTCTTCCACCATCGTCTTGGCGGCTTCCATTACTCTATTCGGTAGTGGGCCGGCTGCTGCGTGATCGAAGTATGTGTATTTCTTTGTGATAGGAAATTCCGAGCGTATTTGGTCGATATCCAACGCGAGTCTTCCACCTCAAGCAGGAGCGCTTGTCAGGCGATTTAACTTTTGAAAAGCGTCCACTCCATTAGGGTGACCTGCAAGTCTAATCGTGATTGCCAAGCGGGAGCATAGATTCGCAATTTTGAAGCCTGAGATCGGATCGGGTTACAAGTGGACGGTTCTCCTCATTACGACCATTGGTGCCTTCATGGCGCCGCTTGACGGTAGCATAGTGACCATTGCAATCCCATCGATCGCGTCTTCCATGACGATGAGTCTCGAAGCGATCGTGTGGATACCTCTGGCCTACCTCCTCGTCTTGACCCTGCTTCTGATCAACGCAGGGAGGCTGGCTGACCTCAAGGGTCGGAGGCGCAGCTACATACTCGGCTTCATAGTCTTCACAGCAGGGTCGGCCCTGTGCGGTGCATCCACGACAGGGCTCCAGCTGATCATCTTCCGAGCAGTGCAGGGTATTGGCGCAGCCTTCATCGCTTCCAACAGCCCCGCTATCGTGACAGAATCGTTTCAGAGCTGGGAACGAGGCAAGGCGCTGGGCATCAACGCAATGGCGGTCTATGCTGGACTGATGTCAGGCCCAGTCATCGGCGGTATACTCGTCTAGGCTTTCGGGTGGAGGTCAATCTTCTACGTCAACGTCCCTATTGGAACCGTGGTTGTGGCCTTGGCTTCAGTTAAGCTCAAAGACGCGATAGAACGTCTCCGAGCACAAGGCACCACCATAGCAATGGAACCTTTCAAACTGAAGGGCGGCACGCATCAGATAGCTTTCATCAAGGACCCTGACGGGAACTGGCTCGAACTGGTCGAGGAATAGCTGGATCAGTCGCTGAATGAATCAGGGATGTCTACGCCGGCATTCTGAACGTGTTGTACGAGAGCAATGCGACGTACCCGAGCGCTGTGAAGACGGTCAACCACTCGAGCAGTGGCGTGCTGCTAGAGGCGACGAAGAGCAGGTTGATGACAGCCACAACAATGCCGTAGTAGCCGATAGGTCTTTTGAACTTCGAGTGGGTCATCAGCGAAACGTTTGCGAAGATCAAGACTATGAAGTTGAAAACGAAGAAGACATCTGACCACAATCCATGTAGCTCCCCGTAGTCCTCCGAGAAGACCCCGATCATCATCAATGCGAATGCAGCGATGAATCCGAAGACTTGGGTAAGCATTGTCAGCGTCTTTCTACGCCTTTCGCTTGTGTACCATTTGCGTGCCCCAGCAAAGAAGGGGAACAACGCGAGCCCGGTCAGGACGCAACCCACGTTGTAGAAAGCCGCACCTCTGGGGCTGTAACCTGAATTCCCCAAGTCACTTAGCCAGTTGTTGACGGGACTGAACGGTCCCGGGAAAAGTGCAAGCGACGTGAACGTGAAGACGCAGTAGGACATGATGACTAGTATTCCCGCGACGGTAAGCATCGGCCACTTTGACATTTCTCTCGGCAGAACTTCGTCTCCCGGACGCTAGGTTTTGGAGCGAGGCAAGACCTCTCTTGCCTATCGTCGGGTCTCGCACAAGTCTCTTCTGTTCGCCAAAATCCGCAGCGTTGTGTCTGAATGGTCAGTCCTCTGGCTGGTCTGAAATGTATACCTTGCTCACGGCTTCATCGTATGGAACCCTTCTGGAAGAGCAGTTTTGCCTCTGGCATAGTTGGCAGCTAATGAAGGGTATCTCTGTTGGGAACATGATGCCCGAGACTGATTTTCGGGGTATCATCAACAGGCTTTCAGTGAGCCTGACCCCGATCAAGTTCTCGACATCGTCGAAGATTGAGAATAGTTGCTTCTGCTGGCTTATCGACCAATCTAACTGTCCTGGGCTCATGTGGGAGATCGTCTTCAGCCTTTGTTTCTGTGAAATATGGCTCTGGAGATAGCTGACAGACGCATCTAGAGCGGAGTTTCCAAGCTCGTCAAGAAGAAGCTGACCTGCGATTTTCTTAGATGCACGCGCTTCAGCTTCTAAGGCTTCTCCGATGGTTATGATGTACGGGAACACCCTGTCTGTTCCGTCTAGGTTCCTTGTTAGTATTCGGCTTGTGAAATCGACTCCTCCGATGCTGACCTTTTCTTTGCTGCGGCTCGTTACCGATGATTGACCGTAGATTGCTCTAGGATGGATAAGGGACAGAGCTGTCTTGAAGATCATATTCGCCTGAAGTTTCTCGGCTCTTCGTTCGTCTATATTCAGCCTCGCGAGCGTCTCTTCAAGACTCAGCTCGATCGGGAATCCATCCAAAGCCTGCATGATTCTTCGCTCGAAGGTGAGCTGCATTAAAGATTTGGTATTAGACCACGGGAACACCGTCGGGGAAATTCGAAGAACCTAGAAGCATCAGCTAGACGGCGGCGTAGAGGTTGAGTGGAGCAGACGTACGGCGTCGAGTAATGCATTCTCAGCCTTGAGGTAGATGACGAGCCCTTGCTCCAGTAATAGAGAGCACGCGTGGTTCAGCGTCCTATGCGTCGTCCGCGCATAGAACGCAAGGACTCTGGCGAAGCCCTGTGGCACATGGAGTGCGATTACAGTCGTTTCACGGTCCTGTCTAGATCCATGGTGGCGTCGTTAAGTTCCGGGGGCCTCATCAAGACATGCGGAGATTTGACTTAGTACGTCCATTTTCCTAAGCCCTTCGAACCTGTCAGGACGCTTGAGCGTTAGGAAGTTTGTAGCTGCTGCCAGACAGATGAGATTCCGTGCAAGGTCTCCAACTTGCCAGCCTTCCTTCATCGCGAGCCATCTGCAATACTCTGCGAGATGTGCGCTAAGGTGGACCGAGAAACATCTGTGGGGCATGATCTTTGACGGACCCCAAATCTGCGAATGTATGCTCCAGCGCATACAAATCTTGAGGGTGTATGACGGTATGTCTGGCGGGCCCGCAGGGATTCGAACCCTGGACCCCAGGCTTTCCTCACAAGCTATTCCGAAGGCCTACACCGAGGCGTGCGACTGTGTCCTAATCCTGGCTGCCCCTACCTGGATGTCACACCCGGACACTCAGATAGCCTAGACTACGGGCCCGACGATCTAGTCGAGAGGTCCGCTCATTTTAAGCGTGTTGGAACTTCCCTCTGAGAGAACTGGAACTAGGACAGTCCAGAGAAATCAGTGCAAACACGAGGATAACGAAGGTGATATACGGTCATACCCACAAGGCCGAGAACAAGTCATCCCAAGGATGCTGGAACACCGGTAGCTGGGTCGACGGCGAAAGCATGTTCTGTGAAGTCGAAGACCGTCAGTTAGCGTCTAGAGGTTCAAGTTAGGAAAGAAGGTCGTGATCCTAGAGCAAAGCTAGAAATGGCACGCTTGCACGCTTCGACCTTTGGAGGGCGGATCCGGTGAACTCAATTTCTCTCGCGTATGGGTACTTGGCAACGAGTACAACCCAGACGACAGGCCCGGGCTTTCTTCCGACATGAACCCGTTATGGGTGACTTCCACTAGGCTGTGGCGTACTGCTATAACCTTTGACGATGACATGTTGCAGGGACAAAGTGAGGAGGTGAGTCGATGAGTAAGGGTAGTAAAGGTCGTCGCGGGTACGAGCTTCCTAAAGACCGAATAAGTTTCTTCAACGTGAAGACCAAGCGGAAGGTGCAGATTCCATCATCGCAGGTTCAGATAGTCAAGATCAAGACCAAACGCGGACCAATGCTCTTCTACAAGGCGAAAGATCCCAAGACCACCGATGAATTGTATAGAATCAAAGGAAGGGCTGGGAAAAACAAATCCACATCCTCTTCTAATCGTTAGGATCCAAGTGGTATAGATGACATGGGACCCTACGACTTGAGCTATTGTCACAGAGACTATTGGCGCTTCGCCGCCGCATTTCCCTTCTAAAGTGTGTGCTACCTTGGTGCGCACACACAAAACTACCCCTGATCCCAACTCCTCTCCTCTGATGTTCGAAACAGCACCCAAAATCTGAAATTCCTAGACGAGCGTAGCAGAGTGTTGGCTTTCTGAGATTCCCTGCATGCGCGCGTGCACCTCGCACGACGCCAAACATATCCGACCGCTCCGACGAACCAATCTCAAGGTGTGCTCAATCTATGAGCGTTGGACCTCTCTTCTGCGAGGTAGGGAGCCGAGTCAGTCAGGGATATTCCGTGCCGTCAATCGCTGTACAGCAAACCGGTCGTATGCACTCTTGAAACGATCAGATGCTTCGAGGCATTCTTGAGGCTTATGAGGAGGAAGGCTGCGACTCCCATAGTTGCGTCCTATCTCGATGCGAAATCGTGATGTCGGGCACATGGAAACTGGCGTGCCTGAAATTTTTCCGGCTTAAATACGGAGACAAAGAATTCAGGAGGGCGTCCCAAAATGGTTCGAGACATAAGGAGCGTGCAGGGACCTTTCCTACGCTCAAAGGCAAGAGCGGGCTGAGTGCAAATCTGTCACGCGTTCTCGGACAGACCCACGGTTCCAGGGACGTATACCTCTACTGGTTGCTCGCTCTGTCCGTGTTCACATTCAGTCTCTTCATACATTCACCGTGCGAGATGTATCCAACAGAATACAGTGACCTGTACAGCCTGTTTTTCCAAGTCTTCGGAGGCAGCGACAGATGGTTCGCCGGAACCGTCGAGCCTCTTGGGATTCCTTATGTTCATTACAGATTCGAGTATCCACCAATCATCGCGGGCATCTTCTATCTGACGAGCGAGATCTCGCTGGAAGTTGCAAGATGGACTGGTGTTCCACGCTCAGCAGCCTTTTACTATGCACTCGCCTTGATGTTCGTCTTGCCAGCCTACGTCGCCTACCTGAAGGCTGTGAATGACACCTCAAAGATCTTAGGTGCAGACCGGTCAAGAATAATGCTTGCCGCGGCGGGCTTTGGAATAGCGTATTACGTGGTATACAATTTTGACATCATTGCGATAGCATTTGCGATGTTCTCATTGCTTCTCTTGGTTAGGGGCAGGGAACGCTCCGCAGGCCTTCTCCTTGGGCTGAGCGTTGCCTCGAAAATCATTACGGGAATTGTTCTGTTTCCGTCTCTATTTTACCTGATTCGAAGGAGCGGTCGTTCAGCCGCGGGTTACTTTCTCTGTTTTTCTCTCGCAACCGTGGCGTCTTTTGGGCCTGTCTATCTCCTAGCTTTCAGAGGCCTGGAAGAGATGTTCAAGTGGCACGCAACATGGTATTGCGAGAACTGTTTCTACATCATGATCGCTGGCAATATCCACGATGACCTATGGAGACTGATATCACAGGTGTTCATGGTAGCTGTTCCGGTTGGGCTAATGTTGGTGACCAGACATGGGGGGGATCAGGTGAGGCTGATCCGCCAAAGTCTGCTGATGATACCAGCGGCAATCTCAGTCTCTTATGTCTACTCACCGCAGATGAACGTGATGATCGGTCCAGCATATCTGCTAGCCAGTAATTCCGTGACACTTGGAACGCTTGCCTTGAGTGATTTTCTGAACGTGCTGATTATGGTCTTCTTCTTTAGAACAAGTACACTCTGCGACGTACTGGGGAGTCACTCATGCCCGCCTCCTTGGGGACGAGAAAGTCCGGTACAATGGATAGCATTCTCTAGGATAGTACTCCTGTGGGTTTTCATAGCCTTCATTGCACTCCGTATGAGACTCGAACGGAAACACTACTGTTCGGAAAGCCAAACAATGTCTGCGACCGAGGGGGAAAGGCCAAACCGGTTGGTTCAATAGTGAGCTAGACTACGCGCCCGACACCGGCGTGACGACGATGCAGCCTAGAACTCATGCGAGGGAAACCCAGAACCCAAATTTCAAGAATCTAGCCGCTGCTTCACAGGTCTTCAGGCTCACGGATACGTCGAGTTTAGTTTGACCCACATGTAGAGAAAGTCGCCCAAGATGGATGGAAAGGTTCACGAATGGCTTTGAATCTTATCGAAGAGTCGGCGTACAGAGATAGAGAGCTCCTGTTCAGGGATAGATTGCAAGCCGGCGAGCTCCTCGCGGAAAAGCTTCGCCTCCGCGTCGCCGGCCGGGACATGCAACTTCTGGCAGTTCCCGCGGGTGGCGTTCCAGTTGGCTACGTGATCGCTGAGAAGCTCAAGATCCCGCTAGATGTCGCAATAGTGAGAAAGATTCAGATCCCATGGAATACCGAGGCGGGTTTCGGTGCCCTGACCTGGGATGGGAGAGTACTACTCAACGAGCCACTGGTCGCGGAGCTGGGACTCAGCACGGATCTCATACAGCAGTGCATTGCTCGAACTCGAGAAATCCTATACGAAAGAGTCCGGAACTTCAGACGCGACAGACCTTTCCCGGATCTGAACGGCAGAACCGTCGTCCTAGTCGACGATGGGTTAGCGTCAGGTTTCACGATGCTGGCTGCAGCAGAATCCGTCAAGACTCAGCGTCCTAGGAAGATCATCGTTGCTGTGCCTACGGGGTCTGCCAACGCAATAGACCTCCTTGCACCGAGCGTTGACGAACTTGTATGTCTGAATGTGAGAAGCGGACCGATCTTCGCTGTAGCGGACGCCTATGAGAAATGGTATGATCTGTCGGACAATGAAGTCTTGGAGTTCCTGAGAAGAAGTTGGAAGGAAAAGTAGCGTCACGCACGATCGTCGCAACAGGCATCCTTCACCCGAAGTAACCGTGGTTAATTCCCGAACAGTGCACGCTGTGCAGAATGATGGCAAGAATCGAGATCATCCTGGTTCCGGACCTCAGAAGTTCGGGGGTGAAGGCTGCCGATCTTCTTCAACGCGGCACTGACTTTGACGTATTACTCTTGGATTTCCCCGAGACACTACGGACGAAAATCAACGACCTGGCAGAGTACGATATCAACTACGAGGAATTGATCAGCACAATCAGACGGGAACGCATCCTGCCGGAGCCCCTAGAAAGCTGGACGTACCTCGCAGAGCCAATCCTTAGAGCTCTCCCGAGGCTGAGATTACTAAGGCCTGAACTAGAGATATGTTGTTACACGCCGGCTCAAGCACCGTTTTCTGCTGTGGAGAGAGCGACCGAGATCGCGCGCCTTGCCTTCCGAGTCAGGGCAACAGGAAGGATCGAGACCGATGAGTGGAGGAATGTTCTCACAACTTCCCTGACCCGAAGTCGCGAGTTCTTCGATGTCGAGGTTTCCAAACTAGTCCTTGAAGCACGGGGACGGGAGGCGGTGTGTCTCGCTGGGCTCGACGCGTTCCGATTGAAACGGCGCATAGCGGAATACTGGGACCTGGCGACCCTTCGATCCACTCAGCCACTCTATTATCGAACACCTCTGGAGGTATTGCTGTCCCTCCTTTCTAGAGGTGGGATTTCCGATGAACGGCTTTCGATGCTTGCTCTAGCCCATGTGGAGTACGTCTATCGCTACGTGCTGGCGTCTAGAGACCGCGACGAAGCCTACAACAGATGGGTCAAGGAGAAGGTCCTCGGGGGGAACAAGCAAGTCAGACCGTGACGAGAGCAATGCTGGATTGGGTTGTCTAGACACGTTGTGGAGGCCTACGAATCTGCATATCCTATAGATGGCGAGGTGGGTCCCCCCCAGGGGGGTGCCCAAACGGCGAAGTCGTACCTGCAAAGGCCGTACATGACGCTCTTTGGACCGTTCTTCTGCATGTTGACGCAAATATTGCCACGTGCCGTTTAAGACAGGCCATCAGTTTCGTAGTGCTTTCAGTCCCGTCGCCATTTGATGGAGCATCCGAAAGGCCTGGTCTGCGGCAGCCGAGGTTTCTTTCCTGTGGTGATAGTGTCCAGCGCGTTCTTGAGATCGTGCGTCGTCACATTGGTGGGGTCTCTGCTGTCGTCGATGCGGCCGTGATAGACGAGCTCCCTTTCCTTGTCGAACACGAAGACTTCAGGTGTGCATACGGCGGACAGCGCTTTGGCAAGGGTCTGGGTCTCATCTCTAATGTAGGGGAAGTTGAAGCCTTTCTCCTTCGCACGTTTGACCATGTTCTCGTAGCTGTCTTCCGGATAGTCCTTATCGTAGTTTGGGTTCACAGCTACGAAGCCCACGCCTCGATCTTTGTAGTCGCGTTGTATAGCGATCATGCGATCCTCATACGCCTGCACGTACGGGCAGTGATTGCACGAGACAATCAAAACCAGCGTCGGGATATCGGCAAAACTGGCGAGAGAGTACTTCTTACCGTCGGTTCCAAGGAGGTCACGGAAATCCGGAGCAGTTTCTCCTATTCTCAATGCCTTCACGACACTGGCCCGTAACCGTCAGGACAGAAATGAACCATTCTGCTTACATTCACAAGATAGCTCGCCTAAATTCGGCGAGAACGTTCGCTCGTGTTCCACGTGCTTGATGACGCCGGCGAAAGGACATCCAGTTATTTGACGGGAAAGTCACCAAGGCAAATAGAAGCGCTCATCTTTCGTACAATGACAGAGGCTTAGCCGCACCAGTCACTGAAGTCGATGTGCGACGCCTCGCCTGTGCTGCCGATCTCTTTCCAGTATTCATCTAGTTCCGCGTCCGAAGCAAGCTTCAGACATGAAGGACAGAAGTAACCGGCCGCCCGGCCCGATGCGCTCCCTTCAGCAAGCGCCGCTCGAGGCCAGAATCTCTCTCCGCACTTCCCACATCTCCTCTCAGTCGTGACCACCCTAGTCCGCAGACTCTGCGCGTGTCCCTGGGCGATCTTCGTTGCTTCTTGCAGTGAGATTCCTAACCCAAAACAGTCTTTGACTCCCTCGTACGGCCCTCCAAGGTCGCTTATCAGGATGAGGTCCTCTCTTGTTCTCCAAACATCAAACGCGCCGTGTCTGGGACACCCTCGGTCCTCGTTTCGCACCTCATTTCCTCTGGCGCCAAGAAGGCATGGTTTTCGGTCGAGTACACAGTAGCTGCCTTGGACGTAGTTGAGGCACAAATCGGTTTGCCCGCTTGGAGAACTAGGCAGATTGGGTCAGGTGCCGAAGATAAGCATTCACGGAGTCGTGCCTAGCAGCTAGCTCGACAAGACGGTTATGCTTTCGACATCGTCGTCATTGAGGACGGGTGATTTGATCGGGTGGGATCTCCATGTCAGCCTTCTGACTGGGTGGTCAGATCGCCTGCCCATGCAGCATCGAGCTATGTGTCTCTCGCTGATGCTGGCGAAGAGGCCTAGAGACGGATCGAACGGGATCCACATGCTTCTAGCTGTCTGAACCTCGGCCCACGCATGCCAATCGAAGGGCCTCTCCTCGTCCCCTCGACCATGATAGAACAGTCCCACGACCCGTCTGCAGGGAACCTTCTCTACCCTGCATAGTGCGATAAAGAGGTCCGACAATTCGTCGCAGTCCCCTGTCCGGTCTCGAATGGCACGTGCTGCACCGAAGCGGATTGGCTCAGGGTCTCGAAGTTTGATATTGTCTCTAACCCAGGCAAACGTAGTCGACAAGAAGTCGTTCATATCCCGTGAAGAACCACGGATCCTCTGAGCGGTTCGTCTTATCAGCGGATCGTTTGTCTCCCAGAATTTGTCCCGTCGACAATACTCATCTGAGATGCTACTTGATTGGATCTTCTGATCGAGCTGAAATGTCAATTTCGAAGTTGTATATTCCAACTCGATTCTTGAGTCGAAAGTCTGCTCGGCGTTCAGCTCTCGAATCTTCACGAGCGCGTGCGTATTCCCTTCAGTTCCACTCTCGATGTGAGGGCTCGGCGTCGCTCGGAGAATGGCGAAAGACTGGCCTGCCGAGGGCGCTGCGACTATCACGTCAAGTTTTCCGCCAAGAAGTCTCGCACCTGACGTGTTCGTAACACGGCTGACTAGAGAGACACGGAACCGCAGCAGCCTTTCCCAGCATTGAGCGGCGATCCGGCCTCCGCCCAAATAAGCTTCCCGAAAAGTGACCTGTCAACCAAGAAACGACCGTTGCGAGTCTCTGGCAAAGGCTTAATCACTACGATCTTCGCTGACCGATCTGGCGGGACGCAAGAGTAGGAGCGTGGTCGTCCATGGCACTTTCAGACTCCGAGATCCGTGACGCCTTGCATGGCGGGAATCTCGTCATTGAGCCTCTTGAAGAAGCCAGCCTAAACCCAGCGGGCTACGATCTAAGACTGGCTGCCAGAGTCGTCCTAGAGCCTGGGGAACACCGACTTGTCGCTACGCTCGAGAGGGTTCAGCTTGGGCCTGAACTGGTCGGAATGCTGCACATTAGGTCATCTTTGGCCCGTGAGGGCATACTTGGAAGCCTCGCTTTGGTGGATCCTGGTTTCAGGGGCCAGCTTACCATCTCGCTCTTCAACAGCAGCAGGAAGGTGGTTCGCCTTGAGGCTGCAGAAAGGTTTGTCCAGCTCACGCTTGTCAAACTCGGCAGAGGAGCCGCCAAGAAGTACGAGGGCCGGTATCAGGATAGCAGAGGCATAGTAGGCAGACGTCGCTAGGCTACCCCATGCCTTTGTGTTAAACCCGAGTGGAAAGTGTTATTAGGCCTAGGCATGAACATGTTAGTGTGCCGTCTCCCCCAAAAGAGACTGGTTTTGAGAGGAAAGAGCTGTGAGGGCAGGTTCTAGAATTTCTGACCTCAAATACAAGCTGATGACGATCGAACTGCTCAATCTCGCCAAGAACTACTACACATACAGGGAATTAGCGCAGATTATCGGCCTGCCAGAGACTGTGCTTAGCAGATACGTCAAAGGACACGTTCTGCCCACAATTGACCGCGCTCAGTCAATCAATCAGACCCTTCAGAAGATCATGCGCCTAGAGGGCGAGATACAGCAAAGAATCCGATTCGACGAGCTGGGTTACTTCGACAATACACGTCTTATCTCGGACACACTTCTGCTAGAAAGAGCAGTACAGCACGCGATCAACGCCTTCGCAGGCAAGCGAATCACAAAGGTCCTAGCCGCCGCGGTGGACGGCATCCCGCTTGCAACCTTGGTCGCCCACAGACTTGGGGTTGGACTCATCATGGCCAAGAAGACACGAGAAGTCGGCGTACGCGAGTTCATCGAGGAGATCTACATTCCAAGCAAGACCGCGATCATGATGAGCCTCTTCGTGCCGCGGGACGCCATCAAGAAGGGAGACTGCGTCCTGATCGTCGACGATGTAATCGACAGCGGGGAGACCCAAGTCGCCCTAGCCCGGATCGTCCAGAAAGCCAAGGCTGAGGTGAGCGGGATCTACGCGCTCGTCTCGATAGGCACCGATTGGAAGGTCAAGATTGAACAGGTTGCAAGGGCACCCGTAGAGATCGTATTGCAGGTCGCGAAGAAGCCACTTCAGGAGATTCAGTAACCTAGAACGTGAAGCTGAACACGTACTCGGCGACGGCCCTTATCCCGGCCTCGATTCTATCCTCGGGTTCGCTTACGAAAGTGATTCGCGTGTGTCCGGCACCGTTCGCTCCAAAGAACGACCCCGGTATCAGTACTACGCTCTTCCGCTCGAGGAGTCTGTTGCAGAAGTCTCTGTCGTCTCTTTTCATTCCTTCCAGATAGTAGCTGAGGTCCGTGAAGAAGTAGAAAGCACCCTGCGGTACCGAGATTTTCGCTTCAGGCAACTCTTTCTTGATGCACTTCGCCATGAAGTCCCGTCTTGCCTTGTAGGTAGGCAAGACCGTGTCCTTCAGGTATCTCTGTTTGATATCGTCGGAGAAGAGCTTGATCATGCCAATCTGACTGAGGGTGTTAGGAGCAAGGCTAGTGTACTGCTTGATCTTTTCCACTGCCTCTGCTACTTCCGGTGGCCCCATAACGTATCCTAGGCGGAGACCAGGGATGGAAGCTTCCTTCGAGAAACTACCCCCGACCACAACATGATCTCGTCCGCCTGGAAGGCTGCAGATCTTGAGGTATGTTCCCTCGAAGATTATTTCTCGGTACGTCGCGTCGTATATGATCCAGAAGTTGTGATCGACAGCGAGATCGACCAATGCCTTCACGAAATCGTCGTTGACGACCCTCCCAGTCGGATTATCTGGTGAAAGGAGGACGAATGCCTTCGTCTCTCTGGTGATCAAGTGTTTGAGCTTCTCGATATCCGGCTGGTAGCCCTCATCCACACTGACCGGCAGCAGGAGCACTCGCGCTCCCGCAAGCCTGGCCGCCTCAGGGAAGCCTAGGTAGGTCGGGTCTGTGAGAATCACTTCGTCATTTCTGCCGAGCAGAGACATAAAGAGAGCAAAGATGCCTTCGCTCGCGCCATCGGTAATGACAATTTCCGTTTCAGGGTCGTATTTCGTCCCTTCCTCCTTCGCAAAGTCCTCGGACAACAGGCGACGCAGCTCCAAGAGACCCCTCGTTCCGACGTATGAGCATGCGGCTTTAGGGTCCTCCGCGAGCACTCGCTTCATTTCGTCCAAGACTTCCTGCGGCGGTAGTAGACTTGGGGCACCGCCGCCGAAGGAGATTATGTCCCGCTGCTTCCTTGCTTCGGCCAGAAGAGCGGCGACGCGTCGTATGGGAGATATGTGGAGAAGATCGATCCTGTCAGAGACTGTGGGCAATACCCACTCCAACCGCCAGCCCGCGCCGCAAGCACGTTTGCTGGCGTGCTACGCGTACTGATCGAGGGTACCTTTAGGTCCTTCGCCCACGTTGATGCTGCTGATTAGCGCATAGCAATGGACTGTTGTGCGTCAATTCTACTGCTGAGGCGAAGAAACGCATTCGATTAGAAATCGAGTGCGACTCTTCGCCGCTCGCTTTACTCTTCTGGTGCAGGAGCTATGAAGCCACTTGACATCATACTCTTCGTCAGGTCGCGTGCTCCCTTGATTATTCCTGAAGAGAGTTGGTAGAGTTCGTCTCGGCTGATCTTGAGTCCGGCTATGCCCTGCTCTTGGGCTTTCATTCCCACCGCAACCGCCTCTCGCGGAAATACTTGCCACTCGTCCATGTTCGGCGCGATGTAATCTTCGCTTAGTCCTCGCTCTCTGGCGCACTTGGCAAGTTCATCGGCGGCTGCGATGCACATTTCATCCGTGATTGTTCGAGCACGAACATCGAGGGTTCCTCTGAAGATTCCCGGGAACCCGAGGGAGTTGTTGACTTGATTGGAGAAGTCAGACCGGCCGGTTGCGACCACTCTCGCCCCAGCTTCCTTGGCCTCCCAAGGCCAAATCTCAGGTATGGGGTTCGCACAAGCGAAAACTATGGCGTCGGACGCCATCTTCGCGATCCATTCTCTCTTGATCGTACCCGGTCCAGGTGCGGACAGTCCAACGCATACGTCGACGCCTTTGAGTGCCTCTGGAATTCCGCCCGACCTCTGCTCCTTGTTTGTCTTCTCACAGAATCTCCACTTGTCCGCAAACTCGGCCTTCTTCATCTCAAGGTCCTTTCTTTGACGATTCAGTATGCCCTTTGTGTCGACTACGAAAGTGTTCTCAGGTTTCAACCCATAGGCAAACATGAGACGGGCACAGGCGACGTTTGCAGCACCTGCCCCAATCATGGCTAGCGTGACTTGGTCAATCTTCTTCCCGACGAGCTCTAGAGCATTAATCAGACCTGCAAGGGTGACTGTCGCGGTTCCCTGTTGATCGTCATGCCAGACAGGTATCTCCGCTTCTGCGCGGAGCCTGTCCAATATGTAGAAGCACTTCGGGTTGGCGATATCTTCGAGGTTTATGCCGCCGAACGCCGGTTGAAGCCACTTGACTGCGGTGACTATCTCATCGGGATCTTTCGTGTCCAAGCAGATCGGAACAGCGTCGACGCCTCCAAGATACTTGAAGAGAAGCGCCTTCCCCTCCATCACCGGCATGCCGGCCTTGGGGCCAATATCTCCGAGGCCGAGAACCCTAGTTCCATCGCTGACGACCGCAATCGTGTTCCACTTGCTCGTGTACTCGTAGAGAAGCTTCTCATCCTTCGCGATGGCACGGCACGGCTCAGCCACGCCAGGTGTGTACCATATCGCAAAATCGTTGAAGTCACGGATCACGCACCTCGGAACGGTTTGCATCTTGCCTTTGTAGAATGGGTGAAGACGCATTGCATCCCTTGCAGGTTTCTTTGCTTTCTCAAGCAGCTGCTCCTTGGTCACTACAGTCATCGTGCCTTTGCTCTCCGGAATCTTCGTAATCTGGCGGTAGAAACTGCGTAAATAGCTATGTGTGTTCCCTATATGCTATCAATGTTCTATTCGAAAAGGACCGCGCAGCAGGAACCGGAAGAAGCTTAGGGTTTCATTCCGGCTGCTGTCGACGTGTACCCGAGCCCTCGCTCCACAGCCAGCTGGTTCAGCTCAAGCAGCCCGGCTTTCTTTCCCGCGAGGAAACGCTGCAAAGTCTCTTTCAAATACTCTCGCGCGGTTTGGCCGGCAGTTGTTCCTAGGTATGCGCCGAACATGACCGAGTTCGCTACGAACCTGGTGTCCTTCATATCCTCTAGCGCGGCGGAACTCAGCTCCTTCCCCAGTGAGTCCGCAATCTCTGTCGCAGGAACAGCGATCTTTCTGATGTCGTCCCTTTGAGGCGGGCCATCGATCAGTGAACTATTGTAGAGTAGAACACCTCCTTTTCTCAGGAGCTGGACAAAATCCATTGACGGTTGATTCATAATGATCATTAGATCCGGTTCTTCCGGGATCGGTGTGTCTATTTCGTCATCAGAGATCACGACATAGCACTTCGCTTTTCCGCCCCGCGTCTCAGGACCGTATGACGGAGTGTAGACCACATGTTTTCCGTCGAGCATCGCAGAGTAAGCGATGTAGTCTCCTAGAAGAAGTACACCCTGCCCGCCGTGCCCAGAGAGGAGGATCTGAGTCTTGGTCACTTCTTTTCGATCCCGAACTTGTCCTTGTACGTTCCGAGAGGATACTGCTTTATCAGGCGCTCGTTGACAAAACGCTTGGCCTCCATGATAGGCAGCTTCCAGTTCACCCAGCAGCTTGAGAGACACTCAACGAATGAGAAGCCTCCCATCATCTGAACCTTGAACGCGTTTTCGACCGCTTGCTTCGCTTCGAGAATGTTCTTGATGCTGTAGGACCTGCCTCTGGCTGTTTCGATCTCGCTGACGGCGAGGCTTACCCTCCTGACGTAGGCGGATCCATCTATCGTCGATATGAGTCTCGACGCGTCGATAGGCGCCCCTGTGAAGTGAATATCTCTGCCGTAAGGAGTTGTTGTGGTGATCTGGCCTTCCAGTGTAGTTGGGGCCATCTGTCCGCCCGTCATACCAAATATCGCATTGTTTACGAGAAAGACCGAGATCGGCTCTCCACGGATAGCTGCGTACATGATTTCCAGCATGCCTATTGCCATAGCGTCGCCGTCTCCCTGAACTGTGTACACGACGAGGTTGGGTCTAACCCTCTTAAGGCCAGTAGCGATTGCGGGAGCTCGACCGTGAGGCGACTGTACGTGGTCGATGTTGAAATAGTCGAAGGCTAGTGCGCTGCATCCTACGGAGTCCATCATCACCGTTCTTTCTCGGATCCCAAGATTCTCGATCGCGCTGGCGATCAACCGGGTCAGTTCACCATGTTCGCAACCTTGGCAGTAGTGCGTGGGCTTCTCTGTCAAGGCTTCCAGCTTTCCCAGCTTCACGCGATACTGTTCCAGGCTTGGTTCTTGTGTGGTCAAGCTGCAATCGCCTTCCCAGCAAGACTCTCCAATCTGTTCTCAATCTCTCGTTCGGTCGGGAGAAGACCTCCCACTTTGCCGAAGAACTTGACCACCGCCCTTCCCTCCACGCCTAGGCGAACATCCTCTACCATTTGTCCCGTGTTGAGCTCGACGACGAGGAACTGCTTGGCGTGCTCCGTCAACTTTCGAACCTCATCGTATGGAAAAGGCCACAAAGTGATCGGTCTGAATAATCCTATCTTTGAACCCCCCTGCCTCAGCTTGTTCACGACACTCTTGCATATTCGCGAGGCAATGCCAAAGGCGGCAACGACGGTCTCGGCCTCGTCGGTCAAGTGTGACTCGTATCTGACCTCGTTCTGTTGGATCGTCCTGTACTTTTCGTCGAGATGCGTTACGTGCTTCGAGTGGACTTCCGGATCCAGATTGATCGAGTTGATCACATGACGCTCTCTGTCCTTCGCTCCCGTCACAGCCCATGAAGAGATGTCATACTCGGTCGCCTCAATACTCGGAAATACGATGTCCTCCTTCAACTGGCCCGTGAAAGCGTCCCCGGCGATGCAAACCGGGTTTCTATACTTGAAGGCAAGATCAAACGCGATCTTTGGAAAACTTGCCATCTCTTGAACGGAGTTTGGCGCCAGCACAATCAGGTGGTAGCTGCCATGTCCGCCTCCCTTCGTCATTTGGAAATAATCCCCTTGTTCGGGTGCGATGTTGCCGAGTCCCGGACCGCCCCTGTTGATATTCACGACAACAAGCGGCAACTCCATTCCGGCCGCGTATGAGAGTGCTTCCTGCTTGAGACTGAATCCTGGGCTTGATGTGGCGGTCATGGCCCGGACTCCGCCGGCCGCTGCGCCGAGTACCATGTTTATGGCTTCAAGCTCGCTGGCGGCCTGTAGGAACACTTTCAAGTCCCGGTACTCTTCGCTTCCAAACTCCTTGGCGAGGGTCTCTGGGATCTCGCTTGAAGGCGTTATCGGATAGGCGAAGTACGCGTTGAGCTTTGCCTTGAGCGCGCCGTATGCGAGTGCTTCGTTACCTTTCATGTAGACGCGTTCGGTCATCTATCAGGTCCTCACCAAGACCTCGTGTATCGCAAAATCTGGACAGACCCAGTAGCAGATCCCGCACGCTGTGCAGGGCCCCTTCGTGCCCACGTAGCGCCACACCGCCGGGTGATAGCCCATCCTGTTCAACTTCTCTGATAGTGTGAGGTTCCCTTGAGGACACGCGACCACGCAGAGTTCGCAGCCCTTGCAGCGTTCGTCAAGAATCTTTACTAGCGATTTTTCCTGCGCAGTCTGGGCCAAATAATGTCCCGACCTCAGGGCGCCTTGCGGTCTCTCTGCGGCGCTTAAGTGTATTTCGTAGCTAGTCTAAATGCAGCGGCAGAGCTCAACTGAACTCGAATATGGATCAACCTATTTAGCACGACTGGCGTACGGTGCGCGCAATCTTCGACAACTTGCGTCGAAATACTGAATCAATTTCCCCCAGAAAGAATCGGATGTGAGGCAAGACGAGGGCTAGACTCATCGTCAAGGGCATCGTTCAGGGAGTTGGCTTCAGACCCTTCGTCTACAGAATCGCAACCGCAAACAGACTTGTTGGATTTGTTAGGAACCTTGGCGACGCAGGTGTCGAGATTGTAGTTGAGGGCGCCCAGGAGGCTGTGTCAAGATTCATGGCACAACTCCAGACCGAGCGGCCGCCAACGTCGGTGATACATCAAGTCGACGCGACATACCCGCCTGAGACCCGAGAGTTCAAGGAATTTCAAATCCTGAAGAGCAACGACTCACGGACTCATGCCGGCTCGGTCATTCCTCCCGACATCGCCATATGTGACAACTGTCTCCGGGAGTTGCGCGATAAGAGAGACCGCAGATACGACTACTTCTTCATCACGTGCACAGACTGCGGTCCCCGCTACACGATCATTGACGCATTACCATACGATCGCCCCCACACAACCATGAGGGATTTCGAAATGTGTGACAAGTGCTTGACAGAGTACAAGGACCCAGGGAATCGTAGGTTCCATGCGCAGACTGTTGCGTGTGCCAAGTGCGGCCCTTCAGTGACTCTTCTTACGAGCGACGGAAAACGGGTCGATTCACCTGATCCCATACGTGAGGCCGGCAAGCTTTTGGAACGCGGCTACATCTTGGCGATCAAGGGTAATGGCGGATTCCACCTAGCATCGTCCACGCTCCTCACTGAACCTATAGTCAGACTTCGGAAGACCAAGTTCAGGTTCCAGAAGCCCCTTGCAGTGATGGCGAGGGATCTCAAAGCCGCTAGATCGTTTGCCGAGGTCAGTCCCGCCGAAGCGGAGCTTATGACCTCGTATGTTAGACCAATAGTCCTGCTTCGGAAACGTCCCGAGTTCGATCTTTCGGAGCAGATCTCTCCCGGCCTTCACAATATCGGCGTGATGCTTCCCTACACAGGACTTCACAGCATGCTCTTCGACGAGACGACAGAGCGAGCCTTCGTTATGACGAGCGCCAATCCTCCGGAAGAACCGATCGTTAAAGACGATGAGGAAGCCATCACGAGGCTGAGAGACATCGTCGACTACTTCCTGTCGCACAACCGCAAGATCTCACAGAGATGTGATGACTCAGTTGTGAGATCGATTGGCGGGACGGTCACCCTACTCAGACGGTCGAGAGGCTACGCGCCCGCGCCGATTTCAGTCTCTGTACCCAAGAATACGTGCACGCTCGGGGTTGGCGGCCAGCTGAATGTGACCTCTTGCCTCGTATACGAGAGACGAGCCTATATGACGCAACATATCGGCGACGTGGAGACCCTTCAGACGTTCGAATTCCAAAAAGAGGCGACGCGTCACCTCCTGATGCTTACGGGCTGTAAACCAGAAAGGATCGGGCGAGACCTACATCCTGTCTTCAGCACTACGAAGTTTGCGGAGGAACTTGCGCAAGAATACGGGCTGGGAGTGATTCCTGTGCAGCACCACTACGCGCATGTTGCGGGGCTCATGGCTGAACACAACGCCGATCAGATTGTAGGCGTCTGCTGTGATGGTTATGGATACGGCGACGACGGATCAGCCTGGGGTGGAGAGATCATCTTTGCAGATCAAACCGAGCACAAGCGATTTGCGCACTTGGAACCGCAACCGATGGTCGGAGGAGATCTTGCAACAAAGTACCCCCTAAGAATGGTCGCTGGCATCCTAGGGGAGGATGCCGAAATCGTCGATTGGCTGCTTGAGAGACAGGACCGCTTCCCTCACGGAAAAGAAGAGGTAGACATGATCACCAGGCAACTTTGCTCCAGCCAGGTGCCACTGACGACCAGCTGTGGGCGTGTGCTGGACGCCGTCTCTGCTATCCTGGGTCTCTGCTACGAGCGCACCTACGAGGCTGAACCAGCGATGAAGCTTGAGGGCGCTGCGATAGGCGGCAAGGACTCGCTCAATCTCAGACCGGTCCTCAATGGGAACGTGATCGAGACGACTGGAATGGTTCGCGAGGTCTTCGCGAGCCTTGGCCGCCTCCCGGTTCGCGATCTTGCATACTCGGCACAGTCATATGTGGCGCGCTCACTGAGCGAGAGCGCGATCGCAGCCGCGATGGATTTGGGTGTCAAGTCAGTAGGATTTACGGGCGGCGTAGCGTGTAACGAGCAGATCAGTTGCACCCTGAGGGCGGCCGCGGAGAAGGAGGGGCTGCGCTTCCTAGTGCACGAGGCGGTTCCGCCCGGTGACGGCGGCGTCTCATTCGGACAGGCTGTTGTGGCAGCCATGGTTTCATAGTTGTAGGCCGGAAGCAGTATACGTGAGAGCCGTCCGTCGTCTAGACGAAGACGGCACAGATCTGAGCCTAGGTCTCAGACACACCTCCTGTCATAGTGTATCCAAGTCCGCCAGGCATCTCATACTGCACAGGTTTGGGTTGCTCTGCGCCTATCACTACGTCCTTGAGAGTTTGGCGACGAAGCTGAGGGGGCTGCGGGCCGTTCCGTCGCCGATTCCGCCAACCAGTCCCGCTAGAGTAATCCCGCGCCGCTCATGGTGGAGCATACCCTCAAGTCGAAACACGAAAACCTTGCCGCTCGAGAGGCTTGTGTTTCCGTGAAGCGTGACCCAGCCGAACTTTCGCGCGACCGCCCGTCCCTCACCAGACTTTACCGAGTAGACGTTGTCGCCGAATGAGATCTGGCCACCCGTCACGACAAACCTGACGTGGGCCTTGTTCACGCTCGTCACGGTCAAAGTCAACACCAGTGTGGCTTTCATCGTCCTATTCGCGCTCGGGTCATGTGCAATGCCTCTGACTGACTCCAGCTTCAGCACGTCTCCGACCTGAGGACCACGAGGCTGCTCCGCAACCGCCTCATGGATCGGAACCACTAGGGCAAGGGCAATCAAACCAAGAATCAATGCGGACACAAGTTTCCTTTGCAACGATCTCTTATCTCTAAGCTGAGCGAGGCTACGAGAACGCATATAGGCTATCTGAATGATTCATCCTCGCT
>CAYMZN010000015.1:25003-33111 GCA_964394935.1 uncultured Candidatus Bathyarchaeia archaeon | reverse complement strand
ATCGCGCAGCTACACCTTAGCCAGAAGCTGTTGAAGTATCTTCCGGAAGTGGACCTCGAAAGTTACCCATTCATCGAATTCACTCCAGCTAGGAAGATGGAAACGTTCGAAACGACCGACGTGCAGATAAAAGACATAGATGGTGGAGTCAAATCGGTCAATCTGATAGCGAAGGTAGTTGGGAAATCGGATCGGAGGAAGGTCTTCTCGAGGTTCGGCGATCCTCTCGCTCTATCGATCGCAACGATTTCTGATGGCACCGGGTCCATGAGGTTGCCGCTGTGGAACGCCCAAATAGATAGAGTCTCGGTTGGTGACACAGTTCAAATTGACAATGGACGAGTCAGAACGTTTAGAGGCGAACTGCAAGTGAGCGTTGGTAGAAGTGGTAGACTTCAAGTCATCGAGAACGAATCAATGCAGTAAACTCGTATTGAGAAGATGTGACCACCGAACTCACAGCATAGCATTCACACACCTAGCTCACAGTCTTATGACTCTGGGATCCACGCATGATCTTCTGGTGGAATCCTAGCGCGCGTACGATGATGGGAAGAACCCCGACAGACTCACCGTGCAGAATTCGGCTCAACTCTTAAGGATCTGGGGGTACAAGTGGAGTCTGCTCTTACTGTTGGTTCTCTTCTTGGCCTCTGCTTGCCAACAGAAGGCTTGGGCTACATTAGTCACGAACTCCACAGCCACGCACTTTTCCGCCTTTCGGTCACCTGTCTTCGCTGCAGAGGACCCCGCACAACATAGAGAGCTCCTAGTTTTTTCCCGCGACAGCCGAAACGGATTGCCAGTTTTGGCTTCAACCAAAGCGCTCTAATCCTTGTTTCTTCCTCTACTCGCTTGTTTGAAGCTGGGCCGAAGATGCGAATAGGGAACGCTGAGGACGCAAGAAGTGTGGTAAGAAAGTATTTCCTCGGCACTAGGACTTTTCATGGGAAGATTGCTTCTTTGTCCGTCGAGGAAAAGGTTGAGGGTCCGGACGACAAGGGCGCCTGGAAGGTCAAAGGAACTTACATTACGGAGGCAGGCGTAAGAGAACAATTTGTGGCTACCGTGTCTTCACGCGGTGAGGTGCTGGCGACCACTTCAAGTTCAACCAAACCGAAACCGCCTTGGCGCTAGGCATCCTGAAATGCGGGCCCGACATCATATTCAACAGTAATGTAGGAGAAAGTAGCTTGACACACAAGTTGAGCAAGGCAGACTACACGATGCGAAAAAGGCAGAAGAAGAAGCAAGGCATGAGAAAGGGCACGAAATCAAGTAGAAATCCTAGCTGATATAGATCATGCCGGCTCGTGCCCGGGAAAGCCCGGGGTGGGCCACTATAGCCTTCGCTCCTTGAACAACCTTTCAAGAAGCACTGGCAAGTCCTCGTGGTTGCTCGCGGCTTGGTCATCCAAGGTGATCTGCTGCTCTTTGGTAAACAACTGCCAGCAGTGAGCGATCTCCTCAGTGGTCTCGTATCTGTGAGTTCCGCCTTCTCTTTTTGGTCGGCGAACGACTGTACTGATCTTCGCCATGAATGCGCGTAGGCGTAGGGCACTCAATAAGCTCTCGGTTCAGATTGCAAGTACGCACAAGTGCTCCTGGCTAAGAGAACGATCTTTGGCAGGCTAAGCTGCTTGACCCGGAATGCGTCAAGACATACTTGGCGTCTATAGGTGTGAGCGAAGCACACAAAGCCAAGGGCCAAGTCTAATAATGCGACAGGAAGGACATAACCCTCTCAAGTTGGAGAGAATACGAACCCCACGCATTCGCTCCTTACGCCATAGGTGACGCCATTGACTCAACATGCCCCAGGTGGGACCTCGAAGGCTGCAATCGAAAAGTTACTTGACTTCATGCTGTCACGACACAAGTGCAAGTGGTGCGGGAGAACTGTTTCGGATTCTGATGCCTTCTGTCCCATATGCGGGCGATCACAAGTCTAGGCCCTTGAATCGAGAAGCAATCAAGCGTAGCTTCAAGCAAGCCTAGAAGACTACACCTATCCTAGTATCATAGTATGATGGGGCGGTAGTGAGTCTGTCCTTTTGCCGCTGTGTAATACCCCGAACTTGGTTATGCAAAGTAGAACTGCGTGTCCCGCTCGTGATAGTCAGGGAACGTTGGCCTTCTCTTTTGCTCGTGTTTCAATGAATTCCTTTACCTTCTCTTCGCTGTACCTCATTGCTTCCTGCTGTTTCTTCAAGTGTTCTTTGATTGTGTCTAGGAGGTTTTCTATGTTGAATGGCTTGATCACGTAGCCGTCTGCGCCCTTATTGACGGCTTCAACGGCGTTCTCAAGCGACGGGTAGCCGGTGATGATGATCTTAACCATCTTGGGGGTAGTCTCGGTTATTTCAGTCAGTAACTTTGTTCCTTCCATGTCTGGAAGGCGAATATCGATCAGGGCTAGGTTGTAGAAGTTTGCCCTCGATTTCTCGACCGCTTCCTTTCCGTTTTCGGCTGTGTCGACCGCATAGCCTTTCTCTTCCAGTACGGTCGCAAGCGACTTACGCACGCTTTCGTCATCGTCAATCACTAGGATCTTGGCGGCGGCATCACTCATTCGTCTTCACCTCCTCGGCTCTGGGTTTAATTGGTAGAGTGACAGTGAAGGTTGTGCCCTTTCCGACTTCGCTTTGCACCGAGATGGAGCCTCCGTGGGCTTCAACGAGACGCTTACTGATGGGTAGGCCCAACCCGATTCCTTTGGCTTTGGTTGTGAAAAGCGGACTCCACATGTTCTCTATAGCTGCTTTACTCATCCCCATCCCAGTATCGGTGAACTGTACCTCCACGCTGCCATTCGCCTCCGAGGTTGTGATGGTGAGTTGGCCGCCTCGGGGCATTGCATCAAGCGCATTCCTGATGATGTTCAGAAACACTCGTTTCACTTTTTCCGTGTCGACGGTTATGCTTGGTGTTATCCTGCTCAAATTCAATACGGTTACGTTTCTTGGCGTTTTGACCGATCCTAAGGCTTCCTCCGCAACTGCTCTCGGCGTGGTTTCTGTCAGGTCTAATCGTATCTCTCTTGAGTATTCTAGGAGATCGTCTACGATCTTGTTCGAGTATTCTATGTCTTTCTCGATCAGTGTAATCATCTCTTTCGCCTTTGGGTCCAGTCTCGGTCCCCACTTCGTCTTCAAGTAGTATGCGGCGCCTGTCATGCCTGTTAAGGGATTGCGTAGGTCGTGCCCGACCATCGCGGCGAGTTCTCCGATAGCCGCGAACCGCTCAGCCATACGCAGCTTCTCCTCGGCTATCTTTCGATCGGTGATATCAATCCAGTAGCCGACAGTCTCGAGTGGGTGGCCAGTCGCGTCACGCACCACGTGTGCCTCCTCCCGCATCCATCGGTAGCTCCCGTCCTTATGCTGGAAGCGGTATTCGTAGATGCCGCGCCCTTCTTTGAGCACGCGACGTTCGGCTTCGAGTATGCGCGCCCTATCTTCCGGGTGAATGCGGCTCGTCCAGAAGTTTGCGTCGTCTAGGAGTTCTCGTGGCTCGTAGCCAAGCATGGTCTTGAAGTTTTCACTGATGAAGGTCGCACGATAGTCGCCGTAAGCCTTGGCAGTATAGATCATAGCTGGGCTGGAGGAGAGGAGAAACTGCAGACGATCCCTAGTCGCACGCAGCTCGTCTTCTATTCGCTTACGCTCGGTGATGTCTATGACAATCCCTCTCAAGCCGACAGGTTTGTTCCCACGCATGATCGGAGCAGCATTTGCAATCGCGGGGAATGTGCTGCCATCTTTCTTCTGAACGGTGTATTCATCACCGCCTGACTTTTCCCCAGCCAGTATCCTCCGCATACTCTGCCTAGCCCTATCGTGATCTTCTGGAACAAACATCTGAAAGGCGTTCAAACCTCTACGAAGATCATCCTCAGTGTAGCCAGTAGTGGCAAATGTGATGCGGTTGGCGAAAAGGATATTGCCATGCTCATCTATTTCGAACACGATCTGCGGCAACAGGTCAGCTAGTTCCCTGAATCTCCTCTCACTATCCGCCAGCTTCCCTGTCCTCTCAAGAACGAGCTGCTCCAAGCCTGTCGAGTAACGTGTAAGCTCCTCGGCATGACGCTGCTCCTGCTCCAGCAACCGCGCATTCTCAACCGCAATAGCTGCGTGGTTTGCGAACATGGTCAACAGTTCCAGATCTGCCCCCGTGAACCGCCGGGACTCTGTACCGTCGAGGACATGGATCACCCCGGTCACTCGGCCCTGCCAGATCATGGGCACGGTGAGGACGGCCCCAAAAGGCCGCTCCTTTTCGAAGGTGGGAGCCCGGCCTTGCCACGCGCGATAATCATCGACTATCAGTGGTTTTCCAGTCTCGGCCACCATGCCCGCGGCTCCCTCACCGTACTTGAGCACAGTCCCTGTGTAGTCATGCGGAGTGTTGTAGCTCACCACACAGCGAACTTCCCGCCGCTCAGGATCGGAGAGGTACATCCCTCCGCTAGGGGCGTCTAGCAGCCGGGCGGCCCGCTCGACGACGGCGCGGAGGAGCTTGGGCAAATCGTGACGACCGGTAATGTCGAGCACGGTTGTTTGAAGCCCAGCCAACTGTTCAACGCGGCGGCGCAGCGCCTCCTCCGCTCGCTTACGCATTAATGCTTCGACGATGCTTACCGACAGGGTTTCCACAGCTTCCTGATCAGCGAGGCTATACCCCGATTCCTTGTTGGCTAGGGCGATTACACCGAATGTTCTGCCGGCATGTCTTAATGGAACGCCCAGAAAGGAGGTTATCCGCGGATGACCTTCGGGAGTCCCGACTCGGTCCGGGTGGGTCGAGGGGTCGTTGACTATCAGGGACCTTTCATCTTTGAGTACTCTGCCCCAGAACGAGCGAATCTCCATATTCCTGAGCAACTTCGCGGCTTCTGATTTCGGCATCTTACATTCATCCCAGCCTGGGTTACTGATGGCGATAGTATCCAAACGACCAGCCTGATTTAGTTGGGCTATGAAACCGAACTTGCTGCTTGTCAGCTCCTCTGCCACGTCAAGACATGCCTTGCCAAGCTGTTCTTCTGTTTTGGACCTTATCGCTTCTACAAGCACCCTGTTCATCCCATTCAGCCTCTCCTCCGCCCGCTTGGGCTTGGTGATGTCTCTGACGATGCTGACCCAACCTGTTCGCTCACCCTTGTCATTCAACAGCTGCGCGACGGAGTGCTCCGAAGGGAAGATGGAGCCGTCCTTGCGCTTCATACGAAACTCGGGGAGGTGGAAAGGCATGCGGCCCTCCTCCGCGGCGGGATACAGTTGAGACTGGAACTCTCTGACGGTGTCGTCGCTTACATGGAGAAAGGCGGTGGTCTTACCGAGCATCTCGGTTTTCTCATAGCCGAAGATGGCAGATGCAGCCTCGTTGCATTCAAGTATGATTGGGGGAGAAACCCTGGCGTCGAGTATGAAGACGGCGTCAGTCATGCTGTCGAAGGTTTTCTGGAGCAGGTCTGCTTGACGACGTATCGTCTCCTCAGTCCTCCTTCGCTCGGTGACATCGCGGGCGATGCTGAGCACGGCTGGCTTTCCCTTGTACTCGATGATCCGGCTGCTCAACTCGGTGGGGATGACTGTCCCGTCCCGCCGCACCTGAGCCGTCTCGAAGAAAGCGTGGCCGACCTTGCGCAGCTCCAGAACCCGCTCCTGAACCAGGCGTGCGTACTCGGGAGAGCTTATGTCGGCCGGCGTCATCCGCAATAGCTCTTCTCGGCTGTAGCCGAGACGCTCGCAGGCTACCTGGTTGACTTTAAGGAACCTATCGCCCATGTCGTGGATGAAGATGGCGTCGCTGGCGCTGTCGAACAAGGTCCTGTAGCGATCCTCCGACTCCTGCAGTGCAGTCAACAGTTTCTCTAGCTTCTCTACGTGTCTTAGGCGGCTGAGAGCGGAGCCGACGTGCGCTCCTAATGTCTCAAGAAGCTTCTCGTCTTCTTCCGTGAAGGCGTTGAGGCGACTGTTCTCCACGTTCAAGACGACCGCAGTCTCACCCTCTACTAGCACCGGCACAACAAGCTCCGATAACGTCCGAGGGAGCTCTCCCCTCCCGGCAAGCGTCCTAGCGTCCACGAATGCCTCTTCCTTCCGAGTGTCAGGAATTCTAAGCGTCTTCTTGGTCTTCGCGGTCTTCACAACCACGCCTGGTCCATCCAGAGGCCACTCCAGCGGTGACACGGATGTTCCTCTGGATCCCTTGACGAGGAGATATGCTCCATCGACCGTACAGAAGTCGCAGAGATCAAATCCGAGTGTCAACTCCATCGCATCGAGGGTTTGGGTAACTATCTCATCAATGCTCTTGGCTGCGGCCAGTTGTAATGCATGTTTATGGAGTGCATTCAACTTCTCCTCCATTCGCTTGCGCTTGGTGATGCCCAGGATCTTACGATTATGTCTCTTCGGTCTTCGTCGGTGAGCCTTACTATTCTTCAAACCTTCTCCTCAACTCCCGAACATGATCCGTAGACTTGGCCTCCTGTAGCAAGCTCCTTTGCATGATTGACATAGTCGACCAGTGTCCAGTTTTGACGCTCCGTAAAGCTCAGGCCGACTCTGCTGTAGAGGTTCTTGACGATCATTTTCTCCAAGACCTTGGCGCTTGCGCCTAGAAGTTCTTGGAGCGCCTTGTGGAAGGTCGGAAGCTTCTCAGGGATCTGTTCGCGTGTGACCTGATAGCTTCTCTCGATGCGCTCGTAGATGGCCGCTCTCACGATCTCGCCAGGCACAAGTAAGCCGTCATCCACAGCCTGAAGCAAAGCGTCGTTGAGCTCAGCAGACTGTGGCATCAGAATGCTCTCCCAATACTTGATGTTTGGAATAGAGTCTCGCTTAAGGTTAGCCAAGCTCATGAAACCAAACTCGTCTATCTTCATCAAGTGAGGTATGGCATCTTGAGAAGAATAACAGCATCACCTCGCCGCATCTTGCACTTCCACAATTACGAGCGGAGACCGAGGTCTCACAGTCAGATTGTGAAGGCCGCTGAACTGAGTTGAGGAGAGCTGTCCGCACTTGTCTACTGGGATCGTCAGTAACTGCTCACTACACCGCCTTGAGGGCCCGTGAGGATGACTGTCCTGTGCGCTTTGATGAGGTCGAGAAAGAGTTCTCCTCTCCCTTGTTTGGCCACAACGTTAGAATCGTAGGCACAGATAGCGGTGATGGGTAATTCAAGCGCCCTATGCAGAGCCTTCTCATATTCAATGAGCTCCTTAACCATTCCGTTCTCGAAGAAGCATGCCATCTCGCCTGTAACCCTTAAGCCCTTGAAGCCCCTGGCCAAAGCTTCATCGTACAGCTTCTTCCACATCTCCATAGTCCTAGAAATGTCGAAGCTGCCGCCGACAATGTACCAATCCCAATGGTCAATCACGCGCAAAGCTCCAGACTTTTCGAACCTCTCCACGTCGACACCGAATCGCCTCATACCCTCCCTAATCTCGTCGGGAGTCTCCTGTCCAGCAACGTACGCCGCCGCTGCACCTTGATCCAATCCAGCCTTCAAGTAGGCAAATAGCACAAGATGCTTATCCTCGGGTTCCGAGTAGAACATGATGACATGATCCGTAGCCTTCATCTCTCGAACGAACTTTATGATCTCCTCCTTGTCCATTCTTGAACCACCTCGCGTGCTGCAAATCGCCGACCATCTGGCAATTGCCTAATGAATCTGTCGGATGCACGTCTTCTCTGAAAGTAGTGCTCGTATGGAATCATGCTGCTTTGAGCGTGCCAATTCTTGATCCAGTCTGTTACTTCTCCCCTCGCACCCTTAAGCCCACAGACGAACCCGTGCCGCTCAACCCACTCAAACCCTCGACCTCTCTCGAAAGGCGCTCACCGGCTTAATTGGACTAGACCAATCCGGGCTGACCTTCCTAGCGACCAGGATTCTCCTCTACTAGAACAGTTCGTAAACTGGTGAGCAGAGACAGGTTACTCCTCCATCCCCTTTGCGGAATTCCGACATCTCCACTTCGATTACCTTGTAACGTGCCTCCTTCAGCTTCTTGCTCGCCTTCGGAAAACCAGAAGGGATCAGAACCTTCCCATCTCCCAGATACAGAGCGTCAGCCGCATAAGCTT
>CAYMZN010000015.1:0-24903 GCA_964394935.1 uncultured Candidatus Bathyarchaeia archaeon | reverse complement strand
GGGTTTGTCGATACACAATTGATGTAACTGTTTGAAGGAGGTCGAACAAATGCTACGTCGAAGAGCCTCTCCATTATGACCCTCGCATCCCTTTCGCTAGCTCTTGGAAAGCTGGTAGGTTTTGTCGGTGTGGATCATGGCTTTTATGTTCTCGAACTTGGCGTCGTGAGGCACCTCGCAACCTGAGCTGGGAATGAAGACGCCTCCTTTGTTCTTCGGAATTGGACTAATACTGAGGGGAAGCGTTGGCTCAGAGATGGAGAAATCTCTTAATGGCTTCGACAGAGTTCAGATAGTATGCCCAGCTAAGGCCCCAAGGGCCAATTACAATTCCTCCTATGAGCACGGCGATCAGAAGGATCATCATCGCATAGTCTTCTTTCGTATACTTGAGTTCTCGCATGTATGTTCGGCCAGACACGTTGTGACTGAAGCCTTTCGATTCGATAGCTACTGCGATGTCACCTGTTCTTCTGATCGAGTTGAAGATCGCTGGGATGAACATCTGACGTAGCAATGCGTTGAACCTCTTCACTGGATTGCGGTATTCGTATCTCCAACCCCTGGCCTCTTGAGCCTCTTTGATCTTCGTGTTCTCATCTATTAGCACGGGAACGTACGCGAAGCCTATGCTGAGAGCCATCCCGAATTCAGGAGGCAGTCTTAGCTTGACCAATGCTATGATAAGATCACGTATTGGTGTAATCATCAGAATGGTCCTTATGACTAGCAGGATTATGAGGAATCGGAGCACGGCACCGAATGTCCAGATAGACCCCTCCAAGGTGATCGGCAGCAAGTTCGGGATTACGTAAAAGAATACGTAGGGCTTGGTAAACTGCGTCGCTGTTGGCGGAAAGAGCAAGTTGAAAAAAGCGTACATCGCAGCAACGGGCACAATTCCTTTCAGAAAGCCCGCCACTTTGCTCATGGGGATCTTCGATAGACGGACCACTAGCAGCAATGAGAGAAAGAGAACGAAAGTGTAGATTGGGTCTGTCCCCAGAGATACGGCCAACGTAATAACCACAGCCCAATAAAGGAACTTTGTTCGCGGGTCCAGCCTGTGAAAGAGTGTTTTTCCTGGGATATACTCAAAAGCCATGGTCTTCACACTGCAAGATTCTCTTCAAAGAGCTTAGCTGCTTCATCGACCGTGAGCACATTTTCCGGCATCCCGTACTCGTTGAGTAGCTGACCTAGGCGAGTTATTTGTGGGGGCTTGAGATATGTGGTCTGCAAGAGTTCTGTCTGAGCAAAGACTTCGCGAGTGGGGCCGTCTGCGAGAACTTGGCCTTCCTTTAACACGATCACACGTTTCACATACTCTGCGGCTATGTTCATGTCGTGAGTTATCACGATTATTGTTTTCCCTCCGGCTTCATTGAGTTGCTTGTAGAACTCCATCATTTCTCTACCCATGCGATAGTCCTGCCCAGTTGTTGGCTCGTCAACTACTAAGACGTCAGGGCTCATCGTGAGTAGAGACGCCACCGTGATCCTTTGCCTCTCGCCCTTGCTCACGGAGAATGGATTCACGTCCAGAATCTCCTGAAGGCCCACAGCAGTAGCGACTTCTTTCACCCGCTTCTGAATTTCATCTTCGGGGACCTGGAGGTTTCGTGGCCCAAACTCGAGTTCCTTCTTTACGGTCTCGCAGCACACCTGATGATCAGGATTTTGGAAGCAGTACCCGACTTTCCGCGAAAGATCAGCTATTGCTGCATTTGTTGTGTCGGTGCCGAATACGAGGACGGTTCCTCTAGTCGGCTTGAGTAAGCCGTTAAAATGTTTCACTAGAGTAGTTTTCCCTGAACCATTTTGTCCGATGATGGCAGTAAATTCTCCTCGGTGAAGGTTGAGGGTGACCCCTTTCAGGGCAATAGTCCCCGCAGGATAGATATGCCAAAGATCCTTGACCTCGATTATAGTCTCGGTCACAGATAGATGTTGATCCTGCTTCTCGATGATCGGCCGGATCCGTGCGCGAGCAGCAAATGCCTTTCGAAAGACCGCCACCGCTTCGTCCAGCGTCATCGGAATCGGCAAACTAGGGCTCTTCGCTCTCAGCTTTGACGCGAGCAATGCCACCTGCGGCGGCTTTAATCCAATTTTCTCCATGAGTTCAATGTCCTCAAGAAGCTCCCTAGGCTTTCCCTCCAGAACGACTGACCCCTTGTGAAGAACGACCAAGCGATCGACAAGGTGGAGCAGTTCTTCCATCTTGTGTTCGACGATAATCATGGTTCTCTTTTGTTGCTGGGCGAGGTCTGCCATTAGGTTAAGGACTTTCGCGCTCCCGATCGGGTCGAGGTTTGATGTGGGTTCGTCCAGAACGTAAATGCTCGGGTCCATCGCCACAATCGCGGCTAGCGCGCAGGCTTGCTGCTCACCTCCTGAGAGCGAGTGAGGACCTCTCTCCTCGTAGCCCTTGAGCCGCATGAGTTCAAGAGCTTTCGTTACTCTAGTTCGAATCTCATGAGGGGCAACTCCATAATTTTCAGGCCCAAAGGCCACTTCGTCGGTTACGGTTGGATTTACTAACTGACTAGAGGGGTCCTGGAACAGTAGGCCGACGACATGGGATAGCGCGCTGATGGTCGACACTCGCGTGTTGGTACCGCTGATAATCACGTTTCCCTCAAGTTTTCCCCTGAAATAGTGCGGTATGAGGCCGTTTAGACACCTACAGAGCGTGGTCTTCCCGGCCCCTGAAGGTCCACTTATCATAAGTATCTCGCCTTGCCTGACCCTCAGTTCTATTGCCTCAAGAGCTGGCCTGGTACCGCCGCTGTAAGTGTAGGAGACCTTTTCCAGGCTTACCGCTTCGCTCATGTTCTCTTCGAACCTCCGGTTTCAGGATACACGCATCTTCATCCCGTCTGCCAAGTGTGCGACAGTAATCTAGGATGAAGAGGCCCCACGACTGGTCTTAAGCTCTTTGATGAAGCCGGCGAACCTGTCCAAGACGGCATCGAGCAATTCTTGACCTTTTTCTCTTGTTGCCTTCGTGGGATCTCCGACCGCCCCTGTCTCTGTGATCGTCCTCATATCGAGCAAGGGCTCATAGACTTTCGGCCCAATTGCCATGAAATCGTGCGCAATGAACCTTGAACCCCGCCGGGGGACGGAGGGTTTAGCCTTCGTAATATCAACCCGCTGATCAAGTGCGAGGACCATGGAAGTCTCGGTCTCGCATGCGTGATAGAAAGGGGGTGCGAAAAGCTTTGCAATAACGTCTGGCGCTAGGTCCCACCATTCCACCACGAAGACTTTCGCCTTTATTTTGCCGGCAACCTGCTGCGTCGCGATGTGCAGAGCGCCAGTGTTTCCACCATGCCCGTTAACTATCAGTATGTTCCTGAATCCGTGGCTCGCAAGGCTTCGGCAGACATCCTTCACGGCTTCTATGAAGGTATCCGTCTGTAGAGAAATGGTTCCCGGAAAGCCCATGTGGTGAGGGGATAGCCCGTAAGGAAGCGGCGGCGCTACGAGGACCGTGATCTCTGGAGCTAGCTTCTCGGCTACTCGCTTTGAGATCTCAAACGATGTAAAGATGTCGTTGTTCAAAGGAAGATGCGTCGCATGCTGTTCGCTTGACCCTACAGGGAAAAGGACAATGTCTGTCCGCTTAAGCGCCTCTTGAACCTCAGGCCAGGTCATATCAGACATTAAGAACGCAGAAGACATTCAGTACACCAATTTTGGGAATGTCGGTAGCCGGGCATAGAAGCGTACGACTGTGAAAAGCCTTTTGATCCTCGCTTCGGCGTTCCAATGTCCATAGAGACGTACAGTTGAGAGTCGAGTACAAAAAATTGGGAAGTTGGGTGGTCCGGGCGATAGCTCTACCTTTTCGCTCTTGTCCTGCGCTCGA
Organism: uncultured Candidatus Bathyarchaeia archaeon; assembly: GCA_964394935.1. Classification (GTDB taxonomy): domain Archaea; phylum Thermoproteota; class Bathyarchaeia; order 40CM-2-53-6; family 40CM-2-53-6; genus CAVPLU01. The sequence goes on along the minus strand of CAYMZN010000015.1, from coordinate 21,026 downwards.
AATAGACTGCTAAGGCTACCCCGGCGATGAGCACGATGAGCATCAGCAGGTACTGGACCGGTTCGGGCAAGAGTTGGCCTACTCTCGTCTTGGAGATGAACCCAAAGGGGTTCCACTGGACACCGACTGCGTACGATCGAAGAACCACCAAGACAAAGGCTACAATGATCATGATGACAAGATATACGTACTGCTTGTTTGACATACGGATCTACCACTCTCCTAGTCGACTGCTTCTCCGCCTCGCCAGAGCCACCGTGGTTTCATGAAGTCGGGGAAGAACCTTATGCAGATTATCAGTGGGATCACTTCCTGAGCCACATAGATGAAGTAGGTGCCGCTAGCAAAGTTGGCTATGTATTCGGGCCAGAATGGAGCTATCTGAAGCCCGTAACACATCGCAGCGATGTATAGAGTCGAACCTATGAATTCGGCAACCACCATGACCACCGTCAGCAGGAGATAGCCTTTCCATCCTCTATTGTTCCAAATGGTCTTGGTGAACGCGCACAGGATGAGGCCGACAATTGGATAGTACCAGGGATCGAGCATAGGAAGTGCAGACGGCAGTCCCATCAAGAAACCCGAGGCGATGGCTACGTACGGTCCACCCGCAAACGCTACGATCGCTATCAGTGTCTCCCTGACATCTAGTACGAATGGAGGATAGAGCGGGATCACGAGGCCCAGTGCTCGCCAAGCGAAGCCAAGTCCGCCCAGCGCCGCAACCATGCCTACCTGTCTAGCCGTAAGCAACGGTCTTCTAGCAACTGTCGCAGGTGCTGCCATTTTCCTTACGCCACGTGGCTCTATCTAATATGAGGAAAGCACTTAGTTCTTGTCATAACGTACGGCATACAACGCATGCAATACGCGATCTGCCGTACTTCCTCTTCAACGCGTCACAAAGGCTGGCCATAGGACTTGTGCGAGCATGTTATCCCAGCTGAACACTGGGAGAGTTACAATTCGATCTACGCCTTCAGCTATTGACGCCGACGCGATCTCTGCCAATTGTAAGACCGGGACAACCAGCCTTTGCGCCGAGTATTCAGATTCAGTGAAATAGTCCTGTGAATGATGCTTGAGGAGAATAGCACCTATAGCCCTGGTTGACCAATCGCGGGCTTGACGGTGTTTCATTTTGACGCTTCCATTAGCAGAGAGGGATGTGGCCCAAGCAGTCAAACCCATTGACGTTATCCACGCCGTAGAGGACGGATTTAGACAGTATGGATTGGGCCTAGCTCAGACATTGCCACGACGTGAGGTACGGATACTTAAGGGAACTGCCACACGCTGATGCGCGGATGACTTTCGTTTCACAGGGATTGGCTTTTCTTGAGCAATGTCAAGTTGTAGAAGTTCAACATGTTCTGATTTTTCAGAGAAGAGAACTCCTGGAATGCGACGGGTAGATCTTCTGATCAGTTCTCAGGACGGGAGTGTAATAGCCGTCGTTGACTCCGTGAGTCTGCTGCGAATGAGAACAGGAGCCGCAGGCGCGGTTCGTGCGCGCTATCTCTAGGACTAACTGAAAGAACTTTGAAACAACTTGCTTTCTTGCAACAACAGCAACGCTCGAAGCATGTGAACAATGTTCGCGTTGATCTCCTTCGAGGCCCCATCGGCGGTGGGCTCAACGAAACCTGTGGCCCCATCCACATACCCCTGGCGTGCCGCTTCTTCCAGAACTCTAGTTTCCAGCGCCGGACCATGCATTACGTCAGAATTCCGAAGGACCAGAGCCAAAGCGGCTTCAAGCCCGTAGGCTCCCCAGTTGGATATGTTCGCGATTATCGAACCATGTGTCCTTGTAGAGCCCACAATACCGCCCCCACACCCACACTTGCAGTTCGCGTGAGAAGGCGTGAGTACCTGAAAGATTTCCCGGAGATTGGCCATTCCAATCTCATTACCGAAGTCTCCTATTCCTACCGTAAACGCATCGGAGCGGTAGGCAGAGTCAAAGAGGACTGGGAGTTTTGCCTGATACGATGTTATGTTGTTTCCACTCGCTGAGTGATAGACTGCCTTTAGGTTGCGGTCAGGGCACTCCACCGATATGAGCGCAGAAGGATTTAGAGTTCGTATGAGACGTTCGGCCGCCGCTTCGGCTTTCTCGTTTTCCTTGGGGAAGCCTTCGACAGCGATCCTATGCAGACCATTCTTGACTCTGTCAGTCCCGCAGACGTTCAATCCGGCCGCGGCGCATATTGCTTTCATGCTATCCACGTAATTCTCCTCAACCAGCATCACCAAGGCCGCACCTAGGCCGATGTCGATTCCCCTAGCGAGGGTTGCGGCTCCGACAGGGCCATCTGTCTCCAACACTTCTCCAGAAGTCACGTAGAACCCTGTAGTTAAGACCACTAAGTCTTTTTTCTTGACGCGTTGTTCCAGTTGTTCGGCAACGTAGATTAAGGGTGACTTGCCGAACTTGGCCTTCAGAGAGTTGTAGATATTGGCCATTGGCACTTGCGCGCGCATGTTGTCCCAGTTGAAGACGGGAAGGGTGATTATGTGGTCAATGCCTTCGCCAATGATACGAGTCGGACCCTCTGTCTGCATAGCGATAACTCACACAAGCGGATTAAATGATAGGGCTTTCATCGAGCAACAATATAAGCCAACTGCGTACTTGTCAGGAATGAAAGCACGCTTAGAATACATATATACCGTGCTTTCGTTTACTCTCTTGTTAGCAAACCCTAGTGCCATAACGGAATGCCGTGTCGAGAAGTCGAGGTGCCTTTTTCCTGCGATATCGATGAGGTAGGCGCCATCGTCGCTTGTCAACAGCACAGGGTCAGAGACAGACTTCATCATGTGTCTTGAATAGCAATGGACAACATCGTTGGAGGCAACTATCCTCGAACTCGGCCGAAAGAAAGAACTAGGTTGAGCGAAGTCATGAAGCAATGGCTTCACTACTAGACCGGTCTCTGCTCTCTCACAACAAAATCCACATGATCCTGAAGGAGGCTGGTAGAGCCCTGCCCCAGCTCAGCAAGCAGAGAAGACGCAAGTGAGTCCGCTACGAGCGAGAGCATAGCATGAGCCTCTGGCATACTGACAGGAAGCAGCTCTGGGAAAAAAGAAAAAAGATGAGTGGACGTGAACAGTTGCGACAGCGACATGATAGGATCTTGTGCTGCGTGAGAGAAAATGGGCGATCAATGTCATTGGTTGCTCCTACTCTCCCTAGACGCGGCCAACCGTGGAAACCTTCAGTCTTGGCAGCCTGACGAGCAGTAGGAATGCCTTGGTTCTTTTTCGACTAGATCCGGTCCTCGTACTTCGACTTTCTCAGCGGCACAAGGCAGTAGGGACAGGTGGATTGAAACTCAACGAACGCCGTACGGCACTTCGGACAGTACCAGCCCATTACAGCCACGTTCTTTGCATACGCATCTCGAGGGAGCAGAAGTATAGATGTTGTTGTCAACTTTGGGCAAAGACGCAGGTCTCTGGTGTAGGACGTACCCTTTGATCCGTGAACCCGCGGCACATAAGAAGAGTCAAATGCTCCTGCCGGCCAGAACCAATGGCCCCAGAGCGGGTTTCCGATCAGTTGCCGTATCTTTACGGCTCACTTTCAGTTCTTTCTCAGCTCAAGAACCGCTTAGTCGATATTCTTCACAAGAGGCTGCGCTTGAACCACCGGCGCTTCTTGTTGACGAGCATCGAACCACCTCTGGTCTGCTAGAACGACAGAGGTTTCGATCTGACGCTTCGGGATTGACCAGTACCTTCTCAGCAACCGATCCTTCTCCTCTGGGGAAACCGATCGAAAACCATGCTTTTCATAGAAACGAATGGCCCAGACGGCATCTGCCCATGTGCCGACTAAGATCGGCTGAGCCGTCTGTTTGCAAAGAGAGGATAACAGCTTTCCCCCTATGCCCTGATTTCGTTTGGCTGTGCAAACGTAGGCGTGTCTGATGAGCGTTACATCTTGAACATGCTGAATGCCCATAACACCGAGCAGCTCGCCATCTTCCTGATATCCCCAGAATACGACACCCTGATTCATCTCATGCCGAAGCGCATCTTTGGACATGTAGGGTTCTTTCCAACAGTCCGCAGGGATGACCCCTCGATACGCTTTGGCCGCCTCATTGATGATCGCGTAGATCATCTCAGAGTCTCTGTCGTCGCATTTGCGAATCATGAACTTCCTCCTCGAAGCAGGGTTATTCTGACCATGTCAGCCGCAGGGGAAGACTTCGCATCCGATCGGAGTAGTCCTGCGCGCCTAATAGACAGATCTCGCGGATGCGAGCGAGAGATTCTTGTGGGAATGGTTTACGGGAGCTTATTCGCGATAGCCCTGAAGACTTGATGCTTGAGTTCTATCCTTGACTGTCAAAGATGCCTCGCATGCCTCATGCAGAGGTCTCACTTTTCGCTGTCGACGAGAAAGCGCCCATTCTCAGGGACGTTTCTCTAGTTCTTTGGCTCTCGTTTCGATGAACTCTCTCACTTTCTCTTCACTGTATTTCTTCGCTTCCTGCTGCTTCTTCAAATGTTCCTCAACCGTCGACAGGAGTTTCTCCATGTTTACGGGCTTGAGGATGTAGCCGTCTGCGCCTTTGTTGACGGCCTCGATCGCGTTTTCGAGCGAGGGATAACCTGTGAGTATTATCTTCACCATCTTCGGTGTGGTTTCTTTCATGGCAGTCAGGAGCGCTACGCCGTCCATATCGGGTAGGCGGATGTCGACTAGAGCCAAGTTGTAGAAGGTGGCGTTGGATTTGCGTATGGCTTCTTTGCCGTCCTTCGCAACGTCGACAATGTAGCCTTTGTCTTCTAGGGCCATCGCCAAGACCTTTCTCACGCTTTCGTCATCGTCGATGACGAGAATCCTGGCCGTTTCGCTCATGTCTCCTTCACCTCCTTCAGGTCTGGCTTAATTGGAAGCTTAACTGTGAAGGTTGAGCCTCTTCCGAGTGCACTTTCAGCGGAGATGGAGCCCCCATGCGCTTCCACTATACGCTTACAGATGACTAAACCTAATCCCATCCCTTTCGCCTTTGTTGTGAAGAGCGGCGTCCAAAGTTTCTTCATGGCTTCCGTTGTCATGCCTACTCCCGTATCAGCGAACACGACGTCCACGTCGTCGTTCGTTCTCTTGCTTGATATTGTGAGTGTGCCACCTTCAGGCATGGCTTCGACGGCGTTTCTGATGATGTTAACGAAGACTCTCCGCATCTTCTGGTCATCAGCAGTTATCTCAGGCTCATTCTCTGTCAAGTCTGCTACTAGTACGTTGCCAGGAATCCTGACCGACAGTAGTGCGTCCTGTGTGATTGATTTCACACTTGTCACGGTTGGTTGTAGCCGTAGCTCTCCGGAGTATTCTAGGAGATCGCTTATGATCTTATCTGAGTACTCCACGTTCTTCTCAACGACCTCGAGCAACCCCATGGTCTTGTCGTCGATTTGCGAGCCCAACCTTGACCTGAGAAGGTACGCAGCGCCTGCGATGCCCGTCAATGGATTTCGGAGATCATGACCCACCATCGCCGCCAATTCTCCGATGGCGGCTAACCGCTGAGACTTGAGGAGACGTTCCTCCATCTGCTTCCGTTCTGTCATATCTATGGCGATGCCTCTCAATCCCGCAGCCTTGCCTTCGAGAATAATGGGACTGGAATGTATGATGATAGGGAATGTGCTGCCGTCCTTCCTCAGCGCCGTGTACTCATTACCACCTAGCTTCTCTCCGTTCATTATCCTTCGCATATTGTCCATAACCCTGTTGCGGTCTTCTGGAACAAACATCTGAAAGGCACTCAAGCCCTTGCGAAGATCATCTTCACTATAGCCGGTCCAGGCGAATGCAATGTGGTTCAGGAATGTAAGTTTCGCTTTTTCATCGATTTCGAATACGATCTGTGGCAGTAAGTGAGCTAGCTCTCTGAATCTCTTCTCACTCTCCGCTAGCTTCCCCGTCCTCTCAGCAACCAGCTGCTCCAAGTGTTTGGAGTAGTGCTCAAGCTCCTCCTGCATCCTCTTGCGTTCAGTGACATCGCGGCCGATCGCGATGGAACCGATCACTTTGCCATGCTCGTCAACTAGGTTCCGTTCGTTCCAAGATATGATCCTGATTTGGCCGTCCTTCCTCCTGATCCTTGTCTCGACATCCTCGTCAACTCTTCCACGTTGGAGTACGTCGGCGACTGAGTCCATTATCCATTTTCGGTATTCTTCGTCTGGGTAGAGCCAGTCCCAGATCTCCCGGTGTCCTACAACCTCTTCCCGCGAGTAGCCGCTGATCACTTCAGCGGCGTTATTCCAGATCACGACGTTCGCTTTCTCGTCGAGCACGTCAAGCCAAACATTCGCATTGTCGATAATGGTTTGCAGGAACTGGTTGAGTCTTGGAAACTCCCTCTCATCGAGCTTGGGATGAGCCTCTTTGTTGACCTTTGCGCGATTCTCCCCGGATTTATGATGATGAGCCTTCGTCTTGGTCAAGGCTTTCCCCCAGCTTCAGGACGTGATGAGTGAAATTGACGGAGGCAGAGGTGCAGATAGCGTACGCCTGAAAAAGGCGAGCACTTCTTCCTCGGCCATGGAAGCCGCCTCATACGCGGATCTATTAATCTGCTCTGAAGCAACGTCTCCCACTCGCTCTCAGCCCGGGACCATCCGGCACTTCAACAGATCCCTGTCTCGATCGTAGGCCACGTATTCTGCCTTGAATTCCTTGCCAAGAAGACAGGTGAACACTCCGCACCAGTAGGAGAAGACAATACTCCTGTAGGGGCCAGCCGTTCGCTTCACACAGGGATTTGATATGTCCAAATCGACTGGGCCAACAGAATTCTCAGGAATCCTCACTTTCACCATACCGACGCCTGAAAGGCACTCGGCCCTTATCAAGGAGTCAACTAGTTCCCGAAGAGAGGCTTGCGGTCTCTCCTGGCGAATCCTTGCAGCGTCCTCTTTGCCCAGGCGAAATTCATGCTGATTCACTATGACCTCCGCGACCGCGGTACCGACCAACATGTCGAGGTGATCACAGAGCGCCTGGACATCAACGGCTACGTGACGCTGCCCGAATATGCGAAGTTCACACTTCATAGTGTCGTGAACCAAGTCCCCACTCAACGCCTACACGCTACCAGACAGTTGCCGGTCGATCTCGGACCGACAAGTCGTAGATGGCAAGTGCTCACTGCAGGAGGAAGTTAAATTTGCTGAGGTGGTTTGACAAGAATGTGAGCGGACTCATCCGGAATCCCATGAAAAATTCAACGTTCGTGAAGGCGGCCTCTAGGCTAAGGTTTCACTTGACTCTGGTCACCGCAGCCGGCTTTGTATGCTTCTAGGGGTCCCTTACGCCGAGCTCTTTCTGCGTTAACCCTGTGTCTTGGGCGTACAGATCCTGCTACCAGCCGTGTAGCTCGCCTAATGTCGGCCGTACTATGTGTCTACTCGAACCGCTGTCCGGTGGTTCCCTAGAACAAGCGCCGACGAAGCTGACCACCACGAAAATCCGTTCTGTGCTCCTTTTGATTTGGAATAAGAAACAGCGGATAGGACGTACTCTATTCGGTAGATCTTCGTCACCTTGTTCTCGTAGAGCTTTGTGAAGTGCTGCGGGTGGAATCTCTCGTCGAACAGCAATCTCAGCATGGTCACGTCCTCAGCCTTCGAAGTCAATTCATATGTCGGTCTAGGCGATGCTGCTTTGACTTGCACGTACTCCGATGCGTTGTAGCCTGCAATCCTTGCGATCCAAGGGAACTTCTCTAGGTCGTTGAATGCTCCGTGCTCGTCCTCGCCGTGGAAGACCATGACGTGCGTTGCCCCATACCTGCGCATTATCGTTAAGGACTCGTCTTCTGGTAGAAGAAACGCCCTCGCGGCGTCATGAATCCTCTCGGACGACTCGAATCTTCCGAAGATCTGCATCTCCAAGGCGTAGATGGGATTGTCGCTCGCGCCAACGGACTGAAAGATATCCCTGGACGGGTACGCTACGACCCCTCTCCTTCCCGCGAAATCCTGAATCGCGCGTCCATAGTCCCACCAGGAGAAGATGACCGCATCCGAACGCGTAACCTCAGCGAGTTTCTGAAAGGCTTGCATCGCGTCCGGACTGTCCTTGACTATGCTCTGGAAGAGCCTGTCTCGGTTGTCGAAGTCCAGTTTCAGCGAAATTAGAACCGAAAGAACTAGAATCACAGCAAGCAACGCCGCGAGGAGTAGCTTTCTAGACCGCGGAGTTTTCTCCACACGAAACCCCTCGAAGCGGAACCTTTGCTACGACAAAGCCGGCCAAGAGAGCTGAGACCGAGCTTACGGCCGTCATCAGCCAGTAGCCCGTTTGGCGACTTCCTAGAATCCAAGGAGACGCGGCAAAGTACACGTAGAAGAAAACCATGAGCAGACCCGTCACGAAAGCGGGCCCCAGCGGGGATCGGGACCGCACACTCACATACGCGAACACGACGACAACCGGAAGCAGGTAGAGGGCGAAATCCACTGAGACGGCGAGGAAGAGCAACCATCCAAGAAATGATGATATGAGAATTCCAGTCTGCTTACCGAGACCGATCACGAACCTCTCTGCGCAGAATGCGTACACCACGAGGCCATCAAGTAGGCCAACTACCAGCGCCAGTGGAACAAGGCCAAGACGGACCCGTTCCAGCGCGAGGTGATAGGTTCCTGAGAACTCGCCGAAGAGTATCCACGCCGTCGCCCAGATGACTAAAGCAGTAAGTGATGTGAGTACGCTCTCCTTTGCGTTGTCGAGTCCAAAACGGAACTCGCTCTTACCAACAGACCTCGCGTACACATAGATGATTGCAAGGGCACACGCAGCGGCGAGACCGGCCATCAACAGGGAATTCCGATAGACTTCGAGGAGCCCGGCCGTGGGCGCGTTTGCGAATGAGGAGAGGAATAGGAGGGAAAAGAGAATTGTGTACGCGACGATCCCGTCCAATGCGCTCTGGAAGTCTATGACTTTGATCGAAAGCCGGCCGGCGAGCGAATAGAGCACGGCTTCGTGCATATGTCCCTTCCTAGGGGGCGCGTGAGGACAATACCCCGAAGACGTTCTCGCGGGTCGGTTCAAAGCTCGACACCCGGCAGCATTCTCGAGAAGATGAGTTTGGCAAGCCTATTCGGTGGGAGTCGAAGTTCGGCGTCACTCAGGTCGATCCTGCGCTCCTGCGCCTCCTTCAGGATGACTTTGACCCAGCCCCTGTCGAGTTTGCATTCTCGGCAGTCGTCGTGATGCGCGTACCAAACCCTGATCCCGTTCGAGGAAGAATAGGTGACAACGACTTTGTGGTTGAACTCGAGGCTCTTCCCGACGAGTATGCCCTTCATCACGTCCATGTGCTTGATCTCGATCCTGTTGACTTCAGCGGCCTCCTTCAGCGCCTGCGAGATCTTCTCTCGTGCGACATTCAGGATTATATGGACGGATTGGCGACTGATCTCTTCCTTTCTGGATATATCGGACTCTGTGAGTCCGCCAAGCCTGAGACTCCAGATATGACGTTGGCGTGGTGTGAGGTAGCCCCACCTGAACATGTCAGACACGCTCATCTGACGCTCGTCATATATGTGCGTCTGACGCCTTTAAGGCTTTCCACGGCGGGCTCTGTTCGGTTTATGGCTGTTCGTGTTGGGTGTTCGACATCGGCGGATGTCTATTTAGGCACCCTGTATCGTGGACGCCAATACAGATAGTTGATTGCTATTGCGAGTGTTGCGGGAACGATGATTGTAAAAATCATTACGGGAACAATAGGCCATGTCATCCCGAACTTCTCTATCAGCAGAATCGCGGCCACCACTGAAATAGACACGGTAACAGCGGCCACCATAAGCAGTCTGCTAAAGAGACTTATCATATGCCCCTTTGTGTTGGTCATTCAAATCACACTTCATTTCGGCTTTTCATTCCAGAATAATTGGTAACGCCCGATAATAGGTAACCGATGGAAGGCTCTAATCGCTCAGAGCGCCAGAGCCGCCGAAACCGAACAGAAACCTAAACCTGCCGACTAGCGAACAGAGCCCCACGGCGAGTGCAAGTCCACACGCGCTGAAGGGACGCCTATCCACTCGTTGGTCGAGTGTAACAAGCGTGAGGTTGCGGCCCTACCCCTTCCGCGTTTGAAGAGCTCGGTTGGCAGCAATACTCTGACCGCTCGAGTGATCTTCTCCTCATGAGGCATCTTCACCGCTCGGGCCCTGTTGGACTCTGACCAGTCGCTTTCCCTATGGCGCGGCGTGAAACCTACCGCGTATCTCTCCTCTGGAGAGAACTTCGCTTGTCACCTGCGGAGCACCGTATGTTGCCAAACATGAGCCTTCCAGGCGGGCCCGCTTCAAGGTCGAAGATCATTCGATGATTGCAGGTTGCAGTATGGAAATGTTCAACCTAAAATGTCGGTGCCCCAGCCCTTCAGCAGGCGACGGTGGGATCCCTGTGGCCTCTAAAGTGACTTATGTTACGCTCTTCGCCGACGAACGAATACATCCTGAGTACGAGTCCGGGCTGGAACGGTTCAGCCGCAGCCTGGACGAGTACTATCCCATGTACATCAACGATGAGGAGGTCGAGTCAGACGCGGGCGAGTTCGAGCATAGAAGCCCCATCGACACTTCGATAGTTGTAGGACACTTCCAGAAGGGTAAGAGAGAGCACGGTAGAAGAGCGATAGCGGCAGCGAGGAAGACGTTCCAGTCATGGAGTATGACGCCGTGGCAGGAACGCATCCGAGTCATGCTGCGAGCCGCTGACGTGATAGACGAAAGGAAGTTCGAGATCGCCGCCGCGATCACATATGAGGTCGGCAAGAACAGGCTTGAGGCGCTGGCAGAGGCCTGGGAAGCCGTCGATGCGATAGGGTACTACGCGAAGATCATGGAGCAGTACGAAGGGTACACGCGGAAGATGGGCCCAGGTGCGCCGGGCGAAGATTGCAGGATGGTCTGCAAGCCGTACGGCGTCTGGGCGGTTATCTCTCCGTTCAACTTCCCCTTCATGCTCGCCAACGGCATGGCTCTCGGCGCCCTGATAACCGGCAACACAGTCGTCCTCAAGCCTACAAGCGAAGCACCCCTCACGGGCCTGATGCTCTACCGAATCTACCGCGACGCCGGTGTTCCTGCCGGAGTGGTGAACTACATTACAGGTCCAGGCGCGAACTTCGAGGATGAATTCACGTCCAATCCTGATGTCGCAGGCATCGCGTTCACGGGATCTAGGGACGTCGGGATGAGACTCTATCGCCGATTTCTTGCTAGCCAGCCGTACCCGAAGCCGGTAGTGCTAGAGATGGGCAGCAAGAATCCCAGCATAGTGACGTCGAAGGCCGATTTTGAGAAAGCGGTGGAGGGAATTGTCAGATCAGCCTACGGATACAGCGGACAGAAGTGCAGCGCCACCTCGAGGATCTACGTTCAAAGCAATGTGAAAGCACAGTTCCTAGACCTACTCAAAGCGAGGGTGAGGCAACTCGTCGTGGGCGACCCACGGCGCAAAGACGTGTTCATCGGACCGCTCATCAACCAAGTTGCGGTTAAGAGATTCGCAAGCGCCGTTGGGGAGGCTAGGAATAGCGGAGGCAACATCATCTGTGGTGGCCACGTACTGAACGACGGAGATTACGCTAGGGGCTATTACGTGGAGCCTACCGTGATCGCAGACCTTCCAAGCGATCATCGACTCTTCAAGGAAGAACTCTTTGCGCCTCTGCTCCTCGTCGACGAGTTCAAGACTCTGGACGAGGCACTGACAAAAGCCAATGATACAGAATACGGCCTAACGGCGGGGATCTTCACCGAGGACCCGCGAGAGACTCAGAAGTTCCTAGATGAAATACAGTTCGGGGTCGTGTACGCCAACAGAAGAGGCGGGGCCACAACGGGCGCATGGCCTGGAGCCCAAACGTTCGTCGGTTGGCGGGCCAGCGGAGCCACAGGCAGAGGAGTAGGTGGTCTACACTACCTCCTGAACTTCCTCAGGGAACAGTCACAGACCCTGGTATCGGAATAACGTCCAAGCTGTGCCATTCTGACACCGCATCACATAGCGGTTATCATGTGCTTATTGCAGCCCGTTCACGTGTGATGACTTTTTCTTTGGACGTTGAGTCCAATCCGCCACGGCCACGAGCAGATCCCGAATAAATCCACGCATGGTCTGGCAAGAGTTCGGAAGCAGCTCTCAGCAGCGCCGTGTTGTATGAGCCTCTACGCAGACTGCCTGAAATACCAAGGACGTGAACATCTCCCATCCCAGTCAACTCCTCTTTCACAGTCTGTATGAAGACGTCTTATGCGGACAGAACGATTGGTATGTGTTCTCGGAATTTGGACACCCGATTTTCCGAGGTGCCGTCGGGCGCCATAACGGCATAGCTTGATTTCTCTCTTGACTCGGATTCATTGGTGGTGGAGGGTTCTACGCTCGATAGCAACTTATGGGCCGGATGAGCAGATCTGCCGAAGGACAGTAGACTGTGGAAAAAGCGGGTATTTCCTTTTCTTCACGAAGGGCAATATTATTCACTCGGGTAACATTCAGAGCTCACTGACATTAAAAGCAGAACGAGAGAATACCGTCGGTCGCTGTCCAAGTCCTTCCGTTACTCTTGAAATGCTTAAGATTTAAGAGGAAGAAAAGCCAGATTCGGCGCCGTTGAGAACCTTGCCAATAACACTCACGGTCAGACAAATCATGGAACGGAACGTTGCAGCGATCGGCTCACATCAGCCAGTTTCACAAGCAATCGAGAAAATGATCCAAGCAAGCGTCTGGTCCTTGCTCGTTGAGAGGCAAGGATTGCCCGTTGGTGTGATTACAGATAGGGATATTCTACGTCGGTGCGCGGCCACGGGCCACTATCCAGACAAAGTGAAGGTCGAAGAGATCATGAGCTGTCCCATTATCACGATCGAGCCAGACGCTCGTGCCGGCGAGGCATTGAAAATCATGATTGAGAAGAATGTGAGGCGGCTCTACGTCGTTGAGGGAGGCAAAATCATAGGAAGGGTAACTCAGACCAAGCTCTCCGAGAACCTACTTGAGGTCATGACTGCCCTATCGTCAATACCATATCAGATGTGATCTCGTGGGCCCTGCTATGGCGTGTACTTGAACGCATGTTTTGCTCTCTCCTTGTTTCCCTTTAGCTCCTGCGAAGAAGACCATCCTTCTACGGCCCTCTCATTGTAGTTGTTGATGTAGACTCTCTGACACGATAGTGTGTTCAGTTCCTAGTTGCGCACCAGACCACGCACAGATGATAGCCCAACTGATCGTATCCGAAAAGACCCGGACCTCCTCAAGCTTCCATTCTTCAGCAATTCTAGCGGCGGTGAGACGATGGCAGCAGGGACGCCTGCTAGATAGCAATCGTCGAGAGCTGGTTTGGTTGCTTCTTCTGTTGCCTTCGACGTAGCCGTCGCTCGCCGCCTTTAGCCGTTTCTGCAACGGTCACGAGTCGGTTGGTGTTGATGAGCTTCTTGATATTCCACTGATACGTTAGGCCGTACTGTAGTCCCAGGCGCGGGGTGGATCAGTCAGAGCAGACGGTTCTCGGTACGCTTGTGTGTTAACATTCACGATAACGATTCATATTCCCGTTCCTCGAACTGTGATACAGTGATTCACCTGCGTCGCTGTAGACATCGAGTCCAATCGGCTAAGGCCACGAGTAGATCCCGAACAAACCCTCGAGTAGTCTCATCAACCAGTCGCCCATTGGCATCAAACTTCTCCTGAGCGCGCATCACCAGCACCTCCGGCCTATTGAGAAGGAACATGTCGCAGTAGACACAGACCTGTCGCAAATGCATCTGGGCCCGAACCGTTCCGAAGTTCCCAGTACTCGCGCCCATCATCGCAACCGGCTTGGCGTCAAGAGGCGGGTCTGGTGGACGCGAAGCCCAGTCGATAGCATTCTTCAGAACTCCCGGAATCGAGTAGTTGTATTCGGGTGTCGCGATCAATAACGCGTCGGCAGCAGCTATGCGATCTCGGAACTCTTGGACAGGTTTCGGGTATCCGAGAGCACGCACATCGTCGTTGTACAGAGGGATAGACGAAAGATCGAACGTCTGTAGAGTCATGCCTTCTGGCAAGAGTTCGGAAGCAGCTCTCAGCAGCCCAGTGTTGTATGAGCCTCTACGTAAACTGCCTGAAATACCAAGGACGTGAATCTCTGCCATCCCGGTCAACTCGTCGTTCAGCCTCTACATGAAGACGGACTATGCCCAACGTAAGATTACCTATGTGTTCTCAGGATTAGTGTCCTCGGTTTTTCTAGGGCTCCGCTTCGTGCCATGACCAGATGACTTGATTCGGATTCACTCGCCAAGGCAGGGTTCGCATGCTCAAAGGCAAGGTCTACTTCGGCTAGAGCAGGTCTGGCGGGGGCAGTACTTTGTCTGGAGGAACCTAGTCTTTCCTCTTCTTCACGGCTCTGTCGTAGATCAACCAGCTGTTTTCCCACTCGGGGTTCTTGGCTCTTAGAGCTTCCAAGACAAGTTTCTTGATGTCTCCTGTTGAGATCTTCTCGTGAACTTTTCGCTCAACGCCTTTGGCTATGTCACGAGCCGTCTGTATTGGTGCTCCAGATTTCACGCAACTGACAACGATTTTCTCATAAACGAAATCTTCAGTCCTGCCATCTCTCTTGGTAACCTTGACCACGAAATCACCTCCGAGAAGATTTTCGATCCGCTGTCATATTTCCTTGCGTTCCCTCCGCTCATCAGATGTCTTTGCTCCTATCGAGAGCCACTGACTTGACCAGGTCTGAGCCAGCTCTTTCGGGTCTTGGCCAACGCTGGAGTTAGATCTCAGATGCAAAGCCACCATTCTCTCTTTTCTCTCCTGGACTTCTGATCAATGCTTGGCTGACTTTTTGAGAGGTGTATGTCTACTCTTGGGTAAAGGGCGTTCTCTTCTAATTCGATGTGTCGTCTGAGGAGTCCAACGTATGACTGTGCGTTTAGGACAATCCACCCACTACCGCTAAGCGCAGGCGACTACTATGCATAGTCCAACAAGATACTGCTTCTTTGTGATAGACTTCTCCATCCCCCAATTTTCCCCTAGTGTTTGTCGGTCAAATTCGCCCCGTCGAAGCATCGATTCAGAAGAATCTATGCCGCATGCTCTTTCTTAGAGCCCAAGCTCCTGTCTTGTCCGGATAGTTCTAATCAGGTCTCCACGAGTCACGATGCCTAGCAGTCGACCTTCGTCGACAACCAAGACTCTTTCAACTTTTCCGCGGGCCATTTTGTGCAATGTGTCTAGAGCCGTGAGAGTGGGGCTGACGGTTACTGTGGGTTCGCAGTGAACCATTGCCTGCTCGACGGTCTCAGTCTCTCTCCTCTCCTTTGGAATCGCGCGTACGCACTGCAGAGTAATTGTGCCCAGTATCTCGCCGTCCCTGACCACAGGGTAGCCTTCGTGTCGATGGACAAGGAAGTAATCCGAAACGAGCTGTTGAATCGTGATATCAGGTCGGACCGTCAACACGTCTCTGGTCATTATCTCTTCAACCTTAACGCCCGAAAGGGTCTCATCAACAAGTGTCTGCCTCAGGCTCGTCTCGGCTCCCGATCTTATGAACCAACCGAGGAAGATTATCCATATGCCGTCAACGAAGTCTCCGAAGATTATGGCCACAAATCCTCCCAACATCATGACCAAGGAAAGGCCCTCGCTGACCCGTGTCGCAGTCCTCGTGGCCCCGATCAGATTCTTCGAACGCCTCCAGACGCTCCCTCGGAAAACCCTCCCACCATCGAGTGGGAAGGCTGGCAGCAGGTTGAACGCACCTAATGCCGCATTGATTAGGGCTGCATAGCCGAGCGTCGCTATTATTGGGACCGGCGCTTTCGCAGACCCTGCTAGATACCAGAGAGCGCCCAATACGGCGGCTATGAGGAAACTCGTCAGTGGTCCTGCAGCAGCCATACGAACCTCCAGGCCTGGATCTTGAGGCTCCTGGGTCATCTCTGAGACGCCGCCAAAGAAGAAGAGCGTGATTCTCGCTATTGGAAGCCCGTTCTTTCTGGCAATGTAGGAGTGCGAGAGCTCATGAACAAGGACGGAAGCGAAGAGAATAATCGCCGAAGCAATACCAATCGCCCAGTATGTCACAGCGCTGAGACCCGGATAGTGGAGAGGCATGTACCCGTAGGCTAGTGACCACGCGATAAGAATGAATACGAGCCAGAGCGTGTAGTGGATCGTTACGGGGATTCCCATGATCTTTCCAAGCTTAACCGACACTATTCATCCCCTCGGTGAATCGTCGGAGGGTATTCTTAAGGTGCTTGGGACCATGGAATCTCGACGATACTGATTCTAGTGACAGAGGAGGTCACCTCCTGCGGCCGAAGACCATGGTCCCGACCAGAATCATTGTCGCATCGAACACAACGGGAGCAGGAAGATCGTAGTGCAATGAAAGGAATGGAATTAGATAGGCTGATCCACGATGCTCACGGTGCTAAGCCATTCAGGAACCTGATCCAGCGGAAACGGAGCGCCGCTCGTGAAGAAGAGGGGCAGGTTCACAAACGTATGGATCACAATGAAAGTCTACAGGCTCTCCATGAGCGAGGCGAAAGTCAAACCGACAGCCACCAATCCGAAGCCGATCAGCACCATTATCGGCAGAGAGGGTACAGAGGTCTCGATGCCCATGTTAGTCCCGACAAGAAAGCTCAGGAGGAAGAGGCTTCCTTGGACTAGGGCATCTGTAGTGCCGTCGTTCTTCTTCATTCTTCTATTGTACGTGCTATAATCCGAGCTTCCTGAATACGTAGTACTTCGGGAAATCCACGCTCAAGGTGAATACAGCTGAGAATCCAAGAATGAACAGGACCTCATATACTGAAAGCCGAGGCACAATGATGCCGTATACCCCTAACAGCGCAAATCCGGCTACGGTGGCCATGCTCGCGATGAGCAATTCCTTTCCAGGCCGCGAGGACCAGCAGTGCCTTCTCTCCCTGACGATCAACACTCTAAATTGACTCGTGAAGACGAGCATGAGCATCACGAGGGTCTGGAGCGCAGCCCATCCGAGGTCAAAGTATTCTATACCGACGAGAAGTGCAATTGCACCTTCTACAACCAGCAAGGCGCCTATGACCACAGAAGCTAGAGCGATGTTCTTCACGTTCCACACATTTGGGCTACTTGTGTACTTCACGTTATCAGTTGCGAGTGACATCGTCACGAAGTCGTTCGCAAACACTACCAAAACCATGCCTAAGACGGAGAGCAAGACTCCACGTAACCAGAAGAACCCGAGGACGAGCAAACCGACAAACTGTACAACCTTGGTCACTTTGTTTATGACCCACGTGAGCATCCGTTGGTAGATTTGCCTGCTCGTCTTGATCGCATCTATTATTTGCCTTGTACCTGGCTCGGTCAGGACTATGCTCGAAGACGCCTTAGCCACGTCCGTTGAGTTGCTTACGGCTATGCCCACTTCTGCCTGCTTGAGCGCTGGCGCATCATTGACGCCATCGCCGGTCATTCCAACCATGTGCCCGCGAGATTGTAGAAGCTTGACAATTCTGTATTTGTCTTCGGGATATATCTCAGCAAATCCATCATACTCCTCAAGAATGGTAGCTTGTTCTGCCTCCCCCAACCCCGAAAGATCCGACATTCGATAGATCTTCTCACCAATCGATACTTGACGTACTATCTCTCTGGCTATGGCGATATTATCCCCCGTAAGCATCTTTGCCCTAACGCCCAACGTTTTCAGCTCCTCTATCATGCCCTTCGAGTCAGGCCTAGGCGGGTCGGCTAGCGGCAGTAGGCCTACAAGTCGAAGATTGTTCAAGTGATTACGCTCCGATGCGGCGACTGCTATCGTCCTGTATCCTTTCTCGGACAGCTTCTGTACCGTTACGTTCGCTTGAACTCGCACTTCCTCAGTCGTCCCGTTGCACATGGGCACTATTATTTGGGGCGCTCCTTTAGTGACTTTGAAACGTACTCCGTTACGCTCGACTATTGCCTCTGATCTCTTAGTCGCAGGGTCGAAAGGCGTAAATGAAATCCGCCTGTATTCGCTGCGATCGATGCCGGCTGCTCTAGCATATTCGATCACTGTGAGATCTATTACGTCCCTGCTTTCCTCTTCAGATGCCAGACAGGCCATCAGGACAACGTCCTCTTTCTTGAACCCAGTGAAAGGTATCGGGCTGGTCACGGACAGTTTGTTCTGGGTTATCGTGCCTGTCTTGTCTAGACAGAGTACTTCGACGGAAGCGGAGTCTTCAATTGAGTCAAGTCTGGTCACGAGCGCTCCCTTCTTGGCGAGTTCCATTGCACCCACGGCTAGAACGACTGAGAAAACGGCTGGCAATGCAACCGGAACGGCTCCTAGGAGAAAAGTCAGCGCAAGGCTCAGTATTGATAGGATATCCATGTGCGATAGAGCAGCGTCTACTCCAACCAGTATGAACGCAAGTACGCCCAAGTACATCATGTACTTGACGACTGCCATCATTATTTGCTGTTGATGTGATACTGGTTCGGCTATCCGGACTAGCTCGGCAGTCCTTCCGAAGTACGTGTTAACGCCTGTGTTAACCACAACGCACCTAGCCTCTCCGCGCCTCACTATGGAGCTCGAGTAGACGACTGCTGATTCTCGGACGGTTACAGGTAGGGATTCGCCTGTCAGAGCTGACTGATCAACGGATACCTCGCCGTCATTTACTATTTTGGCATCGGCCGGCACCAAGTCGCCGAGCCCGATGGCAACTATGTCCCCTGGCACTAGCTCTCTGGCATCTCGTAGTACCCATTCTCCGCTACGCAGAACCTTCGCTTTGACTGCTAAGCGCTGCTTCAGGAGTTCCAGGGCCTTGCGCGAACCGCGCGTATGCAGAAATCCTATCGTCGCATTAGTCGTAAGCAGTCCGAAGATTATTACTACTTCAAGATAGTGGCCCAACACATATGCAAGCGCCATCGCTAGTTCCAAAAGCCAAGGCATCGGGCCCCAGTAACGTCCCAGAAACTCAAGGATAGGACTCTTTTCTTTGCTCACTACTTCGTTGCGTCCGAACTTTTCAACGCGCTTCTTGGCTTCAGATTCAGTAAGACCATTCGTCGATGTCTCTAGTAGTCTAATCGTTTCTTCGACTGAGACTTTCCCGTATTCAGAGGTGTTTCTGAGGTTCATAGAGGCCCCGCGCTCAAGCTTCACCATTTCATTATTCAATGGTTTTCTCGGAAAAGGGCGCATGCCTGAAGGCTACATGTGTGAGGCTGCCCCGTCTATATCACCTCTTCCTTTGCTCAACGGCGGATTACGGCTGAGCGCGAAGCCCTCGGCAACCTTCCCATAGGACAGCAGGGATTATGACGAATCTGCTAGAGATTGGATAAGCTGCTGCAGACTTGTTCAACTGCCCGGTTCACTAAGATTTGATGCTGAAAAGCTGGGGTCTTTCGTTTCTCTCGTGCCTGAGGTCCAAGGATCAGAATGAGGTCATCTACAAGTGCGTGGTGTGGAGTCGGGTCGTGACAGCTAGTGATCTTCGCGGAGTGAAACCGTGGAAGCGAGGGAGACGACTTTAGTGGGGTCGACTGTCCTGTCTGATTCAATTCGGTCTTGGCGAGATGAGGAAACATTCAAAATGTTCACGGAATGGGCGTCCGCGAGCACCGAGGTAGAGCGCAAGAAGCTCTGTAGAAAGTGGCGGCTTGTTGGCCGATTGCATGCTTCTTGTATTAGCGAGTCCTGATGCGCTCTGTCTTTGGGATTCCCGCTGAGAGAGAAATGGCCAATCGTGGGAAACCCACTGTGGTCATGGGGCTTTTTCCTTTAGGCCATACTTCTCGAAGTGCGCGATCTCATCCAATGTCTTCCTGTGCTTAGTTCCGGGCTTCTCTTCTGGATAGCCGAGGGTAAGGAGAGATGTGACTCGAAGGTTCTTGGGGACGCCAAGCAATTGCCTCACCTTCTCTTCGGTAAACGCTCCGATCCAGCAGGAACCTATGCCTAGCTCCCAAGCCGTCAATGCCATGTTCTCTATGGCTATGGATAGGTCGATTAGGAATCCTTCGAATGGACCGACCCGAGCACTTTCTTCAGGGTCAGCGAGGCAGACTATGACAGCGGCAGCCTCGCCAACAAACCGCTGATTACCTGCAGCTTGAACCAGTCTTCTCTTGGTTGATGAATCTGTCACCACGATGAATTGCCAAGGTTGTCGATTTGCGGCGGACTGTGCGAGTCTCGCAGCCTCAAGGATTTTCAGCAAGTCGTCTCTTGGGATGCGTTTGTCCTTGTATGTCCTTATGCTGGCTCTATTCCTGATCACGTCCAAGACTGTCAAGTCAGACACAGAGGCTTTCTTGAGATCCTTTGCGACTTAAGGCTTTGAAGGGCCATTCCTGTTTCTTATTCGCTCGATGTTATGGGGTCGAGCGTCCCTGTGAACATCGACAGAGAACCAGTGATCCACCCTACGGAAAGCAGGGCAAGAGAGAATAGGGCAGCGTGTCCGCTGAAGGATTGCCATGTCCAACGAGGACACACGGGAACCCGATGGGTGAATTGGTTCTGCGAAACGGGCGTTCTACTATTCGAAACAACCTGTTCTAAACAGAAGTATCTTACCGCAGACCTAAGCCGCATGATGGCACGTGAAAGATCTTGAACGCGATGAAGATTGTGATCCTCTCTCTGATCGGAGGTGTGGTGATCACGCTGTTGACAGGTCTGCTCTCGAACATGCCCACTATGCTGCTGGGCGCGGTACACTATGGGTATCCTCTTCCTTGGCTGTTCCGTCTTGTATTGGCGCCGGAGTATTTTCCATGGCGCGTGGACGTGGCGGCCTTGGTTGTTGATGTTGTCGTCTGGACGATAGTCATCGGCGTTGTGCTGCTCGCGTGGAAAAAGATCAAGCCTTAGTCAACTGGGGTGGGAGGATGAGACATGGTTCTCTTCTCGTTGTTGGCATAGTGCTGGTCTGTATCG
>CAYMZN010000014.1:0-33835 GCA_964394935.1 uncultured Candidatus Bathyarchaeia archaeon | reverse complement strand
GTGCGCGAGACCGTAATGCACACGATCCCGTTGAAGTACGGTGTTGTCACCGATGTTGCACCCGACATCAAGCTGACCCTCCACAACGCAGGCCACATACTGGGGTCCTCAATAACTCACCTACATATCGGCGACGGCTACCACAACATTGTCTACACCAGCGACTTCAAGTTCGGGCGGACGATGCTGCTGGAACCTGCGACGTGTGTTTTCCCGCGAGTAGAGACGCTTGTGATTGAAAGCACCTATGGAGGGCAGGAAGATGTAATGCCTGAGAGGGCCAGCGTGGAAGGGCGGCTTGCAAGCATCGTGAATGAGACTGCTGAGAAGGGCGGCAAGATCCTGATTCCAGTTCCAGCTGTGGGACGTGCTCAGGAGGTCATGCTCGTTCTCGACAGCTACATGAAGAATGGACTCATGAAGGAGATACCGATCTACATCGAGGGGATGATCTCCGAAGCCACCGCAATTCACACCGCCTTCCCCGAGTACCTCGTGAGAGATCTGCGTGACCAGATGCTTCACAAGGACATCAATCCATTCCAGTCAGATTACTTCACAGTTGTCAATCATCCAGGCGACCGCGAACAGATCGTGGCCGGACGGCCGGCGATAATCATGGCCACGTCCGGCATGTTGGAAGGCGGGCCAGCGATCGACTACTTCAAACAATTGGCAGCAGATCCAAAGAACGTTCTGCTCTTTGTCAGCTATCAGGTCGAGGGAACTTTGGGGAACCGCCTGAAGAACGGAGTCAAGGAAGTGTCAATGACGGGGAGCAACGGGAAGATTGAGGCGATCAAGGTGGACCTGAGGATAGAAAGCGTAGAAGGATTCTCAGGACACTCAGACAGGAACCAGCTGCTTGCCTTCCTTCGAAGGATCTCGCCCAAACCTTCCAAGATCATCGTCGGCCATGGTGAGCGACACAAAGTGGACAGTTTCGCTCATGCCGCCTCCAGGATGTTCAAGGTCAGGACAATCACGCCTGAGCTACTTGAGACGATCAGGCTCAAGTAAACCTCAAAAGAGCTAGCGTTCTCTAGGCTAGCTGCCGTGTCGTTCGGTAGCGGACACAGATAAGGTCGCTTGAGCCTTTCCTCTCCAAATCTTGATCCCAGGTGGAGTCAAGACGACCCTTTCCTCTCCAAGTCTCGCGATATCGCCGCCTATTCCCTTGGCGAAGTTTGAAAGCTGATTGATCGCGATCTTGGTCTCCTCAACGCTTCTCTTGGCGATCGGCGTGATCTTTATTATCAAAACGTTACCGGCGGATGATACGCGCTCTATCAAGTCCAAGTCGCCCAAACTACTCAGGGGCAGGGCTCTGACATAGGGAGAATCCACGACGGCCTCAGTTCCCTTTTCGGTCATCGAGAACACTACGAGGTTCAGGTACTAGCGCTTAGAAGGCAAGTTTAAACCTTCGGGGTCTCACCGCATTTCTAGCAGGAACGTGTGCAATCTCGCGTACATCGTAGACAACTCCGAGTGGAGAAATCAACTGGAATTTGACACAAGCTGAACTACGACTTCTTCATGGCTTCCCAGAATCGGTCTCCGACGTAGTGTACGTTCCGAGCCGCCTTCCCCTTGGACATCGCGCGCATGGATTCCGACGAAGTCTCAGCAACACAGATTCCGATCGGCTTGCCGAACTTGATGTCTTTCACCACGAGAACCGCACCTCTTTCGAATTCACCTTGTGTCTGCTTGATTCCAGGCCTCATGATATCTGCTCCATTGCAAATGTGCGGGATCGCTCCCATATCAACGACGATCGACGGAAGTGTCCTCAACACTTCTTCGTTCATGAGCGCCGGAAACAGCTCGCCATTCACGGAGATCACGACGGGCTTGTCGCCAACTAAGAACAATTTCTCGTCATCGACTGGAATCTCTTCGACGGCTGTCTTGCTTTGAAGGTCAGCCGCAAACCCTGGAAACTTCCGCTTGAAATCTTGGAGCAGCGCTCTTGTCTCGCTGGACCTCAGCGATCTTCTCTTCGAGTTTGTCGTCTCCTTTTGTTGTGCATTCCCATGCACAACGATTTTGAATTCTTGAAAGTTCTCAGTGTGAGAGTTGATTGGAGACCCTAACCCTTAAATCAAGTGGGCTCGTGCTTACACTGCAACTCCAATCGGGGAAAACCAAAGAATGTCTTCTGATGTCGCCACGAAGATCTTCGAGGAAAGCCTAGGAAAGGTCGTCTTGGTCGAGCTCAAAGGCAGCCGTACGGTAAGGGGAAAACTCTACAGTTACGATCAGCACATGAACCTAGTCCTCGAAGACGCTGACGACATCACGAATCCGGACAACGCGAAGAAGATCGGCACGATCATCGTCAGAGGCGACAACGTCGTACTGGTAAGCCCGCCTCCCAGCCGCTAGCTCCCGACCTATGACTGGCAGACAAAGGTTGACATAAATAGCCGTTCAGTTTTGCTGATGCAGGTGAGTGAAAATGGGAAAGGGCACGCCCTCTTTCGGGCTGCGGAGCCGATCTAAGACCCACATCAGATGCCGCCGGTGCGGCCGTCATGCCTATCACATCAGAAAGAAGAGATGTGCCGCGTGTGGTTTTGGTGAGTCGGCCAAGATTCGACGCTACTCCTGGCAGAACAAGAACGTCAACCGAATCAGACTCGTCTGAAGAGAACACACAGCCAGGACCTAGCGATCTCATCGCTGCAGTTCTCGAAGAATCTTTATGTTGCCCAAACCCATTCACTGCGCCTATGGGCCGGTCGTCTAGCTTGGATCGCGTCGAAGCGAGAGAAGTTAGGATATCTGCCTGACAAGCACCCAATAAGCGCTGATCGCAGATGGTCGCCGGTTCGATTCCGGCCCGGCCCACTACCCACCTTGTTCAGGGAGTTCGTCTTACTGACCCATCTGCGACCAATTTCCGAATAGCCTTGTAGCCACTACTTGGCTGCATGGCTACTTCACCACGAAGGAACAGTGGGAAAACTTCGTCAAGCCAAAATTTTCTGCACGAATTGGCGAAAAATTTATGCGAAGAGCAAGAGAATTGGTAACGCCGAAGATCAGCGCCCGGCCAGTATTCTAACGGGGCTCCATGTCATTCATCATGATTGCAATGGCCATCACTCCATGCTAAGAGAAGGCGACAACATGGTCGTTAGCCAAGAGTGGGGACGGTGTCTCCCTTCTGCTAGTCGTGGTCTGCCTCGATTCGGATCAGGAGCTTGGCGGCTAATTCCGCCATTTCTTTCTGCAAGAGTGTCGCATTCGAATCTTGTAGTATCGCAAGCTCGTCCTCGATCGCTTCCAGCATCCTGATTCTGGATACTGTGATGAGTTTTGTGCCCAATACGTACCCTTCGACTATTCTGCGGCGCAGTTTCTGCAGTTGCTCAAGAATTGGGGAGGCGCCCGTCATTGCTGACTGCTTCAATGCGTTGTAGATCAACCTTTTGCTCCGTATCGAAGTTTCAGGCACTCACCTGAATGAGTTGTTCGAGTCGCGTTGCGATGAGTTGCTGCAGAAGTTTCTTGGTCTTACTTGGGAGCTCGTATTGTGGTTCGAGACTGGGAGACCAAGCGCTTGGAGAGAGCCGCTGAATTACACCGTCCTCCTCAAGTTGGCTCACGTGTCTGCATGGGTTTTCGCACGTGTCATCTATCCCGCATCTTTGACATATGTATCCAACGGGTGCGGCGTTCTTAGCCTCGTCCAAGGCCAGTATTATTTTCACTTTCTTTTCTTCAAGAGTTGGCATCTATTCCTCACCTCCTCCTGGGTCAATGCCGTGCTATGCCATCGCCTCCGCGACGCGTTCCATCGCGATGTCCATCGCGACAACCCTAGGAATGGTTCCTGTGTCAGCGGATCGATCAAGCACAAGAGTCGTGTTCTTTCTTATCTTGGAATCAATCAGAGCAAAGGCTTCGTCTGCAGTCTTGCCCTTGTATTCGGCGTATGATCCAATTACGCCACCCGCATTCACCAGCATGTCGGGTAAGACTAGGATGCCTTTCTTGTGGAGAAATCTCTCAGCCTCATGAGTTGTCGGGTTATTCGCTGCCTCCACAATCACTTTTGCCTTAAGGCGAGGTGCGTTTTCCATTGTTATGACATTGCCCACAGCTGCCGGAACAAATATGTCACAGTCTACGTCGAAAATGCCGGCGCAGGGAATCTTCTTCACGTCTTTACAGTTCCCTATTGACTGAGCCTCGCTCTTTGCATAAGCGAACTTTGAGACCTTCGAGAAGTCTATGCCATTCTCGTCATATACGCCTGACCAATAGTCGCATATTGCTACGACGCGCGCACCCTTGCCGCATAGAAACCTTGCGAGTTCGGACCCCACATTTCCGAACCCTTGAATGGCGACCCTGAGATCCCGTAATGATTCCGGAATGGGTACTTGACCTTTGACTCGTTCGAGCATGGCCTCGATGGCAACTTCG
Source organism: uncultured Candidatus Bathyarchaeia archaeon (assembly GCA_964394935.1). Lineage (GTDB taxonomy): Archaea > Thermoproteota > Bathyarchaeia > 40CM-2-53-6 > 40CM-2-53-6 > CAVPLU01. The sequence goes on along the minus strand of CAYMZN010000014.1, from coordinate 29,395 downwards.
ACGCCGAATCCTGTTGTGCCCGTCTCATGGGGGATGCCTCCAAGATGTTCAGGTTTCCCTGTCGCTGCCCTGAGGTCGCCCACTTCCTTGACGAAAGCCTCTATCTCTTTCTCACCGACATTCATGTCGGGCGCGCTTATCCAACGGCTTGGTACGTATGGTGCGATTGATCTCGCGAAAGCTCTTACCTCCATGATTCTGTCTGTCTTGAACGGGTCGGCTCGTATTCCCCCCTTCGCGCCGCCAAACGGAAGGTCTGAGAGCGCACATTTCCACGTCATGGTCCTGGCCAAACCGAAGACTTGACGTGCTGTCACGTCCGGTGCGATCCGCATGCCACCTTTGCCGGGACCCCTAGCAGTGTTATCAATGACTAGCACGCCTCGTACGCTCGTCTTTGGATCATATGTGTGAACTACTACCTCGGGCCCCCATCGATCTGGAAGAGTCGAGGTGTCGACTTGGCCGAGCAGTTCCCTGACCCTTTGTTCAGCAACCTCCTCAAGGATCGCCCTTGTCCTACTCACTTCACATCGCCCCTGCGACCCGATTGATACCCTGTGCGCCATAAACCCCAATTACAAAGAAATCCTCGAAAATGTACAAAATGGCCACGCAAGGTCTCCCGCCCCGCTCGCTTAGCTGCCCACGCTCACGGCGGCGTGCCGACATTATCTTTATCAGATCCCCGCAGGGATGGTAAATATGGTGCACCGGCCTTGGCCCACGTGCCGACTCTGTCTCTCCGCCCACCCGGCTTTTCATCGGACATGTTAGACAACGAAACGAAATTGCTCCTCTTGCGACACTTGGTATCCGGCCAGTGTGTCAGCGTCAACCTCAGCGCATTGTCCAATGCGGTCAGGAAACATCGCAACACCGTTAGAAAGGAGGTTCATGAACTACTCCGACAGAAGGTGATCAACCCGCCTGTCTGCCCCTTCATGGGCCTGTACAGAGAGTACCCCTTGCTGGTCATCGTCCGAGCGGACTTACCCGATGAGAAACGTGTGCGCGATTGGGTTGCCGAAGACAAGCAGATATTCGCAGCCTATTGGTCGAGGCGAGAGGAATACAACATGCTACTCTTCCTGTACCACAAGGACGTTCTCGCCTACCAACTTTGGAGAGAATCACTCACCGAGGAGCACAAGATACCGCCTAGAGAGATGAGACTCCCTTCGTACTCCATCTACGTCTCAAACCAACTGATGCTGAAGTACGACCCTAGCGCTCCAATTGGCCTGATGGAGGCCGAGTTGAACCGAGGTGGGAAACTCGAAATCAACGGGGTCACACTACGTGAGTTGCAATTTCGTATCCTCAAACATCTCGTATCAGGGGATGTCTTCAAAATAAATGAGAATCTCCTCAGCCGAGAACTCAAAATCCATAGAAGAACCGTGATGAAGCACGTTGACCAACTCCTAAAGAATGGTTGGATACTGCAACCTGTTTGCAGGTTTCCTGATCTGCTGTGTCCGCCAAATTACGTTCTAGCATACTCGATGGTCGATATACGAAAAGCGCGAGAGAGAGTCACCCTTGCCTTTCAGAACGACCCGCACGTGTCCACTGCGCTCAGAATAAGCATCGGCGGGTACAATGCTCTTCTCTTCAGCGCTCATCCGGACGTTTCAGAGCATATGGAATGGGAGCAGTCTCTGAACAGACGCTTTCCGGGATGCATTGGACATGTGGACGTGACCTATCTTTCTCCACGGACGAAGATTCTCATAGATCAACAGAAGGTCTCCCTTGGCATCATCGAAGAGAGACTCGCGCGCGTCAGGGGCAAGAAGCTGAGGAAACCCACACCCAGCCTTAGGTAGATAGCTGCGAGAATGCAGGAACGATAACCCTTTCGTCTCTCGTCAAGGACAAGGATCTTGCCCAGCGACTTTTTTAAGAGCTCCCGAAGCTTGGTCTTCAAGTCCTCGTTTGGAGCGTAGCCAGCTTTGAGCATCAAAGCGGCGGCGACATCACCTCTTACCGGGTCCGGGTTGCCGGTCTCGACGGAGCCCCAGATGATAGCCGACTTGTCTCCTCTACCATCCTGGAGAACGTGATAATCCACCGAATTGCAGGAGAATCGTTAGACCCCTAACAGACCGTTCGAAATCAGGATAGTTTCACTCAAACACCCGATCCCAAGGCTTGAACCAATTGAGCTTGCGGGCGGCCTCGCCTTAGGAGCCGTCCATGTCTTTCAGTGCGCGCCGGAGCATCGCCCTCAGAGGGGCGGGATATTCTGTTTTCCGTGTTATGGTCATTACTGCAACCTCGAGGAGCCGCAACACGAACGCTGAGACACACTAAGTAAGCTTAGATCGAAGACAAGTTGGAAACGCTGACTCACCTGTTTGGAACAAGTCGCTGGCTCCAGTTCGTTCATTTCTTGGGCATTACGGATAGGTGAGACTTCTACCCGCACCGACTCAGAAAAGCAATTGGCCCTCTTGGAGGTTGGACAAATTCAAGACCAACTCGACAAATGGTCAAGAAGATATTTCAGCTTAGCAGAGCCGTAGACCGACGATAAGACCTATAATCGAAACCTATGCTAGCGCTTGCGGTGACCATTGTATGAGCGAAGATGTGGAGTCCGTTCTTGCAGTAGACTGGGACATCCCTAAGAAGACTTATCCCCCCAAAATGGTTCTCCTTCCGACTGGGGAACGCATGGTCGTTCGCGAGGCTACGAGGGAGGAAGTCCCGAAGCTACTCAAGGCGATCACACCGCTCTTAACAGTGGAAAAAGACTTCTATGATATCGTTGCGGCAAGACTATATGGCGAGCTGTTAGGGTGGTATAGGCACAGAGCCAGAAACGAATTCTGTCTCGTCGGTATCGTTGACGGAAGACTAGCCGGCATCGCCAACAATCGTGCCTACGATCAGAAGACCCACATTAGCCTTCACACGATAGCTCTGAAACGTGGAGCGAGAGTTGGAGCTCACATGTTCGCAGCCAAGCAGGAGAATTCCATGGAGACTCTAGGGGCCGAAGAGATTCTTGTCACCGCGGAGAGCCCAATCGGTTTCCGCCGCTTGATATCCCAATGGTGCGAGCCAAGGCCCGGCGTCCAACACGAGTTGGGTGGAGCCAAGACTTGGGTGATAACTAGAGACCTATACCAGAGGGTCAAGCCTCAGCAAGTTTTCGGATCTAGACCAGTTCCTGACGATCTGTTGAAACGTTCTCAGACCTTCGAGATCGCACCTCTAGACTGGGTGCCCCCCCAGTGACGTGAGGGGAACAGACTCGCGAGATGTCTCTATTGTAGGCTGCGGCATGACAAAGTTCGGCAGACATGACGGCAGAACCCTCATCGACCTTATGACCGAATCGAGCATCAGAGCTCTAGAAGACGCCGGCGCGCGCGACAAGAGTGTAGACGCGGTCTACGCAGCCAGTATGCTAGCGGGTGAGCTGAACAATCGGACGGCGATCGGCAGCGCTCTCGTTGACCAGCTGGTGCTGTTTCCTGCCGCTGCAGAGCGACTGGAGAACGGGCCGGCAGCAGGGGGATCCGCCATCAAAAACGCGTACTGTGCGATCGCCTGCGGGATGTACGATACGGTTCTCGTTACAGGCGGGGAGAAGATGCGGCACGTGCGAGGTGAAACGATAACCGACTACGTGGCCACCATGACACACATGGAAGCCGAGTACGTTCATGGCATCACGCTTCCCTCACTAGCGGGGATGCTCGCAAGGCTCTGTATGGAAAGATATGGCCTGAGCAAGGAGGATTTGTCACGCGTCGCCGTGAAGAACCATCTGAATGGCTCGAAGAATCCATACGCGCACATTCAACAGCCCGTAACACTGGAAGGAATCTACGGCTCACCGGAGGCCGAGGTGAACAATCCCCCCATAGCGGACCCCATACGCATGTATGACTGCTGCCCCGTCACCGATGGAGCAGCCTCGGTGCTTCTCTGCGCCACCGAGAAGGCGAAGGAGTATACGGATACACCCATCAGAATAGCAGGGATCGGCCATGCAACCGACATCATGGCAGTCCAAGACAGGAAAGATCCAGCCGTGCTAGAAGCCGTGAGAATCTCAGCCGCGCAGGCTTTCAAGATGGCCAAGATGACCCCGCAAGACATGAACCTAGCAGAGTTGCACGACGCCTTCACGATACTTGAAATAGTTGAAAGCGAAGATGCAGGATTCTTCAAGAAAGGTACCGGCCATATTGCGCTTCGCGACGGAGTCACTGCGCTTGACGGAAAACTGCCCATTAACCCCTCCGGCGGCCTGAAGGCGAGAGGTCACCCTGTCGGGGCGACCGGGGTATCTCAAGTAGTTGAGTTGACCTGGCAGCTTAGAGGAGATGCGGACAGACGGCAGGTAAAGGGTGCTCGACGAGCCTTCAGCTGCAATATGGGAGGGTTCGGCAACAATGTGGTCTCGTTTGTCTTGGAGAGATCGTAGATGAATGAGCGTAAACTGATGGGTTTGAAGTGCAAGAAATGCGGCACAATTGCCTATCCGAAGCGATTTCTCTGCTCTTCATGCAAGGGAAAGGATTTCGAGGAGTATCCTCTGGGTGACGAAGGCAGGGTTGTAACATTCACCAAGCTCTGGGCTATACCAGAGGGAATCGAACAGTTGCCCCTGAACCTTGCGATTGTTGAGTTCGGCGGCAAGGTCAGAGTCACCGGCCAAGTCTTGGACGAGGAAATCAAGATCGGAGACAAGGTTCGTCCGGTCTGGGGGCGCGTTCGCAAGATCAGAGGAAAAGAAATCGAAGGTTTCAGGTTCCAGCGAGTGTCTTGAGGAGGACCCGGCTGATTCCTCTTGTGCTCGGTGATTGAGCATAGCCATAGTGTCGAATCAAGACTTGCTGATGTTTCATCTGTTCTGATGATGGCTTCTTAGGTGATTCGTAGGGGATCGCAGGCGGCTATCGCATAGCGCTTGTGCGAAGTGCAGCAAGTCAAAGGCCTTAGACGGAGGTGTGTCGTGAAGGTTTCGTCAGCTCTTCACAAGGCATGGTTCTCAAACCCAAGAGTGAGGCATAATCGTTGGGGCTACCGCTACCTGGCTTTCAACCTCTCATTCATTTCCTCTGAACTACGGGTTCGGCGGTTGGATCACTCAGTCTAAGCTATGACCGAGCTCGTCCCTGAGTCTCGCTGGAGAAGATCAAACAGTCTCTTAGCGGCCTACAGTTGCCGGAAAGCCGGAGCGAATCTGAATCGTGAGTGTTTAGGCACCTGGGCAGAGAGTGGGATCAGACCGGTGAGTTTCGAGGTCACCTATGGAACGTGCCGGCAACCGCTTTGGCTGTCTCGGCGAGGACAAAACCGGAGATTCCGGCGACCGCCGCCACGAGCCAATCTTTGAGAGGCATCGGGAAAAGCTCAAAAAGAGGACCAATACCCGGCGTGTACATGATCACAAAGAGCAGAATCACTTGCGACATGACAGCAGGAACAAGGTACCTGTTGCTTGTCACGCCAATGTGGAAGATTGTTTGGCTTTGCGATCTACAGCTGAACACAAATGTCAACTCAAATAGGATAATCGAAACGAACAGCAGAGATCTGGCCTCGGCAAGATTTCTGAACATTAGGCTGTAGTTGAACACAGACACCATGACAAAACTCATCAGCAACGTGATGCCTACAATCCAACCCTTCAGACCCGCGAATATGCTGAGCTTAGGATCCCTCGGACGCCTGCGCATTAGATCTTGCATAGGAGGATCTATGCCAAGAGCCAGTGCGGGCAGACCATCGGTGGCAAGGTTCACGTACAGAATCTGAACCGGCACAAGCGGCAGCGGATACCCTAGCACGACTGCTGAAAGCATGATCAGAAGCTCACCCGTGTTCGCTGACAGAAGGAACAACAGGTACTTTCTTATGTTATCGTAGATTCCTCTGCCCTCTTCGACGGCCGCAACGATCGAGGCGAAGTTATCATCTGTCAACACAAGGTCTGCAGCTTCCTTGGTGACGTCTGTTCCGGTAACGCCCATAGCCACCCCGATGTCTGCGTTCTTCAAGGCGGGCGCGTCGTTGACGCCGTCGCCTGTCATCGCAACGATATGCCCTTTCCCTTTGAGCGCCTTGACTATCCGCAGCTTATGCTCAGGCGAAACCCTTGCGTAGACCACTACATCCTCGACTACTCGATGAAGCTCTTCCGGCCCTAGCGCGTCAAGCTCAGCGCTTGTGAGAACCCTTCCTCCTGAACTCAATAGCCCGAGTTCTTGTGCTACCGCCTGCGCAGTTCCCTTATGGTCGCCGGTTATCATGACGACTTTGATGCCTGCATCAAAGCATTTCTGGACAGCTTCCTTGACTTCGTCTCGTGGCGGATCCATCATGCCCATCAGCCCTAGGAAGGCAAGCTCCCTCTCGGAGTTGCTCTCTTCGAAGATCTGCAAGCCCTTTGGGGTAGTCTTGTAGGCGAAGGCAAGGACACGTAGCGCGTCCTTTGCCATCTGCTCGGCTACACTCTGAATTCGGCGCATCATGCCCTCATCAATGGGGACAGACCTACCCTGGAAGTACACGGCCTCGCAGGCTGGGAGAACAGCCTCAACTGCTCCCTTCATACAGTACAGCAACTGACCATCAGGGGTGTTGTGGACTGTCGTCATTCGTTTCCGTTCGGAGGTGAAGGGGACCTCAAATATTCTCGGATGATCAGCCTTCAGCTTTTCTGGTCTTTCGTTTGCCTTGGCTGCGACCACTAGCAACGCAACCTCGGTTGGGTCGCCCACGACCTTCGGGGCGCTGGCAGCGGTTAGAGAAGCATCGTTGCAGAGGACAGCAACTTTGGCTATGAGAGCTAGGTCATCGTTCAGAACAGGTGTTCTGCCTCTTAGTATCTCGCCTCTTGGTTCGTATCCTGCACCGGTGACGTCGTACAAATCTTCGCTTACGTATATTCGGCGGACAGTCATCTCCCCCCTAGTCATTGTGCCAGTCTTATCTGAGCAAATGACCGTGGTAGACCCAAGGGTCTCCACCGCGGGCAAGCGCCGGACAATCGCATTGCGCTTGGCCATCCTTCTGACTCCTATCGCTAGTCCGCCTGTCACGACAGCAGGCAAGGCTTCAGGAACTGCCGCAACGGCCAGACTCACAGACCACAAGAACATCTCCAAGAGGGGTTGTCCCCTGGCGAGGCCCAGCAACAAGAGCAAGATCGCTGTGGAGACCATGATGGTTCCAAGAACGCGACCGACCCTCTCGATGCGCAACTCTAGCGGAGTCTTTACCTTGGGGGCGACCTGCATCATCGACGCGATCTTGCCGAACTCTGTCTGTTTTCCTGTGGAAAAGACGACCCCTTTACCCCGACCGTAAGATACGATTGTTCCCGCGTATGCGACACAGAATCTCTCAGCGAGCGGCGCATCCTGAGGAACCGGATCCGTTCCTTTCTCAGAGGAAACGGACTCACCCGTCAATGGAGCTTCATCAACTTTCAGGTTGATCACTTCGATCAGACGCACGTCAGCGGGAATCCTGTCACCCACCGAGAGGACCGCGATGTCTCCTGGCACGAGCTCCCTTGCGGGAATCTCACTCTCCACACCTTCGCGTACCACGGTAGCAGTGAGGGCCGCTAGCCTCTTGAGCGCCTCAAGTGCCCTCTCGGCCCGGTACTCCTGCGAGAAACCCAGCAAGGATATGGCGAGGACTATGCCGAAGATGACCGCCGCGTCAACAGCTTCACCCAGCGCGAGCGACATCAAAGTGGCCGCTAAGAGGATGACCACTAGAACGCTCTTGAACTGATGAAAGAAGATTGTTAGTGGGGAAGGCTTCTTCCCCGGTTCAAGTTCATTGTATCCAAATCGGCGTAGCCTAAGCTTTGCTTCCTCTTCCTTCAGCCCTCTCAAATCTGAGCCGAGCTGAGCGATCACGTCTTGGCTTGCAAGCGAATGCCAAAACCTCAGTTGTTGTGACTCTCCATCCGAGCGACCCTTTGCGTGCCGATTACGCATCATAGCCCATTACTTCGAGATTACGCCTATCCGAGTCCGTCCGCGTCTGGTAGATGAAGCCTTTCCTCTTCGAGAAGAGGCGCGTTTCTCACGGTGCCATGAAATCCCTATCGGAACAGGCAATGCTATTGATTATGCCTGATCGGAGTTCCTTTCTCTCGCTTTCTTATCTCCGACGCCAAAAGAATACTGAATCTTCCATTCTGAGATCACGAACTTCGCGATACTGTCGTCACCCTCCGGCGCCCCATCTATGCTTAAGAGAGGAGATGACATGTGGCACGGTTCAAAAGCTTAGGGAAACGGCATTGGATCCAATGGTGATGGCTTTCGCGGCATCGTTGCTCTCGGTTGCCGCGGCGGAATTCGGTGATAAGACCCAGCTCGGCCTTATCGTGCTGGCTGCCAGTCTACAGAAACCTGGAATCATCTTCTTGGGGATGATTGCTGGGTACGTCATCGTCGCCGGTATGGGCGTACTGGTGGGACAGGCCCTCTTGGTGATAGTCCCGTTGTCCACGCTCACCCTGATATCCGGAATAATCTTTGTGGCCGTAGGCTTGTTGATGTTCAAGGTAGACGTTGAAACTCGTGCTGCAACAACGCGTTCACGGAGCCCTTTCTACGCTGCATCATTGATGATAGTCTTGACAGAACTGGGCGACAAGACACAGATCGTAACAGTTGCCCTCGCAGCACGTCTGGCGCAGCCCATAGCAGTATTCTCGGGCGCATTGCTCGCATTCGCAATCATAGACGGCTTGAGCATAGTGCTCGCAGGCAGTCTCGGCAAACGACTGCCAACAAGTAAGGTCAAGAAGGCGTCAGCCATCTTTTTCATAGTTGTCGGCATCCTCACACTCTTAGGGGTATTGTGAGCACGTCATGATGATCTATTCGATTGTGCGTGTGCGGCCGTTATGATGTGTCACCGCACGCAGGCAAGAGAATCCCACGCATCGTAGTCGTTTCTCCTGAGGCGGCCTCGAATCTGTCCTCATTTCGAAAACGTGTGTCTCTTGCGCATTATCTAGAATCGTGGGCGACAGCGTGGCAGAGGGCGAGTTGGGCCCGATCGTGGTTCGCCTTGTCCAGAAAAATGGCTGTGAGATGTATATATCGCCGGCAAACCATTTGTCACGCGTTTGCGATGCCAATCCGAGTGAGATTGCACGGTCGGCTCAGGATGGCGGCCGGACTGGATCAGATCGAGCTTGCTGAAAATGTGAAGAAGGTCGGCGACGTTCTAGAGGAACTCATTCGAAGAGTTGGACCCGAGGTTGGGCAGTACATATTTGACCCAGGCACGAAGGAATTGAGTCCGGGCCTAATCGTGTTGGTCAACGGGCACAGCATTAGAATGCTCGAGGGCTTGAACACACAACTTTTGGAGAAAGACACCGTCATAATTGACAGCGTTGACATCATGGAGGTCGTGGGCGGAGGCTGACCATCACCCATCCAACAGTACTCCGTAAAGCAGCGACTTCCGTAGTCTCGGGGTTCGGATCGCAGAATCGAAAACCGGCCGGGATTCACGAACTCTCGACTATGCACTGATCTCAGCAGTTCTAGGCGGGAGTACTCACGTAGTCTTTAAGTAAAGTCCGCGACCTCACGATATCCGCGAGGTCGCAAATCAATGAAGTTGATTGATCTATCGCAGCCTTTGTGTCAAGATACACCATTTTGGCCGCTCTATCCTCCGTTTGAAGTCAAGTATATCAAACGAAAAGCCGAGCACGGAGTCAACGCGCAGTACATCCAAACTTCGAATCATATAGGAACGCACCTCGACGCACCATTGCATTTCGTCACGGGCGGCAAGGACATTGAGAAGATTCCGCTTGAGTGGCTCTATGGGCCCGGCGTTGTCGTCGACGTAGGTGATGTCGGAGATCTCGGACTGTATACTCCAGAGATTGTTGAGAAACGAGTCGATCTTCATGATGGAGACATCCTGGTCGTGCATACAGGATTCCATAGATACGCGTGGTATCAACCTCAAGGGATGGCTGATGAGGAACGCTATATCCATCTGCATCCGGGGCCTTCGAGAGAATGGGTCCCCTGGGTCATACGGCGGAAGATCAAGGTCTGGGGAGTTGACGCTGTCTCAACAGACCACCCACTGAACCTGCCTATAGGAAGACCCGAATTTGGCTTGAGGTGTGTTCCGAAGGTTCGTGCACTTGCCGAGAAGAAGTTCGGAAAGGAGAACTTGGACAGGCTCTTCCCCAAGGAGGACTATCAGCTTACACACAACGAGCTCTTCCCACACGACATCATCCACATGGAGAACCTTGGCGGAGACATCGAGAAGGTCCTGAACCAACGCCTCACCATAGGATGCTTCCCATGGAAGTTTCGCGGAGGCGAATCAGCCTTCGCACGAGTTGTCGCCTTCGTCGAATAGAACACCTGCTTTCTCTCTTTCCGCTTTCTTCTCGTTCTTCTTGTATTCACTACTCACTATGAAGACTCGAGAAGTTTTCCTGCAAGCTAAAAAGAGCAATATAGAGGCAGAAGCGACTTTACCGTTGTGAAGTAGGAATGCACTTCGAAGGCAAGGCTGTTGTGAAAGCCCCAGTCGATAGGGTGTGGAACTTCATCTCTACACCGGAATCGATCGCGCAATGTCTGCCCGGTGTAGAGGAGTACAAAGTGCTGGATGGGAAGCGCACGGAGGCAAAGGTGAAGATCGGGATCGGATTCATCAAGGGAACCTTCAAGGTCAACAGTAGAGTGCTGGAAGAGGACGCAGCGAACCGCCGCGCGAAGCTTTTGGTGGAGGGCTTAGGCGTAACGAGCGCATTCAAGGCCCAGATCCAGATCAGTTGCAATCCTCACCCTGAAGGGAGCGAGCTAGGTTGGGTGGCTGAAGCGACAGTAAGTGGTCCACTTGGAAGTGTCGCCAAGGGTCTCATTGAAGGAACCTCACAGAAGGTCGTCAACCAAACTCTCGAGTGTGTAACAAAGAAAGTGTCTCAGTCGTCGTGAGTAGTCCGAATGGTCGATACGATGAATTGATACGATCTACCGGCCAACTCCGGCGACGTGCCGAGAACAACGGGCGAATCTAGCCTGAACTGATTTCTTGAGATGATCCGTTCCAAATGTTTTCGTTTCCGGTTACGAGCAACACAAGCCAAGAGAATTGAAATGAGGTCGGAGTATAGCCCGATACCGTTAAAGCAGTAGGTCAGCCGTCCTATCAGGTCACCGAGGCAGAGAAGATCGCAAATGGGTTACATTGGAAAATCGATGCCTCAGTACGACTCCTTCCTGAAAGTCACAGGCGCTGCGACCTATGCGTTTGATGTTGAGCTACCTGGAATGCTGCACGCGAAACTTGTGACGAGCCCTCAAGCACATGCTAAGATAGTGAAGGTAGAGACGAGCAAAGCTGAGAAGATGCCCAGCGTACTCGCCGTAGCTGCTGGTAGAGAATTCCCCTATAGATTAGGTATCTACGTCGGTGACAGAGACGTACTGGCCGTCGATAAAGTGAGATGGGTAGGCCACCCTGTAGCGGCCGTTATCGCCGAGACATTGGAGGCTGCTGAGCGAGCGATCGATCAGGTTGAAGTTGAGTACGAACCTCTGCCAGCCGTATTTGATCCAGTAGAGGCGCTCAAGCCAGACGCCCCGATTATTCACGAGAGAATGTCAGAGTACAGGGTCTCGCCGGCGTTCAAGCCAATTCCAGGTACAAATATCGCGAATCAGTTCAAGCTTCTAAGGGGAGATGTCGAGCGCGGTCTCAAGGAATCTGATGTCGTAGTGGAAGGAGAGTTCCATACTGCTCATGTAAGCCATGCATTCATGGAACTTCAGTCGATCGTCGCGCACTACAAGAAGGATGGAACTATTGAGATCTGGACGAGCACCCAGTCGCCGTTCTCAACGCGTTATCTGATGGCGCTATCCCTAGGTATACCGATCGATAGGATCGTTGTCAAGGCGCCTCTTTGTGGAGGAGGGTTCGGTGGCAAGGTCGGCATCGGTTGGGAGCCACTCGTCGCACTCCTCTCCAAGAGAGCTGGCTTCAGGCCCGTCAAACTGGTGCTTTCAAGGAAGGAGCAGTTCTGTTCAGCACCAGTCAGAGAAGGATTCCACGCCTCGGTCAAGGCGGGATTCAAGAGAGATGGAAAGATGGCCGCCTACAAGGCCCGGTTCCTGATGGACGCAGGCGGCTACGCAGACTACACAGTGAACGTCTGCCGAGCTGCCGGATACTCCTCTGAAGGATGTTACGAGGTGCCCAACATCTTCTGCGAATCACTCGCGGTGTACACGAACAAAGCGGCGACGAGCGCGATGCGAGGATTCGGCCATCCGGAGAGCCATTGGGCGCTCGAGAGAATAATGGACATGGCGGCTCTGAAACTGAAGATGGATCCAGTCGAACTAAGACTGAAGAACCTGCTCAAACCAGGGGTTTCTGAAACTGGGACCGGCGAGCGACTACGGGAGGACTCAGGTAACCCGGTCGCTGTCACGAAGTCGGTCGCTCAATCGATCGGATGGGGGCAACCTTCGGAGAAACTTGGCCGACCCGGAAGGTTCAGAGGCAAAGGCATCGCCTTATGTATCAAAGGCCCCGCACAGCCGCCGAACGCTGCAGCCTCCGCGATCCTGAAGTTCAACGAGGATGTCTCGGTCGACTTGATCATTGGGACAGCCTCTTTCGGTCAGGGAACGCCGACGAGCCTCAGCCAGATCGTTGCGGACGAGTTGGGGATACCAATCGAGAAGGTTCGCGTTGGACTGGTTCGAAGTACCGACGTGTCAGCGTACACGTGGCAGACTGTTGGTAGTCGTGGGCTGTTCACTGATGGAATAGCAGTGATGGATGCTCTCCGAGATGCCAAGGCTCAGATCAAGGATGTTGCTTCCCAGGTCCTGAAGGTTAAGCCTGAGGAGCTTGAGATCGCCAAGGAACAAGTCTTCATCAGAGGCAGTCCGTGGCACAGGCTTCCCCTCTCTGAAGTCGTGTTCGGTTACAAGTATCCGGACGGACGCTCGATCGGCGGGCCGATTATAGGCCGAGGGAAATTCATGTCACCACTGACGACCGACCTCGACCTGGACACAGGCCAAGGTGTCCCCACGATCTTCCATACTTTTGGAGCGTCCGGTGTAGAAATCGAGGTTGATGTCTTGACAGGTGAGATCGAGATCCTGAAGGCATCTCAGGCCTTCGATGTCGGGAAGGCCATCAACCCGCTCCTGGTGAAAGGACAGATCGACGGCGGCTTCCTAATGGGACAAAGTGTCGCGCTCTATGAGGGGATTATCTTCGACGAACAGGGATGGGTCCTGAACCCTAACCTCTCCAATTACAGGATACTCAGAGCGAAGGAGATACCGCATAGGATGGACGAGATCATCGTAGAGACACCTCAAGGCAACGGACCACACGGCGCCCGTGGCCTCGGAGAACTCGTAATGGTCGGAGTCGGACCCGCCATCGCAAACGCAATCTACAACGGAATTGGCGTACAGATCACAAACCTACCAATGTCTCCGGAGAATGTTTGGAGAGCCATACAGGAACAGAGACCCGAGCTCATCGAAGAAGCGAAACGCAGACTGAGGGGGAGCGGGGGCAAGTAGGATGTCGTTCGGGTCACCATACCTTACACTACCAGACTTTCAGTACTCCAGGCCGAAATCATTACAGGAGGCTTTGCAGCTACTCGACGAGCACAAGGATGAAGCAAAGATCCTAGCTGGCGGTGTTGGACTGTTTGCTTTCATGAAGGAGCGCCTCGTCGACCCACGGTACGTTCTGGATATCAAGGGGATCACTGAACTCCAAACGCTCCGTGACGAGGGCTCCGAAGGGCTCACGATTGGCGCTGCTGTGAATCTGAATAGCGTTCTGGAGTTCGAACCACTGAAAGAAAGGTACAAGGCGCTTCGAGATTGTATCTACCTTCTCAGCGATCCAGTCCTCAGGAACCGGTCAACGCTCTTGGGAGATCTATGCGAGGCGCTCCCGTATGTTGACAGCCCTGCACCGCTACTGATCTTCGATGCAGAGGTCGAGACTGCGAGCCTGAAGGGAAAAAGAAGGATCCCCGTGTCGGAATTCATCAGGGGAGTGGCGGAGATCGCGCTTGAGCCGAACGAGATCGCGGTTGCGGTCCACTTGAAGGCTCCGCCTGAGAATTCAAGGAGCCTCTTCTTGAAGCACACGTCGAGCGGCGAGTTCAGCGTCACAAACGTCGCGGCATTGTGTGCGAATCCTTCGAGGCCGGAGAATCGAACGGTAAGGTTGGCCTACGGAGCAATAGCGCCGACACCGACCAGAGTACGCGATGTTGAGGAGCTGTTCAAACGCAAAGCTCCGATCACGCAGCTGATAGACGAGGCGGTCAAGGTCATCATGAAGAGTGTAGAACCGATGACGGATGTTCTCGCAACGGCGGAGTACCGATCACACATGCTGGGAGTACTCTCGATCAGGGCATTCCGGGAGCTGCTCGGGTGCTGAGGAAAATGGCGCAAATGATCTGCATGAAAGTGAACGGAGTAGACAGAAGGGTCGAGATCAAAGACAACGAACTGCTTCTTGATGTCGTACGAGACAAAGTTGGGGTGAAGAGTGTGAAGGCCGGATGTTGGAGGGGGGAATGCGGCCTTTGCACCGTCCTCCTTGACGGAAAGCCCGTGAAGTCATGCCTTGTATTGGCAGTAGAGGCCGACGGTAAAGACGTGAAGACGGCTGAAGGATTGGCTCCCGAAGGGCAGCTTGTTCCGATACAGAGACTCTTCGTCGAGAAAGGGGCGATGCAATGCGGGTTCTGTACACCGTCCTTCGTGTTGACGGCATACTATCTTCTCCAAGTCAACCCGAACCCGACGGAGCAGGAGATCAAGGACTACCTGAGCGGCCACATCTGCCGCTGCGGAACCTACAAACAAATGATCGAAGCCATACTCGAATGTGCGAAGCTGAACAATCAAAAAAAGCAGGCCGCGATTGAGAAAGCAAAACGTTGAGGATGACCCGCTTCCAGGTATAGACTCGCTCTTTTGGACAATATAGAGTGTCCGCGGGGGCCCTAGTTTCGGCGTTGTCAGGAAGAGCTACCGTCGGGCTCGTAAGGTAGGGTCGAGTCTGAACGTAGGAGCATTGCTTGTGTCGGCTTGATGACATTCACCTTGATTGCCGGTTTTTCCTCGGGCATCGTAGATCGACATATAAGTGCCTGCTCAACGGTATATAGCCGTTTCACACTGAAACGTTGGTGTTCTGTAAGCCCAGACACCAAGCCGACTGCTAGCGGACTCTGGGCTCCTGAAGGTCGGGCGACACGTTCTCCCTAGAGCTAGAGCACCTTCGAGAGTATGTCCTCGTACTCCTTCTCCAGCTTCGGAGGCGGCTGCCATGAGACCTGAACTACATTGACACCCTGGGCCTTCAACGCGTCGTTGAAGATCTCAAGCCCGATATTGAGAACTTTCAGCTCTGAAACGAACAGTTTCACGATCTCGTCGACCAAGTCTTTGCCTCCCACTAGAAACCTCCAAGGAAATTCCGGTACACGTCCTCTAGGGTCGAGGTAGCGATCTCTCCCTTGCGGGAGATCAGCGCGCTTGAAATCGCCATGAGAGCGTTCGTCGGGAAAACCTCGACCCCAGCCCTGCGTAACTTTGCGACTTGCTCCGAGAGGGGTTGTGGGTCTTGCTCGGTCCCGCATACGTGCGCAAGCATCGGAAGCGCTCTACCATCCTTTTCGGCTATCTTCTTTGCATCTGAGATCGCGCCGAGCATGGCTCCTGCGGGGTCGGAGTGAGAACCGTATCCGAGCATGAAATCCATCATGACCACGGCGACCTCGGGATCTTTCGCCTCTTCTACGAGCCTCATCTTTCGAATCGTCGGGTCTATCATCGGATGCGCCCTGCCTATGGTGAATTCTTCCTCGCCGAGATCGACGATTGAATCCTTCACACTATGATAGGAGTCAGCTAGCTTCAGCCTGGGATCGAGAGGAGCGTTCGAGTACACGTCACCAATCACTGATCCGAGTATCACTAGCGTCTCGTAGGCGAGCGTTCCGCCCGTGTAGAGCCCTCTGATGTAGCTCTGCTTCTCGCTCAATCCTTTCCCGATCTTGTTTGTGAGAGAGATAAGCTCGTTCCGGGACAATGCAAACTGCTTCGTGATCTCAGCTTGGCGGTTGGGGTCCGCAGCTCGAATTGCTTCTATAACTGCTGCGTGTAGTGTCTTCGTTCTTCTAACGCGTGCCCGTGCAGTTGCAGGAATATCATAGCTCTCAGCACCCACGAAACAGGTCACATATTGCTTCTTTGTCTTCTTCGCTATGTGGTCGAGTATCGCCCTCTTCACATCGACATCTGGAGGCTTCGAGACCACGACCACCGTGCTGGTTTCCGGGTCCTGCTCAAGCGCCTCTATGGACTGAAGAGTCATTATGCCGCCAATCTTCGTCTTGACATCCCCTCCGCCGGTTCCCAATCCCTCGGATATTCCGAGACCAGCTTCGCTCAGGAGGACGCTTACCTCCTGCAGTCCTGTCCCCGCGGCCGCGACGATCCCAATTCCTCCTTTCTTGACAACGTTGGCGAACGCGACTGCCTTACCGCCGATGATTGAGGTGCCGGCCCCAGGCCCCATTACGAGTAAGCCTCTCTCCTTCGCGTATTGCTTCAGTTCAAGCTCATCCCCAAGCGGAACACGGTCGCTGAACAAGTGTACGCTCAGGCCTCTGTCGAGTAGTTTGAGGACTACCTCTCTCGCGTGCTCGCCGGGAATGGAGACGATCGCGAGATTCGCGTCGGGGACCGCCTGCAGCGCAGCATCTACGCTGTAGAAGGCTCGTCCCTTCGGCTCGGGTGGTTTCAAAATCATTTCTTCGATCTGCTGCAAGGCTTTCTCTATGAGAGGCTGCGAGTCAGCCATCACAGCGAGTATCATATCACTCTCCGAAGCCGCTCGTCCATCATCAGTGAGAAGACCAAGTTTCTGCAGGATCTCCTTGTTGGTCGTTGTGCCCATGACGACAGCAGCGTCTTTGACGCCATCGATCTTCTTCGCTTCCTCTGAGATGTGAAGAAGTTGGAGCGAGTCTCTGTGGAAATTCTTCCTCACAACGTCGCTTACTTTGCTCAATGGCAAGGGCCGCTGCCCACTATCTGCAAGCGCAAGTTAAGCCTTTCAAAATTCTCTTATACTTTGGTGGGGCCAACGAGCCGGGGATGATTTGTGACTTCGCGAAATCCAGGCGCGATCAAGGGTGAGATTGAGAAGGCGAATCAGCAAGCCGTCGAGAGAATGATGGAGTCCGACCCAGTCTGGGTGGATGTGGGACTCGCTCGCAAAGTCATCCCCGGCATGAAGGAGAAGATGCTTCTGCACGCTGGCCCTCCGATCGAATGGGATCGCATGAGCGGCCCGATGAGGGGAGCTGCCATGGGCGCCTCAATCTATGAAGGTTGGGCGGGTGACGGACCGGAAGCAGAGAAGCTCGCGAAGTCTGGCGCCATCACATTCGCTCCGAACCATCATCATGATGCCGCCGGCCCTATGGCGGGGATAATCTCACCAAACATGCCTGTGTACATCGTACACGACCGAAAATACGGCAACAAGACCTACTCAAACCTGAACGAAGGGATCGGAAAAGTTCTCAGATATGGAGCCTACTCAAGCGAAGTCATTCAGAGACTGACTTGGATGCATGACACGCTGGCCAATACACTCGAGGCGACAATCAAAGAGATCAGGAAAGAGAAAGAAGGCGTCGGAATGAAACCCATCATTACACAAGCACTGACGATGGGAGATGACTGCCACAACCGCTACAACGCCGCAACCTCACTCTTCCTACGTGAGATCACTCCCTACATGATGCGGACCGGAATCGACAAGAAGATCATGATCGAGTCGTTCAACTTCATGAACCAGAACAATTTCACGTTGCTGAACCTAGGAATGGCAAGCGGCAAAGCGATGACACTCGCCGCTCACGATATCAAGTACAGTACGATTGTGACCGTGCTCACGAGAAACGGAACAGACGCCGGCATCTGGGTGAGCGGACTCGACAATGAATGGTTCACCGCCCCAGCTCCCATCCCGAAAGGCGTCTGGTTCCCCGGATACGGTGAGAAGGACGCAAACCCGGACCTAGGCGACAGCGCGATCACTGAAACCGCCGGCTACGGTGGCTTTGCAATGGCTGCCGCACCCGGTATCGTTTCATGGGTCGGCGGAACCGTCGCCTACGCCATCGAGAACACTCAAAAGATGTACGAGATCACCCACGCGAAACACAAGTACTTCATCATCCCGTTCCTTGACTTCCAGGGCACACCGACCGGAATCGACATCCGGAAAGTCGTGAGGACTGGGATCACACCAACCATAAACACGGGAATAGCCCACAAGGAAGCTGGAATCGGGCAGGTCGGCGCCGGAATCGTGTCTTTCCCACTAGAGATATTCAAACAAGCACTCAAATCGTACGCGCAAAAATACGGCCTCTAAGGGCGAAAGAATGCCAGTCACCCTGCGAGCGAAGTACATAGGATCACTGGCAGCAGAGGCGCTCACAACCGGAGGAAACTCGGGAATCATAGGGCAAGTAATGAGCACATTTCCGAACTCGTTCTACGTGAAGGCTCTGAATGGCGAGTTACTGTTCGTGACAAATCGCTCATTACGATCACCAATAACGCTCAATTTTGACTCAACCTTGAGGTTGGACCAAGCAGTCAAACCACTGGATCCGGTTTATTCCCACGGAAAAGAGATACAGGTGGCAGAGATTTCTATCGATCTCCGCAACGTGCCATCCTTCCGGAGCAAGTCAAGTGTTACAAGTCAACTGAGCCCCGACTTTACCGAAATCGGAAAAGCCCTCAGAGTCATTTGCTTCCTCCTCAATATCATCGACACGCGTCAAAGCGTGTTGGATCCGCGTGGCCTTGCTCATGATGGAGTAGCGCACTTCTTGGAGGACGGAGTCTTTCCTTTGAGACTCTCAAGCATGGAAGCGCGGTTTCGGGATGCCGCCCTAAGGATCGTCGGCTTGGGATCTGGATTCACGCCCTCCGGTGACGATACGCTGGGAGGATTCCTTGCCACATACAACTCTCTTGCACAGGCCGTAGGGCGTTCACCAATTTTCTTAGAGTTTCCAACGCTCCAAGAGAAGACCAGTTGGATCAGCGCGAAGCTGGTTGATTACATGCAGCGACTCATCCTGGATGAGCAAATGCGTTCAGTGATTGAGCTAGCCGCCGAAGGAGATGGGGATGCCATGGTCTTGGCGTTGGAAACGTTATTCGCGAGAGGGGACACTTCCGGGATTGATATTTCTGTCGGCACGATTGTAGCGCTCAGCCTAGTTCGAGATATCGCATTCGACGAGGAAGGGACCCAGATAATCACCAGTGCGCTCGGCCTGTCGCAAGATCTGTAGAGAGAACCCTTGCTCGAAGTGATTGTCGAGAAGAACTCGTCTTAAGAAGGCGTTCGAACTCTGAGATTTCGATTAGCCATAATGATACGAGGGCCGGCTGAATAGGAAGCCCGAGGTACTGACGGTGACCTGTAGAGCCGCTTCATAAAGAAGAAGTCTGCCCACTACCAGGGACCCTACGACGTCCGCCGAGGAGTCCTGAAGAAATCGGAGCACTTCACAGTCGGTCCACCCATTGTCTAGGAAGCACCGGTTCACCTTCAGCATTCGCCTGTTAGACAATTATCTTGATGGCCTAGGGGAAATATACTTTCTAACCTTCGCCGGAAATCTACCTGAGCAAGCCTGAGGTTCTACGTAAGGAGTCAGAGTGTTGCTAGGCTCTGGCCGGTTTTCTCAACCTTGCCGCGAGGAAGACCACTATGCCTACGATTACGGCCCAAACGATTATGTCAGCGAAGAAGTTCAGCAGATCGATTCTCCAGGGGTTGTATTGTGGAGCTATTACAAGTCGAAAGAGCCAAGGAAGCGGGTATCCATGATGGATCGCGCCGACGAGCCCGGGTGGCGTGCTGGGGACCAAACCTGTTAACAGGGTCAATAGCTCTCCTCCGAGTATCGATATCAGCAAACGGTTCGTCATACTCATCCCATTTCGCCTCATCCTAGTCTTACAGCCTTCAACTTTTCGAGTGCGACGCTTGGATCTTCTGTTCCCAAGACGGCTCTGTCGAAGGGACAGATGTCATTCTTTTCGCGATTCAGTATCCTTGGAACGAGCGTACCGGACTCGTAACAAATCCCTCTCGCTCTAAGGATGGCTGCGGCGCCTTCGCTCATCCTGGCGCCATAGACAGCGATAACCCTAGAGTAGACGCAGAGAAGCGCAGCAGCCCTGCCTACGACACTGTCGGCCAACGAGGCGCCGTCAGCCTGTGTTCCAAGTTCATCAATCATCGCCAGCATGTCGCTGACGCCGTGCGACCTGCTCTTGAAGAGAATCTTGCCGTTCTTTGCGACAGCAAGAGTCAAGCCACCCTCGAAAAGAGTTTGCTTCGCCGAACCCAAGTCGTCCACTGCGCTTGATGGCATTGCGTGGTCCACTCCTGATGGCCTATCCTAGTCTGCGTCAGCCTCAATCATTGCAATGGGCTCGTCAACCGGAATGTCCGAGCCGGGTGAATGGAGCGTCTTGCGGAGGATTCCGGATGCTGGGGCGTCTATCTCGAAAGTTGTCTTTTCTCCTTCAACGAGCGCGATCGGCTGGCCTTTCTCAACTCGATCGCCTTCCTTTCTCAGCCACTCGATGAGCTTTCCGGTGCGCATCGATTCGTCCAAGCGTGGCATATTTACCTCTAACATGGACTAGTCATGTCTCTGTGCGGCCAACCTCAGTCTTCGGCTCCAATTTAAGTTTCCACAAGGTCTCACCTGCATACAGTCATCACGGAAATCAACATCCGCTAGAGCCTTTGAGCACAAGTCGGCAAGTCCAAAGTCGTTGCTGCCGGGAACGAAATCTCTTTTCCTCGCAGCGCGATAACCGGGAAAACCGAAGGTATAGCTCCTCGGAAGACGCCTTGTTTCAGGTGGTTCGACCTGCCGATTTCATATGCTCAGCGTTGGGATTTGACGAACCTCTTCAAGTACGATTTAGGACGCGAGTGGCGTATCACCTATACGCTGATCTTCGAGGGTGCGGGCATCGTGGTGTTGGCTTTGGAAATATTGTCTCATAACGAATACAATAGTCAATTTGGCTATAGAATGACTTAGCGGACTCTTTCGCTGCTTGCCAACAGCCTCTTTAGTTGGATGCCTAGATGGGGCATTCTTCGAGGATCCGGACCGTACTGCTACTTCCAATTCTGGTGGCTCCTGCGGTGATCATCTCGAGCGCATCTTTGAGTGTGCGGATTCCGCCTGAAGCTTTCACTCCCAGCCGGCTTCCAACGGTCTTCCGAATTAGGAGGATGTCCTCGACTGTGGCGCCGCCGGGGCCGAAGCCAGTTGATGTCTTTATGAACGCTGCGCCCGCTTCCTCTGCGAGCCTGCACGCCTGGACTTTCTCTTGCTCGCTCAGGTAGGCGGTTTCTATGATGACTTTGACGGGCGATCTTCTGCTCGCCTTGACGACTTGTGATATGTCCTCTCGAGCGGTCGGTAGGTCTTGAGACTTGAGTGCGCCGATATTGATGACCATGTCCACTTCAGCAGCTCCTAGACGCACCACGGTCCCGGCCTCGAACGCTTTGACTTCTGTCAAGGAGGCGCCAAGCGGGAAACCTACGGTCGAGCAGACTTTGACGTCTGATCCTTGCAGCAGATTGGCGGCAAGTGAAACCCAGCTTGGATTCACGCAGACTGCGTAGACATCGTATGCTTTTGCCTCTTCGCACAGCCTCTCCACTCTGTCCCGGCTTGCGGAAGGATCCAAGAGCGTATGATCAATCATCTTGGCGAGGTCTTTCCTGCTCATCTCCACGAGCCTTTCCTCTACATGGAGAACCAACAGGGCTCGTATTGATATTTGTCAAGCTTCTAGCGCGAGCCAGATTCTCTCGAGGCCAAGATTATGGATGCGCACACGAGGACCGCTCCGAGACCGCTTCCCAGTGCTAATTGTTCGCCAAGGATCAGAGCTGACGAGACGATCGCCACTATGACCTCGATGAGGAGAACCAGTGAGGAAAGGGTAGCGCCTACATACCTGAGACCTTTGGAAAAGAGCAGGTACGGTAAGAACGTGCAGAAAACCGCCGTGTAGGCGACGGCGATCCATCCTTCCCAAGGAACTGCGACACGTCCAACGGTTCCAAGGGTAAACGTGAAAGGCGCGATTCCGATAGAGGTCACGAGCATCACCCATGTAACGATCTGAGAGACCTCGGAGCCCTTACCTGAGACTGCGCGCTTGTTCAAGACAATGAAAAGGGACCAAACGAGGCCAGCTAGGAGCACGAGGAGATCGCCCATCGATTGTCCGCCGGAGAGGCTGCTGACATCTCCGCCGGTTGTTAGAAGGAACACGCCGAGAATCGCCGTTGGAAGCGCTACAATCTTGGCGACACCCACAGGCTCATGATAGATCTTCCAGCTGAGCAACGCTGTTACTGCAACGTTCGAGTTGACGATAATGGCGGTTCGCGTTGCCGTAGTGTATGTGAGCCCAACGTATTGGAAGATGAAGCCCCCCGCGTTTAGAGCTCCGAGGATCCAGATTGACCGTTCACGAAGCATTGTCACTCTAGGCCTTTCTTCGATGAACAGGAAAGCAGCTGAGAATACGAAGGCTGCCAGTAGCCTCAGGAGCGCAAAGGTGTACGGGTCGACGTATTCCAACCCGATCTTCACGGCGACGAAGGAGGTGCCCCATAGGACGCCGGATAGCGCAATTACGGCAATGGAAGTGCGAAGGCTGGTTTCCAAGCTGGTCGCCTGTTAATGCCCTGACAGTGTATGTCAGGTCGTGTGTTCAGGATCGAAAGGGTTGTACGCTCGCTGCCGCCTTGGCTTACCTAGAGTTGTTTTCCTATCTCATACTCGTAGATTGCGTGCCCCAGCAACTCGTTGTAGACAACTAAGGGCTTCCAGTTTCCGACCTTGAAGTCGTGTGAGATGACCCTGGCTCCTTTCCTTAGCTCAGTCTCTAGCTTTGGACGAAGGCGCTCGTTTCCGCTTGTGGTAAGGTAGAGGGTGACAACATCAGCGTCGTTGAGGTCGACGTTGAAAAGGTCGCCATGAATCATCCTTGCCCTGTCTTCGAGATTCAGCCTCTTGATCTCTGAGCGCGCTCTCTCGACTAGATCGTCCCTCATCTCGACCCCCACGGCGGATGCGCCCGTTTCCAGTGCAGCCATGATCACGAGTCTGCCGTCCCCGGCGCCCAGATCGAATAGTACCTGCCCCGGCTTCAGATCTGCCAGCTGAATCATCTTCTTCGCGACTTCAACTGGAGTCTGCACAAACGGTGCACAGCTCATTCTTTCCTACTCCCGTGGGCTAGGCGTAGCGCCTCTCGGCTTCGCCTCTTTCAGCCCGTGGCGTCTTCGGAGGACCCTGTTCCTTCTTACCGGTCCATTTGATGTCCTCCTGAAGGAACTTTGTCGCAACCTCTTTGAAATTAGTGAATATCTCATTGAACTCGTCCTGCGAAAAAGTCTCCATGAACGCGGGGTTCCTCAACCAGCTGTCCCAGCCTCGCACACTCTCAAAGAGCGCTGAGTTCAGCTTGATCAAACCAGAATAGATTGAGAGCCGATCGGTTG
Organism: uncultured Candidatus Bathyarchaeia archaeon; assembly: GCA_964394935.1. Lineage (GTDB taxonomy): Archaea > Thermoproteota > Bathyarchaeia > 40CM-2-53-6 > 40CM-2-53-6 > CAVPLU01. Next base: position 5,683 of record CAYMZN010000014.1, on the reverse strand, counting down.
GCTCAAGCTTCTTGATATCCGCCAGAACCTTCGCACGTTCATCTGTCCACGACAAGACTTGCTGCTTCCTGCTTGGAGCGCCTGCATGAGGGGAACCGCCATTTAGGCTTATTCCCATCGCGGATAAAATTCTTTGACCGAAGAGACTAAAGAGCTGGACAATCACATCTCACGTCTGAGTTTTCTTGTGGTGACTCTGGCTTTGGAATCCAAGGTCATTCTCTTCTCATACGATCCGCAGACGGAGCGAGTCTGCGCGGCGTCGATGCGTTCGTGCTACTCAGCCTATCCCGCGTATGATCTGCATTCGTACTCGAATGAGAGCACCGAAACGCTTGAGGGCGAGAGACCTCTTGATGAGCAGCGAGTCAAGTCACTGCTCCGGAAGGCACTCGAAGTTGATCATCTGGACATCTTAGAGCATGCACTATTGACCTTTGACCTGCAACATGTTTCTCGGGCTTGCACGCATCAGCTTGTTCGGCACAGACTCGCTTCATTCTCTCAACAGAGCCAAAGATACGTGAAGATCACGCGCACCCGTGGCTATGTCAGGCCTCCGAGCATAGGTCAAGATCTCAAGGTTCCAGTTCAGATCCATGGATCGAACTTGGAGATGACTTTCGATGACATGATGGACGCTACAGCGCAGATGGAGGAAGGCCTCCTCAGGATGGGAGTCAAAGCTGAGGATGCAAGGTACGTGCGACCCAACGCCGCCGTGACCAACATCGTCACCTCAATGAACCCAAGGCAGCTCCTACATGTTCTTGCGCTGAGATGCGCAAGCGACGCACAATGGGAGATCAGAGACATAGCTTGGGCGATGTTCGCTTGCGCCAAGCTCGTCGCGCCGAGCATATTCGAAACACTGCCGAGCGCCAAGACCAGCTCCTACCTGCAAGAAAGGATCGCGAAGCTCGACATTGCAGTGAAGGAGGCAGCATCACTTTTCGTTACGAGCCCGGCTGGCGGCCTGGTGGAGATTCCGCTGAGTCAAGTGGGTCTTGAGCATGCGGTGCGGGCGTACGTGAGGAAACTCCAATGAGGATGAGAGCATGTCGAGATACTCTTAGTTCCAAGAGGTGAATAGTGAAACCATGGCCAAGCGAAAGAGAGGTGCGCGTGCAATATCGAGATCTCGAAAACGCCGCAGAAGACCGAGGGCCATAAGCGGACGCCTGAGAATAGCGTATGGAGGCGCAAAGAAGAACACAGCTGGAACCCTACGCAGCCTGAGGCACAGGCTGTAGACACCGAGCGCAACCACCTCCCGTCTTGGGAGTGGATCTACTCTTTCGATAGTATGCGAACGTCACATGCTGCGAGTTTCTTGAATCTTTCGGCGTCACGCTCGTCGCCAACGATCGAACCGTAGTGCATCGGAATAGCGATCTTCGGCTTCAGGCGTCGCGTTGACTCGGCGGCCTCGTCGGCGGTCATGACGTAGGTGCCGCTGACAGGTAGGCATGCGATGTCCACGTTGAGGCCTTCCATCTCGGGGATTGAGTCGGTATCTCCCGCATGGTAGATCCTGACTCCGTCGATGGTGATGATGAACCCGAGCATTTCGTCCTGCTTGGGATGGAACGGTGTGCCGGGAGATCTGAACTTGTTCACGTTATATGATGGAACTGTTTGGATGGACACATTGTCAACGACGATCTTCTCGCCAGGCCTAGCGGCCCGTATCTCCTTCGCCTTCGTCCCGGAGAGTTGGGATTTCACCACCGCCGTTGTGATTATCGTCGTCTTTGCAGAAGATATCCTCTTGACAGCTCCGGGGTTACAATGGTCGTAGTGCTCATGGGTTATGAGGATGATGTCGGCCTCCTCGCTGGTCTTGATCAGGTACGGGTCTACGTAGATCGTCTTCGTGTTCTTGATCCTGAACCCGTCGTGGCCGAGCCAGCTCATCTTCAAACCACGATATTCGAGCAAAAGTCGTCTATCTCCAAGGGCACGCATTACCTGAAAGCAACCTCCGATAATAAATCATCTCTGAACGGCCTCACGCTTGCGCGTAGATGCAGCCGCCAATTCTCCCAAGGCAAGCATTTGTATTTCTGAACCGCATCTCATCGTGAATGCTCGGAACGAAGATGAACGAGTTGGTGAAAGTCAAGTGGGAGGGCGGAATGCGTTTCGTCGCTACGACGGAAGAAGGCGACTCCCTCACAATGGATGCCGACCCGGAAGGTGGTGGTGAAGGACGTGGATTCCGGCCGGTCAAACTCATGCTAGTTGGGCTTGGAGGATGTACGGGTATGGATGTTGTGTGGATCCTGAAACGCCAGAGGCAAGATGTCTCCGGGCTGGAGATGAATGTGACGGGAACTAGAAGGAAGAAAGATCCGCGGTACTATGAGAACATACAGGTTCAGTACATTGTCCGGGGACGAAACGTCAGAGAGTCCGCTGTCAAGAGGGCGATAGAGCTTTCAGAACAGAAGTACTGCTCTGTGAGAGGGATCTTCCGCCAGGAAGTGAAAGTAACCACAAGCTACCGCGTCGAAAAGGAACCGTAGTCGCCGGCTGTAGACCATTGCTTTGTGATCGTGTTGCCGGAAGCTTCAGAAGCGAAGATAAAGGAGCTGGATCGGAAGCTCGACACGATCATGAATAGGCTTGAAGCCATCGAGAGGATCCTCTCAGACTCGCTTGACCATCCCGAACTTGCGTCCACAATCAGCAACCTCCGAGCGGGGGTGCTGCTTGTGAAGGAACCCATCACCGCACTTGAAAGGCTCTCAGCGGCGAGGAAGTATCTTCACCGGCGCTCAGTTGAGAAGGACGAGATTTCCCGTCTGATAATCCAGACGTTAGCCTTGAACGGCCCCCAAAACACATCCCAGATCGAACGAGCGATAAGGGAAGCCAGAGGCCATGCCTCACGTAGGATAGTGAGATCGCGTATCCGCAGATTAATGGACGAGGGGATCGTCCGAACGGGGAAGGGCCGCGGCGCTGTCTACGAGCTGGCCGAGTGACCAGTTGGGTGGTCACTTTTGCACAGAACACCTATCCCCAGTGACCAGACCTGATCTGTGGGCGATGAAAGACGTGAGGTGAATAGGAATGAGCAAAGAAAAAGAACGCAAGCACGAGAGCCCAGAAGAGGTCGCTGAGATCCTCTCCGTCGTATCGGACAAGGTGCCAGGACTGATCAAGGGACTCGTCAACGCCGTCTTCTCCGAAGAATCCGCACGTAACATGGCGAATGCAGCCGCGACATATTACACAGAGCTGAAAGCAGGCGGACTTCCGGACGATGTGGCTTTGCGCATGACCCAAGATTACGTGAGCATTTTCACAAAGATCGGTGACGTTGTCAAACACGCACGGAGGTTCGAGCGTAGGGAAGAATTCGAGGAGACGCTGAAAGAGAAGATCAAGCGCGAGCTCGAGAAAGGGTAGCCTGCCAAGCAGCAAGTCAATAGAGGAATGAAGCATGGTTTCAGTGACGGCCGTCACGCGGTCTGCATACTACGTGCTCAAACTGTTTCCGCTGCTCTTGCTCCCGCTGCAGATGAGGACCCATCTGCGCCGAGCTGCCGATGCCTTCGAGGATCAGCTACTCCAGAGCGGGCTCAGCTGGGATGTCGCGCGCGAGCTGGCAAGGGCGTACCACGAAGCAAACGAAGAGGTGATGAGGCAGTTCGCTTCTCCGAGGCTGTGGGCACAGAGCAAACAAAGCCATAGCTCCTAGCTCGCTTCTGAGACAGCTTGGAAACGCTTTTCTTTTCCGATGAATTCTCTCGCAAGTTCATGATCGCCGACCCCGAATCAGTGGCGTCAGAGCTCAGATGGCTCCCTGGCATCAAAGATGTCGACATTGTGCGGTTTCCATCTGGAAAGGAGCTCTGGGTCATCCTGAGAGAACCAATCAACCTCGAGAAACTTCGCAAGGCCTCTGAGAGGCTGGGCTACACCGTGGCCAAGTCAGGCTCATTCGCATCAAGACTTCCCCGAAGCCTCGCTGAGATGGTCTGGGATGGTGTTACACACGTCGTCACAAAGCACCCGCACGGTTGGAAGAAGCTCAAATCCACGCTCGGCCTAGCCCCCGTCGCCAAGATTGTAATTGACCTTGCGACGGGAGATACGGTCTACCAGGTCAACGACAGCGACGGACTCAAAATCCTACAGGGCTACTTGGAGAGTTGATCTGGACAATCATTTTAGGCCCGAGGGCCGATTCGCGAGGACGAAGGCCCAGACCGAAAACAGAGATTTCGGAACCAAAACATGCGGCGGCAGTTTTCGGAAGAATTATCAGTCTGCGGGACCGCTCAGGCTTGGTTGGATGCCGGGGTTGCCTAGAAACACGCGAAGAGCGTCTTGGGAATCCAGGTAAGGCGTCGGCTTGCTAAGCCGATGGCCCTTTGGGCCTCGTGGGTTCAAATCCCACCCCCGGCGCTTAACGAACGATTCTGAATCTTGCGAGTCCAGCGCTGCTTGCAATGTACTGTTCAAGCAGAATCCAGTTGACCGCTCGTCGGTCCCTCTTCTCTACGTGATGCTTTGAGCGCTTTCTGGAATGAGAGCTCGGATTCACAGTACACTTTAGTCCCGGCCGAGATGAGTTCTCCGAGCGCTTGGTTCCGGCTTGCTGCGGTCTTGCGCGCATAGATGTCGACAATTGTGGCGAGCCCTTCAGGTAGACGTAGGTCCATAACTACGCTGCTTGCGGTCTCCGCCTTGAGGGGGCGAAGGATGCGGCTGACAGACGCACCATGCTTCAGTCTCCTGGCGAGATGCTCCGTATCTTGGAATGCCTCTCGTAGGCCGAGCACTATCAGCACGCGTAGAAGGTCAGCCGCCTCCCATCCCTCCATGCTCGCAAGCCGCTTGATCGGATAGGCTCGAAGCTTGTCAAGATAGAGCGAGAGACGCCTGTAGCCCATAGCAGGCCAGCCCGGTTTCTATGCTCTAGCGCATAGGAACCCCCTAGGGAAGTAGGGCGTGGTACCTCGACCTCAGAGGTCACCGAACCTGATAGCCAGCGCTGAACTCATGTTCAGGATACTGCTCGAATGCCGGCCGAAACTCGCAACGGCCTTCCTAACATCTGGTAAGATGAGTCATATCCAATGCGCCCGTTCGTTCACCGTGCAGGGATTTTCAGGGCTTGCTCGAGCGGTTTGACGCCTGACGTGTAGAGCCTAACGTATGGTGCGATGGCTTGGAGTACTTTGCTCTCCGCCTTCCTGAGGTGCTCTTCGTATGTTGTTCGAGGAACCTTGGTTCTGGCAGCAATCTCGGTTGTTGTCACCTTTTTTGGGATCTGGTAGTAGCCCGCCTCTAGGGCTGCAATCAAGGAGTCCGCCTGTTTCTCTGTTAGCTGCGAGAAGACGCTGTTCAGGGAGACCACGAAGGTATCACGGATGCTCTTCTCTGAAGTAACCCTCTTCTGGATGATCCTCACCTGGCCAATCTGGTCGAGTTCCTGTAACATCTTCTTGTAATCATTCTCCCTGAACCCTACCACTCTGTACTCCTCCCAGCCACCGTAGTAGACTTCAGGAGGAATCGATAGGCAGGAATTCCTCTCCACAATATCCGATATGTTGGGTTGGATCTTGCTGCAGCGGCAGGATTTGACGATGAGCTGAAGGTTCCCCGAGAGAAAGTTCTTCTTCAGAATTCTTCCACCCTTCCAAAGGAGAAGTTCGTTCAGGTC
>CAYMZN010000013.1:13468-34261 GCA_964394935.1 uncultured Candidatus Bathyarchaeia archaeon | reverse complement strand
CAGATCCGAGAGACCTTTGGTGAAGATGTCTGAAGCCGTCGAAATCTGCGACCTTAACAGGCCGATAGTAGGAGAAGCTCCATAGGTTTCAGCTCGCCAGTGACCGGGTCGACTTGTAGTCCCAGCTCTTCCAGCGCCGTAACGCCAAGCACCGAGGCATCCCCATCTTCGCCAAAGATGACATTGCTATGCGCTGTCTCCCCCCTTGCTTCGATCTCAGCGATCCCCAGGTGCCTCTCGATAACTCTGCCATCCGCGAGTCTCATCTTCCGCATGCTTCTTCGTTCAATCTTGACACTCTCCAGTATCGTGGAGGGAATGACGGAATAGATGGCGCCTGTGTCTGCGAGAAGTTCAACCTCAGCCTCGCGCGTCCTGTGTTGAGGATTCCTCACCTTGACCTTCACCCTGACATACCCCAAGCTGACCGCCGCAAATCAACCGCTAGAGCTCACTTAAAAGGCTGCGATACCGAGGCAAACGAGCCGATGCATAGCAGTACGGCCTTACAAAAATTCCAGAACCTACGGCGAATTGATTCTGGGACCGGGAAGTACTCAAAGTCAGCAAGACCAGCGGATAACCGCTATCGTTGCTTTGGATTGGCGATAGGGCCAGTGGTTTTGAACCCAAATCGGTTCGAATCCCGGCGGCCGCACTACCGATCCATACGCAAAGTACTCCTTTCTTCAGAGAGAGAAGAGCCCTTCCACTTTCAATGCGTCCATTCTGCTTTTGGACTCTCACCCTCCCGAAAGCCATTCGGTTCCTTTGCCGTGCCTTAGCAGTGGTCATCATTGCTGAGCGTCCTGCAAACGAGCCCTCGTTGCCAGAGCAGTGCCCACTTGGTCGTTCAAGCGCAAATTGGTCTTAAGTCGAGGCTAACGAAATTACCTGCTGAGTCTGGATGGACAGCAGTACACGCGCTTGGGTCGCAGATGCGCTTCTTCGGGTCTGGAAAGACTCACGTGACAAGACTTCCCGGTTTGAAGAGACAATAAAGGGTCCTCACAAATTCTTCTTCGAAGCTGGTAAGCAAGCCATTGTGTTAGGTCCTGTTGGGATTGCTGCATTCCACAGACTGGTGACCCTCTTAGGCAAGGATCCGGTGATCGGGAAGATCTTCTCCCGGAAGGAGCTTGAGAGGCGCATCCGATCGGCGGCATCTAATCTGTATGCTATCGACCGTCAAAAAATCGAAACATGTGTTAATTCATATGTAGACGAAATGCTCCGGCGACTTGAGACAGCCATTCCCTTAACTGGGATGTCTACCTACCTGTGGAGAATCTGCTGGTACGTTCCGAACTTCTCATCGGACCGACTTCAATGAAGATGTTCGACGAGGAAATGAACCAATCCCTTCCCCGAACATTTGCCGCAATTAATCGACGGTGCAAATCTCCGGTTGATGTCAGGAGTGAAATTGACGGTAGCAGAAGCGCACGGCAACTCTTCTCCCGTTTTGGGGAAAAGGATGTCTCTTGGCGAGTCTACATCCCTGTCTCTCTAATGTTTCTCCTCAAGAATCTCCTCGGGAGTTCCTATTGAAGCTAGATCCCGGCATTTCTTTCTTAGCTCCACATCTCTCGTTACGAAAATGGCATCTTGGACGATCGCAGTCGTCACGTGAATAGAGTCAAGGAGCTCTAGCCCCCTTGATATCTTGGCGTCAATGGCGTACTTGGCGATGTCCCTATCTACTGGAACAATCTCGACGATCTCTTCGATGAGCGACATTGCCTTGTCTGCCTTTCTTAGCTCTCCTCTTTCGTGGAGCGCCCACTTGATCTCCATGAGTGCGACGCACGACGCCAACCCTTCAATCTCTCTGCGTGCAATCCTTCTGAGCAGTTCTTCCGAGCCACGCAAGAACTCGTGCTCCTCACGTGCCACATTCAGAAAGACGTTCGTGTCGACCAGGACGCGCATCAGAGTTTCTCCCTGGCCTCAAAGTCTGCGCTTTTTCGTATCTCTCCTATGATTTCCACGCTTGACTGATCACTGGGCCAAACTCCTCTCGCTAGGCCCTTGAGCTCGGATACTGGGTCTTCGGGTCTGGGCTTCATCAGAATTCCGTCCTGTTGCGGGATCAACCTGACACTTGTCTTGGCGTTGAGTGCATACTTTCTACGCAACTCCTTTGGTATCGTGACCTCGCCCTTGTCCCTGACCTTAACTGTATATTCCGTCAAAGGGGTCCTTTCTCCGAGAAAAATCAGTCCGTCCGAATAATAAGGCTTATGTCCGAATCGGTCGCTTCAGATTCTGTGAACAACCGTGATGACGTATATGGCTACTCGGGGGCCACACCATCCTCACCCCCGTCGCTTGCAGTATCATCCGCGGTCTGTCTTAGCGGAAAACTGGAATTTCGTCTGACGTATTCCTATGTTTACCACCCGCAAGTGGATAGCGGCAAGCTAACTCAGCATAGGGTAGTGCGATAAGTAGAGAAGCGAGGAAGGAAAGAGTGATAGACGGGAGTGCAGCTGGCCCGGCCCGACCTGCCGCCGCGCCCACAAGAACGAATATCTCTCCGCCTATTGTGCCACCGCCTCCTAACGCCACCGTCTCGTAGTCCCAGGCCACGGCGCAATTGAGCTCGCTCGATCTTGTCAGGATTATTCTCTGTGCTCATTTGCCAGTTTCTCACTTGTCCAGCTTGTTCGTCGGACCGTTCGCCAATCGCGAGCCCATCGCCTGGTGTTCGTTAGTCCCACAGAAAGCTATCGAACCACCAGTTTGACTCACCGGGTCTGATGTATCCATCCAAGTCACCCTGCACAACGCGATTCGCGTGTCAGTTCAAAGTGCCGATGAGATTCACAGGCTTTTCGATCGATCTAAACACGTCCTTCAGGAGCGAAGGGCGGCAAGCGCACAAGGCAACTGTTGCTGGGCCAGCGGATCTCGTCACATCAAGCCGCAAATCACGTCCCAACGTGAACCGCAGATTGGAATCCCCGGCGATCGTCAGGGCTTCGTGCAATATTCCCTGAGATCCGACGGGAATGATCTCATGTATAAAAGGGAGGCTCAGAAGGCCGCAGACATCCCTTGTGTCCGGGATTTTTCGTTCCTTCTCAGCTATCATCACTTCATCGCCGACATGGGGGATGCCTATCGCAACTACTGCGTCTCCGGGCCTGCACCGCCCAATCTTTAGTGATCGAGAAGTGGCGGTTCCCACGACGGTTACTCCAACTCCTGTTTGGCTGACCGGGATATTTTTCTCCGTGCTCTGGATCATGATGATTCGAGAGTCGAGCCGTGCATATCTTACCTCGTCCCGTATCCCTTTGATGATCTGGATGCCTGTCGGCTCGGGCTCAACTGCAAGTGTGTTCGCCAGGCAGATGGGGTCGGCGCCCGCGGATAGTGCCTCCATTAACGCCACCCTTGCCGTGAATCTCCCCACAGTGCGGCCGTCTACCTTGACTCTGTCGAGGGTTTTTGGCCCTATCCCTCCTGCAGAATCGCAGCTCACGACCATGATCCGTCTTCTGTCGAATCTGAAGAGGCGAATGTCTCTACTTGTTTTGATGAGACTGGGTCTGGACGAGGCTCTCAAAATCTGAGCCTTCCTCTCACACCCACGTAGGCAAGCGCGGCAACGATACCATTGAGTGCGGCTGCCAAGAAGAGGAAGGGAACGAAGCCGAGCGCTGCTGCCCAGCCCAGCGCGGGAACCGCAACAACTACCAAGCCGGTGTTGATCGCAATCCCACCGACGACGGCGGGGATGGACCCCAACTTACGATTGATGAAGCCTATCGTTGCCCCCGCCGCAGCCATACCCAAGGCAATAGGTAGATGGAGTATGCCCAGAGGGAAGCCATTGATGATTGACGTCACGAGATGTCCAATTCCGCTAACCGAAGCTCCGTCAATTGCTCCGAAGTACAGAGCAGTGAAGAAACCTGGCGAGGAATCGAACGCCACTGTCTGAATGGGACTTGGTGGATGAATGAAGGAGCCGATGACGGAGAGGGCGGAGAATACCGAGATACGGGCAAGACGATACGTCCTCGGTACTCTTCGAGGAGATAGTGTCTTACTCCTCTTCTCATCAGCATCGGCTCCTCTAGCCTTCTTGAAGCGTTCCCTTGCAGCCTCCAGTTCCTTCGGAGTGTTCACGTTGAGAGCGAGCTCCTCCGACTCTGTGACGAGTACAGCCTGCTCCAGTTCAGGCTCGTCGATCCTACTTCCGTCAATGATGTTCAATCCGATTGGTACCACGTTTCTTCCAGCGACCTCAAAGAGATATTCTGGCTTCGAGTCAAGTCTCTGAAGGATGTCGACTGGGCTCATGACCGCCAAAGAGGGCTTACCGCAAGACCTGTACTTCTCGACTGCTTGATCCACGATTTCAGTCGTGATAAAGGGAAGGTCTGCGGAGACTGTTAGGACCACGCGAAGACCGAGTTTCCTAATAGCGTATTTCATGTCGGATACGTAGTCCTCTCCTGGAGTCTCTAGAACCTCAGTGCTCAATTCCCTCGCCTTGCGAGCAGTCTGGGGAGTGCTTCTGCTGACCGCTACAATGATTCGATCCACCATTTTCGACTGCTTCAAAGCGCCGAGAACGTGTTCTATCATCGACTTGTCGCCGACTTCAAGGAGCGGCTTTTCTGTCGCAACATTCATTCGCGTAGCTTTCCCGCCAGCCATAACGAGCGCAGTCACACCCACCTTGCAATCACCAAGAGAACAAGAAGCGAGGCCAGCCGAGTCAGTTCATTTGTTGCCCCCATTACATCACCTGTTATCCCGCCGAACTGTTTGTTTGAGATTATGAGCATGGTCGCAGCCACGAGCGGTCCAGCAAGCGTCACGGCCACGCCGACAATTCGCAAAGCGAGCACGGATGTTGCGAGTAGGATGACAAATGCCGTACCTAGGCGCAGCCATCGCCATCTTCCATGCATGGCTTTGACGAACGGCGTGCTCAGGCCTTCGCGGGCAGACTTGCCCGCCCAAGCCTGGAATACCATGGCAAATTTGGATGATGCTTCTGATGCAACTAAGCTCTGGATGACGATGCTGCGATCCAGTGCAGCGATGCTGAAAGCTGTTGTCGATAAGACTATTAGTCCGAGGCTTAGGCCGCCCGCCCCTGTCTGCTGGTCATGCATGACTTGCATCTTATCTTCGGGCGATCCGCGATACATTACTGCGTCTCCAAAGTCGAGTAGCCCGTCAGTGTGATGAACGCCCGTAAGCAGCAGAATGAATCCTAAGCCCAACATTCCAACTATCAGAGAAGGCAGAAAGCCATGAAGAGCCCAGACTAGCATTCCAGTTGCGAAACCGACTATTGCCCCAATAATCGGGAAAGAGGGCATGTACTTTGCAGCCTGAGCGATCCCGTCCTCGTCCATTCCAACCGGAATCACCGTTAGGAATGCTAGAGAGTTCTTCAGGCCGCTGAGTACGGTCAATCAGTTCATCTCGTACTCTGCCTCAGGGCTTGAGAGTACATGTTTGACGAGCAACCCGCAATTAAGCCGCCGACGGCATCGTTTGTGAGCGGCCCCAACTTGCTGAGGATTCCAGGCTTGCTCTGGTCGAATCTGATGAACTCGAAGATACCCTTCGCGCCTGCAATATAGTTCGCTATCATCATTCCTAGAAGCTCATCTGCCACCAGCCCTGGACGACCCAGAAACCTCTCGCGCGTCAGACCCGGAACGAGCCCTGCTTTGGCGTCTTCTTCAGCCCGATAACAGGCAACGACCATGCAGGAGACATTCACATCCGAAAGGGCGTCATTGAACTCTTCGATGATTATCTCCGTTGCCTTCTGCTTGTCCTCCACGCCAGGATGAGGAACAAAGAGTTCCAGTGCCGTTTCGACTAAGTCGTTCAACGTTATTCGTCTCTCCTCAAGGTACCCCAGCAGGGGAGGCTTGGGGTCCCCCGCGGCTACTCCAGTTGAACTGTCCTGTGACAGTCTGGTCACCGCCAAGGTTATCTGGTTGGATTATCCATCCAATATAACTCTAGTGGAGGCGCTATCTCACGCTTCGTTCAAGAGAGGTCTGCGTTGTCTCGGCTTTGGTCGCCGCTGGTGCTGTCTGCAGGATCGGCCTCGGGCAACTAGCCTTGGCGGCGCCGATGCCTCTCTATGGCATCCTGATTAAAGTCGGCTTGACGGAGACGTTGGCTTTCGTCAGCGGCTTCACCTTCGGGCCGGCACTAGGCTTCCTGGCTGGCGCTTTGATCATAGTCATTTCCGACTTGTTCATGATGCCTGGACCATGGACACCATTCATCGCAGCGATCATAGGTGTCTTAGGCCTTGGTGGGGCAGCAATTCGTCGCGTCGCTGGGAACCCAAACGTTGCTGTGTTGAGTGCTTCCGCAGCAGTTCTCACTGTTCTGAGCGAGTTTCTTCAGAACGCTTGGTTTGCGTTCTCCTTCAACATTCCAATAGCAGCCGCTTTGGCCACGGCTATTCCGAGCATGGTAACAGCCATCGCGAATAACATAGTCTTGCTCTCTACGGTCGGCATGAAGACCATCGAGCTGATTCAGAAGCTTACGACCGGATCTTCAAGTCTCAGAGAGCAGGGTGTGGGCCGCACCTAACAACGGTAGCCAGAACTTCTTAACATCAGGGGGTTAGAGGGCTGTGAGAGTTGCTGTCCTGTGGAGCGGAGGCAAAGAGTCTAGCCTCGCCTGTCATAGAGTTATGGCTCAGGACCACGACGTTGCGACCCTCGTCACTTTCGTCTTGAATGATTGGCCCTACGTGTGTCATCCGCTTTCGATAATCTCTCTCCAATCTGAGGCTTTGGCGATACCGCATATGACTCTCAAAGTTGCGGAGCCCTACAAGGAAACCTATCGACAGTCGGTTTCCACCCTGATCGGCAGCGAAGGGATCGAGGGGATCGTAACTGGAAATATTTGGATTGAGGACCATAAGCGCTGGATGGAAGACGTGTGCGAAGGATTGCGCGTCCATGTTATCATGCCCTTGTGGAATGAGAATACTCATGACATCCTAGATGCTGTGGTTTCGGACGGGTTTAGGCCTGTCTTCACATGCGTCAAGGAGCCATGGTTCGACGCAGATTGGCTGGGTCGCCAACTGGACAGGCAACGTATAGAGGCCCTTAAGAGCCTGCGCGAGAGATTTGGAATAGATGTTTGCGGTGAAAACGGCGAGTATCACACAATGGTTCTCGACGGCCCCATTTTCAGGCGTTCCATAAGGATCGAAGAATTCACGGTAGAGAGAAAGAACTCGACGCTGTTCTTGAGGCCTCATAGGCTTTCCTTGCAGCCAAAACGGCTCTGAGGAAACAATCCTTGGCTCACGGAGACTTGGACGCTGCAGCAGATTTACGCCAAATCAACTATATCTGCTCAGAACTCAGGCACATACTGGAGAGAGCGGTTGAGAGGAATCAGGCCCCGAGCATACTCCTCTCGGGCGGTCTGGACGCAAGCATTCTGGTTGCAATAGCTTCAAGACAATTCTCGTTCAAAGCAATTACAGCTGCATTCGATGGTGTAGAAGCCCCAGACCTGACATTTGCGAGGCAGATGGCGGAGCATCTTGGTCTAGAGCACATCACAGATTGTTTCAGCTGGACCGAAGTTCTCGAAGCAATTCCAGAGGTCGTGAAGGTGATACGTACATTCGACCCGATGGAGGTGAGGAATAACGTGCCAATATTCATCGCTCTGAAGCATGCGAAGGCAAACAATCTGGCGGCAACAATAACGGGTGACGGATGTGACGGGCTCTTTGCAGGCTACAGCTTTCTCTTCGAATGCGACGTGGAGCGGATCAATGATTCCGGCGGAGCCAAGATTTTATCGACCAGACTCCCAGAAGGAGGTCGAGAAGGTTCATGCGTACTTTAGGTATGCTCAAACGGTTGGCTGAGCAGAAAGCGGCAGGGCCAACTCCTTCCTTCACAGAACTCCATCTAGCCAAGGCCATCGAGATCATGGGTCGAGAACGAATTGGTAGGCTTGGGCTCTCGGGAAGGCTTGGTCTAGGCGAGGGAACTACACGAACTCTGATCGACCGCCTTCTGGAAGCGGGACTTGCTAAGATCTCAAAGCGTGGATGCGAGCTGACGAGAAGCGGATTTTCGATATTGAAAGAGCTGGGCTCGAAAATTGGTCCGATGTCGAGGGTTTCCAGAAGTCCGATCACAGTAGGCCCTTACGATTTTGGGGTTCTTGTGAGAAAGGCAGCAAACAAGGTCGCTAGCGGGATCGAGCAGAGAGACGCTGCGGTGAGAGCCGGCGCAAATGGGGCTGTAACGCTCGTCTTTAAGGACCATCGGCTACTCATGCCTCCCGTCGATGATTCAAAGATCAGGGAGTCGCGAGATGCCATTGAACAGATCCTTGAGAACTTTCGACCGGCGGAGAAGGATGTCATCGTAATTGCTGGAGCAGATACCGAAACACTCGCTGAAGATGGTGCAAGGGCGGCAGCGTGGACACTTCTGAAGTCATGAGAAGAGAGAAGTGCAGGATGGTCCGAAATGCCTAACACATCTCCACCTTATCTTGTCTCTTACGCTATTACCAGGAAATGCAATCTCAAGTGCAAGCACTGTTACAGCGATGCCACGGATAGGCCAGCGCCTGACGAGCTCTCGACATCCGAGGCGAAGAAGCTTCTTGACACTCTCGCGGGGTGGGGTATACAACTTCTCATCTTCGACGGTGGCGAACCTCTCTCCAGAGATGACTTCTTGGAGATCGCCAAGTACGCTTCTCAGAAGAAGATGAGGATAGTGGTGGGAAGTAATGGAACTCTGATAGACGTTGAGATCGCTAAGAGGATGAAGGACATCGGCGTTCAGTGTGTACAGATCTCGATGGACGGGGCAAAGCGTCAAACCCACGACTCATTCAGAGGCGAGGAAGGGTCGTTTGACAGCGCGATGCGAGGGGTAGAAGCCTGTGGAGAGGCGGGTTTACCGCTCCAATTCGGCATGGTGATCAGGAAGCAGTCTCTTCCTGAAATCCCAGGCATGCTAGAGCTGGCTGTGAAGAGTGGAGCGAACGCCGCAGAGTTCTTCGACCTCGTTCAGGTTCCAAGGGTGAGAAGGGAGTGTCCTCAAGAGATTCTGAGCAGAGAGGAAAGAAAGAGTGTCATGGAGTGGCTGGCTGAAGCCCAGAGGGACTGCCCTGTCGTGATTAGAACGCCAGGCTGCCCTATGTACCCTCTAGTCCTCAGGCAGAAGAACGTCCAGGCAAAGCATTTCCCAGGTCATGTCCTGCGAAGAATCCCGTACTATGATCGCGGCTGTGCGGCGGGGATGCCTAATGGCTACATCACCATACTTCCCAACGGTGATGTAATCCCATGCATGCTCCTACAGGCCAAGCTCGGCAACATAAGAGAAGAGAGCGTTGTCAAGATCTGGGAAGAGTCACCGATCTTAGCCAAGCTCCGTTCAAGGCCGCTCTTGGAAGGTGAGTGCAATAGATGCCGCCACAGAGATGTCTGCGCTGGATGTCGAGGTCGGGCCTATGAGGAGACGGGGAATATGTTGGCTTCAGACCCCGGATGCTGGATTACTGGCGAATAAGGGCATTCCGCGTTAGCTGGGGAGTCAGAGCGTATGCGCGTCGCGTCTAACCGCAGGATTACTATGGCAACCATATTGGGCGTCTTGGTCCTTGTGAAGATGATCGCGCGGATTGCGTAGTGGTAGAACTGGCAATCTTTGTGGAAACATCCCGGTAACACCACGTAACCGGAGCGCGTCCAGGCAAGTTACAGAGCAGTCATAAACTCCAGCCACGACCTAGTTTCATGCAGGAGTACTACAGAGATATCGACGGCCACTACCACCTCAAGAGAGCGTCGAGGCGAAAAGGTCCTCGGGCCTCCCGCAGGGGTTAGTTCCACCTCGAGTTTGGCAAGAGCGAAGCCGTGCCTCCATCCACGTCCAGCTCACTTCACTCATTGCTCCTTGACTTTGCCGACAGGCTGTAGCACGCTCCTGGAAGCTTCGCAAGACTAATCATCGGCATGCGCTGCAAGGATGTTAGGAGATAACTTCGCTCTAGGCAACGTTGCCTCTCCAATTCCTCGACCGCTGGGGTTCAATGTGGGAAAACTTCCGACCAGGCAGCTCTTGGCGTTGCTCAACTGTGTCAAGCCAACAGCAGAGATCGTGATTCCGCCCCGACCCGGTTTTGATTCGGGAGTTCACAGGATTGGCAAAGACCGATACCTAGTGGTTTCTACAGATCCCTGCATCGGAGTGCCCCAGGAATGGTTTGGATGGTTGCTCGTGCACTACTCGGCCTCAGATGTTGCATTATTCGGAGCCGAGCCGCGCTATCTCAGTTTGAACCTACTCGGCCCGCCGGGCACTAAATTCGAGAGCTACCGCTCCGTGATGCGTCAGGCCTGCGCAGCTGCTGCTCAACTGAACGCAACGATAGTCACGGGTCATACAGGCAGCTACAATGGGCTGTCCTGCCTTGTCGGCACATGCACCGCATACGGATTCGTCAACTCAAACCAGCTCGTCACCCCGGACGGAGGCAGGCCGGGAGATCTCATCCTTTGCACCAAGTCTCTCGGCCTCGAGGTTCTGATCAACCTGGCATTGACGCGTCGAACCTTGGCGAATAGGCTGTTCGGCGCGAATAGAGCGCGTCAACTCGCGCGAATGATCAAGATGCAGTCATGCGTCAAGGAGGCCCTTCTCCTCGCCAAACATGAGGGCGTCAATGCGATGCATGACGCAACGGAGGGGGGAATTGTTGCGGCGCTCAATGAGATGGCGGATATATCCGGGCTTGGTTTCACAGTCGACTTCGCAAAGCTGCCAATCACAGTTGAAGCCAACCTACTGGCAAGCAGATACAACTTAACAATTGCGCAGCTCATGGCTATGTCATCAACGGGCACGATGCTCGCCGCAATATCTCCACGCAACGGCGAATCCGCACTCAACGTACTCTCGAAAATGAGACTGAGACCTCGCATAATCGGAAGGTTCACCCGAATCCAGCGAAGATGCCTAACGAGAGACGGCAAGACAAAGGATTTCCCAGGGAGCGCCGAGGATCCATACGCCAAGATCATTAATGAGTAGACCGGGCTGGCCAAATCCGCCAGCTGTAGTCGGACGCTTCATCAGAAAGGTCGGTCGATCATGATTCGAAGTGCTGACGAATCTCATCATATAGGAACTTAGAACTGAGTGTCTGGCCAAGCTTCTCAGCCATCTCTTCGACGGTGATTCGGCTTCCCTCTTTCCAGAATTCCTTCAAGAGAAGCCCGGACTCAGGATTCGCAAACCATTCGTCTCCGAATTCGTCGACGAGGTACTTGCGAAGCTGGGCTTCACCAATCCATGATCGCAGATACTCCGCACAGTAGAATCCATCATCCACGCTGACGAGATAGTTAAGTGGATTGTAGCATACTTTCACGGCTCGCTCATGCAGTTCCTTGTACAACTGCTTCTTGCTTTGGATGCCTTCTCTGTGCAGGCTAAGTTCGTAGTCAAGCTTCGCCGTGTAGAGTCGAGTTACGAATAGCCTGGAAAAGTACGCGAAGTCAAGAAGCTCACGCGGGTCACGTATTCCAACGATTTGTCGCAGCCATTTCTCGTTTAGTGTGAGATTCTCAAAGAGGGAGGAGTAGGTCTCAGTTAGTGACTTCTCATCCGAGAGACGAAAGACGAAAGGTAGCTCGGCCGGCGTGCTTGCGGCGTGGAGCGCGTGCCCCGCCTCGTGAAGGACCGTTTCGTAGTCATACCTTCCGCCCATCGGCATCGCACCGAGGACAATTTTCTTAGGAACATCGAGTGGGAAGCAGGCTGCCCGCGGATCCTTCTTCGGCCGTTCTTCAAGGTCCAGCATAATGTTCGAGTATTTCTCAAGTGCCAAGCCCATTCCGTCAAGGGTCTTTCGAAGCGCTGTGAGTGCGCCGCCTTTTCGAAAATACTCATCAAAGCGCTTACCGCGGTATAGGTAGAGGATATCGTGCCTGTCGGCGTCGTGTAATGCGACCCCGATTGACTTCAGTACTTCTTCTAACTGTCCAACGTAGAGCGGATCTGTCTTCGTGAGGTAGACTTTCAATTCGTTGGCCAGATTGTCGTAGTCTGTGCTCTTGAGCTCCGCGTAGAGATCAGCGTAGTCTGAGTAGCCTTGGCGTTTCGCAGCTTCATGAAGTCTGTTCATTCTCTGTTCGAGGATCGGGTTGAAGATCTCGACGGTCTTCTCGGCGATTGTGTGGATCCTTCCTCGTCGCATTCTGTCGTCTTCGTTCATCACCATCGACTGAGTGGATCTGTAAGGAACGGGTGTCCCGTCTATCTCGACCGTTGTCTTAGTCTCTAGCGTGGCCGCTTTGTCGGTTAGTTCTGTCACCTGCCGTGCTAGGTATGTGTCGAGGAGACTCCCGAAAAGACGGTTCAGTCGCCTATGATCGTCGCCAGACGAGGCATCACGCGTTCTCTTGACCGCCGCCATATTGTCTGGGGTGAAAAGCTGATCGTACTTCACGAAGATCTGCGAGACGTTTAGTTCTTCCTTCAGCCCAGCCCAGTTCTGATAGTACTCGTTGAGAACTTCTTTGGCGAATTCCTCATACTCTTTCTCGATCTGTGAAGTATCCAATGGGGCGACCGCGGAGCGTAGGGTTTCCTTCTGCGCTATTAAGTCTGGCAGATGCTGATACAGGCGTCATCAAGTGGAAGGCCATGCGGTAGCTCTGACTCTATTCGCCCCTGAGTTTCTCGGCGAGAGGCTTGAGTTCGCCGCTCTCAAGGACCTGAATCTTGGTGTCGAGTCTGACATCCAAGCCCAGACTTCTGAAAAGCCACAGTAACTGTTCCGCATTCACGGGGCCCTTCAGGCGCCCCGCGCTGACCAGCCTCGCCAGCTCTCTCTCCAGCACACGGCTTGGCGCCGGGTACTGCCTTTCAGCTGCATCGAGGACTTCCCATGCTCTTCCTACTAGGACCCTCTGCAATGTCTCTCTGGGGACTGGTTCTCGCTTCTGGTTCGCTGCTTGTCTCTTCTCGAGCTCAAGCAGGCGGCGTTGGATCTGTTGCATCTTTCGGAGCTTCAGACGCTCCAGTTCGGCGTCCTCAGACATTCCCTTGCACCTCGGGGCAGCGCGAGTAGTAGAAGGACCCATTATTAAGTGCGCGACTTTGTCAGAGCTTCCAACCTTCTGTGAGGTAGATCGATCCCGCACTCGTACTCGTAGATGATCCTTCCAGCCACCACCCACGCGTCAAGCGACTCTCTGTCGATTGAGAAGATGTGGTTGGCGAGCCGAATCGTCGACTGCTCGAAATGTGAATGGGCGAACCCGCCGATCAAGACCACTGGTGTGTCCGTCCCTAGGATCATGGAACACGCGTCCTTCATCGTTGCGAGCTTTCCAATGGTGCTGAATGCCACGATGACTGATGCTCTTGATTCCTCCAAGAGTCTCGGGAGTGTGCACTCTCGGAGTCTCAAGAGAGGGTTCTCGCCGGGAGGTACGCTCCCGTGATGGTAAAGCTCCTCCAGTATGCCGATGAACCGATCATAGTTTCTCGGAAGCCTTAGGCTCCAGTTGACCTCGATTACTTTGTCTTCGACTGTGTGAACATACGTCTTCAACAGCCCCTCACGGTTGAGGGGTGATCCTAAGACCTGCAGGAGGACATGGAACGCGATGTCCGGTCTTCCACGCTTGGCGAAATCTTGCGTGTGGTCCTGACTTTCCAGCGTTCTCATTGCCGAATGGTGATAGCTTCTATCAAGGATGAGGCGGCTTGGATCCTTCCCCCTCCTTCGAGCGTGGGCAAGCACTGACGGATGTTTCGTCAACTGCGGAGGGACCTTCTCAATCGACGACTCTGCAAGAATCAGTGTCAACATGGGAATCGACTCGCGGCTCCATGCTTAAGTCATAGATGTTGCGGAGTCATAATTGTCCTCGCACCATTTGGGTGAACGAGTACTGGCAGGAACTTGATCCGTCAAAAGAGCGACAATGTGCGACAGATTGCTCAGGAGCGCATTGACATACTCCTGAGGCTGGCCAGGGAGACGGTGAAATCCGATGCCGCCCTCGCCAAAAGGTATGTCGAGACGGCCCAGAGACTCGCTATGAGATCCGGCGTCAGACTAGGACGTGAACGGAAGCAGTTCATATGTAACGACTGTAGGAGCCCTCTTGTACCGGGAGTAAACTGCAGGGTCAGGGTACGGTGCGACCACGAAACTCACGTGGTCGTGACTTGTCTGGAATGCGGTTCGAGGAAACGGTATCCGGCGGTGAAGGAGAAACGCCTAAGAAGAAAAGAATGAGTGAGCTGAAGCGTCGGTCAGCGGTGATGCAGCCAACGGTTTGGATAGGAAGGAACGGTGTCACGAAGGCGATGCTGGATCAAGTCAGCAAACAGCTCGATGCAAAGGAAATGATCAAGGTCAAAGTTCAGAAGGGGTCTCTAGAGGATACCGAAGTCGCGACAATTGCAGGCAAGATAGCAGACGAGACGGATTCTGAGATTGTCGATGTGAGAGGACGAACATTCACTGTATACAAGCAAAGAAGGCCTGCGCGCTCGCGACGAGGCACGAGCCAGCAAGTTACAACAGTCTAAGCTTATATTTTGGCTGAAATTCCGTAGTGCAAGATCGTTCAAAAACTCGGAGAGACTACAGTTGCCGACGGTGTATGATGTGGAGGCCAACGCTCTCGTCGAGAGGCTTGCTAGGCACCTCAAAGAAAACGTTGGCGACGTAACGCCTCCGGCGTGGGCCCTCACATCCAAGACCGGCGCACACAGGGAGCGCCCACCACAGAATCCCGACTGGTGGTACGTACGATGCGCCTCACTTCTACGCAAACTCTACATTCACGGGCCGATCGGAACGGAAAGGCTCCGAGTCGAGTATGGTGGCAGGAATAGGAGGGGAACTAGCATAGAGCACACAAAGGAGAGTGGGGGATCAGCGATCAGAGAGCCGCTTCAACAGTTGGAAAAAGCGGGTCTAGTTGCTCGAGAAGGTGTGAAAGGTAGAAAGCTGACGGGAGAAGGGGTGAGTCTGCTTAACAGGATCGCGTCAGAGATATTGAAAGGTAGCACCCTCCAAGAAGGCTCGAAGCAATGAGTGGAGATGAGCTCAGCGAGCAAGAGCTGGAACAGCTGAGGAGAAGAAGGCTCGCTGAGCTTCAAAGGGCGGCTGCTGAAGAGGGGAGGCGAGCTGAAGTCCAGCAGCAGGTCGAGATCCAGAAGCAGGCCATCCTGAAGAGGATCCTCACGCCAGAAGCAAGGCAGAGGCTTACGAACATAAAGATGGTCAGACCTGACTTCGCCGATCAGCTTGAGCTTCAGCTGATTCAACTTGCCCAGTCCGGCAAGGTCAAGCTGCCGATATCCGATTCGCAGCTCAAGGAGGCACTTGTTCGCCTTCAGTCTCAGAGGAAGGAGATCAGGATCAGGAGGATATGAGTTGGCAACACATAAGCCCGCGGCGAAGAAGAAGCGTCTCGCAAGGGCTCACCGAATGAGGAAATCCGTGCCAACCTGGGTAATCGCGAAGACGAGAGGGCACGTCAGAACTCACCCTAAGAAGAAGAACTGGCGTGAGACGGGTCTGAAGGCATAGGAGGCAAATTGGATGAGCAAGAAACCGTCCCAGGTGGATGAAGCCGCCGAAGAGAAGGAAGAAGATGCCTCCGAGCGCCTGGAGGAAGAGCGCGAAGAAGGCGCCGAGACTGCTCAAGAAGAGGAGACAGAGGAGGAGCCTCTCAATGAGACGGAAATTACTGCTGAGGAACCCAAGGAGGCAGAAGCGGCAGAAGGAGAGGCGGAGGCCGAGGCAGAGGGGGAAGAAGAGGAAATAGAAGTTGTTGAGGAACGAGTGTACACAATACCATTTCGGAGAGTATGGACGACGCCCAGAGGAAAGCGAACACCCAGAGCCTCGAGAATGCTACGCGATTTTGTCAGACGCCATATGAAGACTGAAGATGTCGAGATCAGCAACGAGGTAAACGAGGAGCTTTGGGCCAGAAGTATCAAGAAACCACCAAGGCAGATCAAAGTGCGCCTGGTCAAAGACAAGGAAGGCAGGGTCATCGTATACCCTGCAACCGCTGCATAGAGTTCCACGAGCCAAACCCGGCAACCCTATCTTCGGTCAGATTTGGACAAGCACATCCGTGGTCTGACTTGTCGACGCCGGTGATCGCCTAGTTGGGCATTCTGCGTGCCGATTTCTATGGAAGTCCCAACATTGGGGTCTATTGCCACTCCAACGAGACGACCGCAATTCTTCCGCCAGGTTTGCCCAAGAAGAAGGTTGACAGGTTCCGAAAGTGCTTGGGCGTTCAGCTTTGCGTGACGAATGTCGGAGGATGCGCCCTAGCTGGCATACTGGTCGCAGGTAACTCGAGCGGAATTGTGCTCCCAAGCATCACCCAAGACTATGAGCTGAAGATCATTGAGGAGAGCCTCGAAACTAGAGTTCGGGTCCTTCAAGAACGATGGACCGCCTTAGGGAACGTCACACTAGCGAATGACAACGGGGCAATTATCCATCCAGGCGCCCCAGAATCTCTAGCGAAAGCCGTTGCGGAAACCTTGAACGTCGACATCGTCACCTCCTCGATCGGAGGGCTTCCTTACGTTGGATCGTTAGCCGTCGCGACCAACAAGGGCGTACTGGCTCACCACACGGTAACAGATCGCGAGCGAGCAGTGATTGAAGACGCATTGAAAGTTCCGGTGGAGAAGGGAACGATCAATGGAGGGGTTCCTTACATCAAGGCTGGTCTTCTGGCGAACACCAAAGGAGCGGTTGTGGGTCCCCTGACTAGTGGGCCTGAATTGATGGCGATAACGAGATCGCTCGCAATCGAATAAAATTGATCGGTACGGAGTTCCGTGCTCTACGTTTTGAAGAGCTTGTCCCACTTTCCGTCCGAGATCTCTCTCTGGATCTCTCTCGGGTCTCTGCCATCAACCGTTATGCCCATACTGACGCACGACCCTAGCACTTCCTTTGCCGCGGTGGCGCTTGTCAACGCATAGCTCCCTGGAAGTTTCATCATAGCTATCTTCGCCACCTGCTCCATTGTTAGGTTGCCGGCCTTCTCCGCTTTCGGATTGCCCGAGCCTTTCTCTAGGCCAAGTTCTTTCACGATCAGAGCCGAAGTTGTCGGCGTCCCAATCTCAACTTCGAAATCTTTCGTATCGACATCGACGATGACTCTGACGGGAACCTTCATGCCAGAGTAGGCCTTGGTGAGTTCATTGATTCGGTTAACGATCTGAAGCACGTTCACTCCAAGCGGTCCGAGGGCTGGTCCGAGCGGCGGCCCCGCGGTAGCCTCTCCACCACTTAGGAGAGCCTCAACTTGTTTCTTCTCTCCCAGCCTCTCCACCCCCTCGCGCGACCAGCTTCACGTAGTCGGCATGTACTGTTATCGGAAGCGTGGCAAACCCCTCCTCAAGCAGCTCGATCGTCACTTCCTCCTTCACCTTGTCGACATGTGTGATCCTTGCCCTCAATCCCCTGAATGGGCCTCCCACAACCTCCACGGAGTCTCCGACGGCAAGGTCTTCTATGACCGGCTTTGTGACGACGAAACGTTCCATGGCTTGAGGGGATACGACCCCTTTCGTTCTAGCTCTTGCATGTCTGACGCCTGAGATGACGTCGTCAACGATATGGGCGCCCGAGGCCTCGACAAAGATGTATCCCTTGATCACTTCTGGAGCAAGTATGCTGAAGACAGGGGCTTTCTTGATTCCGGCCTTCGACGCTATCAGATCAGTCACTGTTCTCTCTTGCCCGCTGGTTGTCCTGATAGCGAAGATTGCGCTCTTCTGCTGGTTCTGATCGGACAAGCGAGCCTACCTCAAGGTCCTGTCGGAAGCAGCCCGACGAAGAGGAAGAGCATGCGCACAACGTAGCCAAGTCCGCCAACTATTCCAATTCCAAGGAAACTGATCTTCACCATGAGCCATAACTCACTCCTAGAAGGCCGCGTCGTCACGTGAAGCAATCTTTTCACGGACGCGAGCCAACCTCCAGCAGACAACTCTCTTTCCCCGTCTGGCTCTTGACCTTCTCCTGAACGCGGTCCCGCCTAGTATCGAGGAGCCGTATTTAAGGTATCAAAGTTCCTTTCCGGTCAGAATCTGTCTCTGTGCTGGTGCTCTTGGTCTTCGCAAAAGGCTATGAAAGCCGCCACTTGCAAGCAGAACCATGCCCTGGCTCATATCATTACCAAGTCGCGGCCCGATTTCTCCAAGAATTCCACCAACGTGTTTCGTTCAGCTCCACGCATGCCCTTCTTGTCTATGACTGCGTGAGAGCAACCACCCACAGTCTTACGAAATGCAAGTTCGACGATGACGGACTCGTAGTCTCGGAAGAAGTACTTGGAGAGAATGTGCCCCAAAGCGAATCGACCTTTCACTACAGCCTCTGTATGCTTCCAAGAGTAGTGTCCCCCGCCGAAACCGACCGACGGGATACCATCAGACGGGCGAGTAGCAGCGGCCCAAATTGCGTGAGCTACAGCTTTCGCTGCTATTGGATCCTCCCATTCTCTTGCAGAACTGCCTATCTCTACAAACATACACGGCACTTGGAGTTCGGTAGGCCCATGGTGGGTGGCTTCAAGGGAAACCATGTACTGAAGGTCGAGTTCTTCGCGGCTCTCTGACAGAGAGAGCAGTGCCGATCTGACTCTGTTCGGCTCAGCTAGGGCAAGGCTTCTTGGCCGCCCTCCATACGGGGCCTCGTTGAGAACGTTGCCGGTGCAATGGACCGTTAGACATGGTTCACTTTTCTCGCTTGTGTGTTTTGAGGCAAAGATAACAGTCGTTGTTCTTGCGAGCGCGTCGACGGATTCAGCATAGATTGACTCGTCTTCGACCCGAGCAAGAAGGACATCGTCCTTTCGAGTGATTCGGGGATCGGGATACTCTGCCGACCTATCGAAGCCGTACTCATGGGAGAGGCATGACGCTATGTTGAGAGCGGCGGGGTCCTTCTTCGAAGCAACTACTAGAACGGTCACAGGGATACCCCTGAAGTCCTTGAAGTTCTTCGCTCAACCGACGATCTTATTCACGATCGTTCCCGGATCAAAGGATATCAGATCTTCGTAGGATTGGCCGGTGCCAGCGAAGATTACAGGTCTCCGAATTTCAGCTGCAAGAGATATTGCGCTTCCGCCCTTTGCATCGGCATCAAGTTTTGTGAGCGTGATGCCATCTATTCTGACAGACTGACTGAATGATCTTCCTTGCTCAACAGCGTCGTTCCCGGTCAGTGAGTCGACTACAAGCATGACAAAGTCAGGGGACGCCACCCGAACGATCTTCTTCATCTCTTCAAGCAGATTCCGCTTTGTTTGCATTCTTCCGGCCGTGTCGATCAGTACAACGTTGATTCCGTTGGCGCGGGCGTGATTGATTGAATCGAACGCCACTGCTGCCGCATCAGCTCCATAGGTATGCTTGATGGTCTTCACACCGATCCGTCTTGCATGTTCCTCAAGCTGCTCAATTGAGCCAGTCCGGTAGGTGTCGGCACATGCAATCACAACAGTGTAGCCGCGCTGTTTGACAAGATACCCTATCTTTGCGATGGTGGTGGTCTTGCCGGTTCCGTTTATCCCGACAAAGACGATGACCGCGGGTTCACGAATCTTTTTCTTCATTTCGATCTTCTCGAAGAAGCTGCTCTCGCCGCTCTCCTTCAAGACATCGAGCAGGATTTCGCGAATGATCGCTTCTACTGGCTTGCGGCGGTCACTGAGGCGTGAGACCTGAACGCTGGCGGCTTTCTGCCTTATTGCGTCGCAGATGCGTTCCGCGACAGGGTAGGCGACGTCGTTTTCGGCAAGAGTAATCTTCAGCTCTTGCATGAGTTTCTCCAAGTCCTCTCCGACGAGTTCGGTCTTCGAGATCTTCTCTACTATCGAGCCTAGGCCGGATCTGAGTTTCTCGAACAATTTCTGCTACCCCGGTGCACTCAGGATTTGGCGCGTTTGGTTCTTTCTCAACACGTTCAGAGGACTGTGAGAGAGTCCCCTCCGCGTTTCTTTACAATTTCGCCGAGCTTCTCCCGTTCTTCCTCGATTCTAATCAGAGTCTGAGTCAGTTGGTCTTGAAGTGCCGTGCGGGCCTTTTCCATGTCGGCTAGTCGTGCTTTGATCTCGCTGATTGAGTCTTGGATCGGCTTCTCGATGGCGACCCCGGCGCCGACACCCATAACAATCTTTGAGACATCAGCAAGTTTCGCCCGAACAAACGAGCCGCCACCAACGGGTATCAGAGTATCTGCATCGGGGTTCTGGGTCTTGATCCCTTCGAGGGTGGAAGATGCCACTGCGAATTCGTTCATCGCTGCGTTGACGATATCAAGTCTCGCTTGAAGCGCGCGGGCCGATCCCTCGTAAATTCTCAGCTGTACCAAGCTTCGTCTGATGTCTTCGTCTTCACTTGCCACTTTCCGCAGTCTCCGTGCTCCTAGTCTTCAGCTCCTCAATCTTCTTGAGCTTGATTTCAAGTCTTCGCGCCTTGTGTCTGCTTCCAAGGTCAGCGTAGACTCTTTCGATCGCATCCTGATCTTTCGTCGCCCTGATCTCCAGATCGAAAGGAATCGTAGCGCGTGCCTTTCTTACTTCGCCTGTGATCCTGAAGGTCTTGACTTCAACCAATGAACATCACTTGAACGGGACGGCGCTCCTATGGAACTGAGGCTCGACTATAAAGCTGAGCGTAGGCTCGACCACGGCTTTGTACAGCAAGGCTC
>CAYMZN010000013.1:0-13368 GCA_964394935.1 uncultured Candidatus Bathyarchaeia archaeon | reverse complement strand
AGGCTCTCGCAACGGTAGCTCCGTTCTACTTGGCTCTGCTCGTTTCTGAAGCTAGTCCACTCTCCAAACATTTTTATCAGTCTCAGAATATCAGCGTGCAGAAAAATCCAGAAGGAAGACCTGATTGCCTCTCGCCAAGGATCAACTTCTCGCAGCCTTGGGAGGCCTCAGGAAAGCGGAAGCCAAACGCGACTTCACTCAGTCCGTCGAACTGGTTGTGAAGCTCAAAGATGTCGACCTGAAAAAGCCCGAGAATAGAATCAACGAATCTGTTGAGCTTCCAAACTCCCTTGACAAAGAGACGAAGGTATGCGTGATCGCAGGTGGAGACTTGGCGACGAGAGCAAAGGCAGGGCAAGCAGACCTGGTATTTGGAAGAGAAGACCTGGACAGGTTGGGGAAGGACAAGAAGGAAACTAGGAGACTGGTGTCCGAGTACGACTTCTTCATCGCTGAAGCACCGCTGATGCCTCTTGTTGGAAAGACGATCGGGCCGATCCTAGGCCCGAAAGGGAAGATGCCGACGCCTGTTCCGCCCAGCGCCCCAATCGATCAGATCATCAAGGGTCACAGGAAACTTGTTCGAGTCCGGGTCCGAGACCAGCCTGTGGTCCAATGTCGGATCGGAACTGAGAAGATGCCCGACGAGAAAATTGCCGAGAACGCTCAGGCCGTTTTCGGTCGAATCGAGACAAAATTGGAGCGCGGCGTCAAGAACATAGGCCAAGTGCTGGTCAAGACCACAATGGGCCATCCTGTGAAAGTCCCAACTTCGGGGAGGTAACTGATGCTCACAAGACAGGCCGCGAAGGTGGCACCGTGGAAGAAGGAAATCTTCCAGCGACTTACCGAGCTTATTGAGGAGTATCCCGTTGTGGCGATCGCGGACCTTCAGAAGGTTAGATCTTCGCAGATCCAGGAGATCAGAAAGAAACTTCGCGGCCAAGCCGAGGTGCTCGTCGCGAAGAACACGATCCTAAAGAAAGCCGCTAGCGCTCTCAGCGAGAAGAAACCGCATATTGAGGACTTTGCCGAGGCGCTGGCTGGATCGAACCTGCTCCTCTTTACAGGCATGAACCCCTACGCGTTGATTCTCTTCCTCAACAAGAACAAGGTTCGCGTTCCGGCCAAAGCTGGCGATATAGCGACGAGCGATATCATCATCACAGCGGGGAATACTGGTCTACAGCCCGGTCCCGTCATCAGCGAGTTTGGGGAGGTGAAGGTCGCAACAAGGATCGAGGGTGGTAGCATCTGGGTTGCCAAGGACACTCTAGTGGCCGAGAAAGGAACTCTGATCTCACCAAAGCTCGCCTCTCTTCTGTCGAAACTTGGCATGAAACCGATGGAAGCAGGGCTCTCCATAGTGCAAGCCTTCGACCAAGGGCTTGTCCTCAAGCCAGAGGATCTTGCGTTCGACCTCGAATCATACAAGAATGAGCTCGCAATCGCCTACAGGAACGCTCTTGGCTTGGCGGTCGAAGCAGAATATGTTCAGCCCGAGACGGTCTCACTGGTGTTGGCTAGGGCCTACCGAGAAGCGGTTCACTTGGCGAACGAGGCCGAGTTTCCAACATCAGAGAACATTGATACCCTGATCAAGCGAGCTCACTCAGAGATGAGAATCTTATCCGACTCCGTCGCTCAAGTCAATAGCGAGGCTGCAGCCCAAGACTTGGCAGTCGCTCCGAGCGCGAACTACGAAGAGAAAGAACAGGAAAAGGTTGAAAAGAACGAGAAGTAGTAGCTGACGAAGCTCCGTACAAGGTGCAACCCATGAAGTATATGTACGCCGCATTGCTGCTCCATTCCGCAGCTCAGCCAATCGACGAAAATAACGTGAAGAAAGTTTTGAGCGCAGCCGGCGTGAAGCCAGAGGAGGCCAGAGTCAAGGCGCTGGTAGCCGCTCTTTCTGAAGTCAAGATCGACGAAGCTCTAAAGGCAGCGCAGGCGGCGCCTGTCGCAGCTACAGCAGCCGCTCCAGCCGCAGCAAAGAAGGAAGAGAAGAAACCGGAAGAAGAAAAGAAGAAGGAAGAAGAGGCGCTAGCAGGACTCGGTGCCCTATTCGGCTGATTTCAACGGCACGCCTCTGGACTTTTGGTTGTCTAACATGAGCTATTCATAGAAGTTCTATCCAGATGCCATTAGGATCCTTCACGTATGCCCATCGGCTTTTCTTTGTCTTCACTTCTAGAACGGTCCGGTAGCCTGCCAGTCTAGCTTCCTCAAGTGCTCTGTCTAAGTCGTCGACCTCAAAGGCCAGATGGTCGAGCCCTTCCCCAACAACATATCTGGTATTGTGTGGGCTGTCCTTCGCATAGTAGTTTAGTTCAAGAATGAAACGTTTGTCTTCGCTGACGAGGTTGGCAATCTCTCCCTTTGTTTGCTTAATCTTGAAACGGTCTGTGACTCTCATCCCGAGCAGTTTTTCATAGAAATCTATGGACCGGTCGAGATCCTTCACTCTTATTCCGACGTATGTGAACCTAGCCTTCACTGCCCTCCCCACCTACCACCCTGTTCCTGATCACTATTGAACGGATGCCTCAGTTCTAATTGGAGCCGTCCTAAGACGGTGCCTGCTGCTTGCCGCTATGATTTGACCCTCTAGGTGAGCCGATTGGCCTGGGCTAGGTGATCGCCGGTTTCCGATTAGGCTAATAGGCAGCTGAGAATCGATACGTGCTCGTGAGGGCACATGCTGAGGTTATCAGTTGCGCTTGTGCTTGCAGCCCTCGCCCTTGCTCTGGCTCGGTAGCCAGCTGGGCAGAGCAAGAAAGTGCTTTGTATTACGCAGCGTGTTTCTGCCTTGTTGGCTGGGAGGGAAACCATGGTGGACATCGACGAAAATGAGTTCGCGGTTCCTTTCTTCAAAGAGTCAGGATTTGTTAGACGGCAATGCGTTGGTTGTGGCAGCCACTTTTGGACACAGGTGCAGAGTCGGCGGACTTGCGGGGACGTTCCCTGTGAAGAGTACACTTTCATTGGCAATTCACCTGCCCGCAAGAGCCTATCGCTCAGGGAAACCCGTGACCTCTTCCTCTCGTTCTTTGAGAGCAAAGGCCACACAGTAATCAAGCCCTATCCGGTCGTTGCCAGATGGCGTGACGATGTCTACCTGGTTGGAGCTTCGATCTACGACTTTCAACCATTCGTAACAGAGGGGGTGATTCCCCCACCCGCAAATCCACTCGTCGTAAGTCAGCCCTGCCTACGGTTCACTGACTTGGATAACGTTGGCCCTACCGCTGGAAGGCATCTTCTCATTTTCGAGATGGGAGGACATCACGCGTTCAACTATCCTGACAAGCAGGTCTACTGGAAAGACGAGACGATCCAATATCACCATGAATTGCTCACGGAGAACCTAGGTGTCCAGTCCGAGCTCGTGACATACAAGGAGCATTTCTGGTCGGGTGGAGGAAACGCTGGGCCTGACCTGGAGGCTTGCGTGAACGGCCTTGAAATCTCCACGCTCGTCTTCATGCAATACAAGGTCGTAGACGATCAGCTGTTGATGCTTCCGATCAAGACAGTGGACACTGGATATGGCATCGAACGTTGGGCCTGGCTGTCGCAGGGATCCCCCACCTGTTTCTCAGTCATCTATGGCCCGATACTGGACAGAATACTATCGCTTGCTGGAACGAGCATAGATCCCAAGGTTATGACTGAGAACACAAGAGTCTCTGGCATAATGAGCATTGAGAAGACCTCTGACCGAGTGGAGGCACGAAAGAGGGTCGCCGAGATACTAGGAATGGATTGGCGTGAACTGGAGAAGCTCATAGTTCCTTTTGAAAGAGCCTCCGCGGTTGCGGACCACACCAAGGCAATATCGTTTCTCTTGGCTGAAGGTGTTGTTCCCTCGAATGTGGCGGCGGGCTACCTGACCCGGCTGCTCATTCGGAGAACCTACCGCATGCTAAGGCTACTAGGGATCGACGATAGGTTCGGTGAGATCGTTGAGATGCAGATCTCTCAATGGGGAGCGGACTTTCCACACCTCATTGAGATGAGAGGCGAGATACTCGAGGGTCTGCAAGTGGAGGAGGAGAAGTTCAAGAAGACGTTGGAGAGGGGAAGCGAGATGGTCAAACGCATCTCGGCGGAATTGAAGGGGAGGGGCCAAGATAGCCTACCGTCAGAGACTCTCGTCCAACTGTACGACTCGCATGGCCTCGTGCCCGATATCGTTAGAGATGAAGCGGAGAAGGAAGGAATCAGAGTCGATGTTCCTAGGAACTTCTTCGCAATGGTCGCTGAAAGGCAGCTGAGCGCTACGGGCAAGCGTGAAGACGAGTCCGAGAAGCTACTGAAAGAAAAGGTTGCGGGGTTCCCCGAAACCGTCCCGCTCTACTACAAGGACACATACCAGCGGGAATTCGAGGCGAAGGTGCTCGGCGTTGTCGACGGCAGATACTTGGTGCTGGATCAGACTTGCTTCTACTCGGAGGGCGGGGGCCAGCTCGCCGATCATGGTACAATAGAGTCTCCGCTCGGCTTGGCGAGTGTAGTTGATGTTCAACGAGCTGGAGCTGTTTCGCTGCACCTGATCGAGGGCCCAATGCCCAAGGAAGGCGATATCGTAAGAGGAAAAGTAGACTGGGAACGCAGGAGTTCCTTGATGCGTCACCACACCGCCACCCACCTGGTACTTGGTGCGGCTCGAAGAGTTCTCGGGCAACATGCGTGGCAGGCAGGCGCCCAAAAATGTGCGGAGAACGTGCGATTGGACATCTCTCACTATGAAAGGATCACAGACGAGCAGATCGCGGAGATCGAGGGGCTTGCCTGTGATTTGGTCATGAAGTGTGTTCCAGTTGAAGCGTCTTGGATGCCGAGGGAGAAGGCGGAACAGACGTACGGATTCGCCCTCTATCAGGGCGGCGTGGTTCCAGGAAGAGAAATCCGTGTGGTAAGGATCCCTGACTGGGACGTAGAAGCCTGTGGCGGAACACACGTGAAGAACACAGGAGAGATCGGCCTCATCAAGGTCCTCAAGACCGAACGCGTGCAAGACGGCGTTGAACGGATCATATTCGCGGCCGGGTTGGCTGCGCTGAAGGCTATCCAAGGCAGAGAGGCCATACTGGCAAGGAGTGCCTCAGCTCTTGAAGCCCCGCTCGAGAAAGTGGACGAGTATGCAAAGTCCATCGCTGAAGAGAGAGACCGACTGAGCAAGAGACTTCAAGACATCCGGAACGAGTTCGCCCTTGTTGAATCGAGGGAACTTCTGACGGGGGCCCAGAAGATCGGAAAGATCAAGCTCGCGACCGCCCTGAAGAACATAGGCGAAGAAGAGGACATTGTAGCATTGTCAAATCAAGTCGTGCAGGCTGATCCAAGTGCGGTCCTGATAGTGGCTCTAGTCAAAGACAGTGCCCGAATCTTTGTGGCCGCCGGGAAGAAGGCGGTCGAGGCAGGAGTGCACGCGGGCAAGGTGGCTGGAGAGTTGGCCAAGCTCGTCGGCGGGGGAGGCGGTGGAAAAGAGTACTTCGGTCAGGGAGGAGGAACCAAACTCGAAAATGCCAGGGCCGTGCTCGCCAACGCAAGGAAGGTTATCCAATCACAACTGAAGAAGTGACAAACAGTGGTTATTGACTGGAAAGCGATTCAGGACAAGTGGCAAAGGGAGTGGGAGCGGGCGAGGATCTTCGAAGCTGACCCCGATCCGTCGAAGAAGAAGTTCTTCATCACAGTCGCGTACCCCTACCCCAACTCGCCCCAGCATATAGGGCACGCCAGAACCTACACGCTGACGGACGTTCATGCTAGATACTTGCGAATGAGAGGCTACAACGTCCTCTTTCCCATGGCTTTTCACTACACAGGGACACCGATCCTCGCGATGGCGGAGCGGATCGCGAAAGGTGATGAAGACCTTATCGACGATTTCCTCTCCATCTACCATGTGCCGAAAGAGAAGCTGAAAGATTTCACCGAGCCGATCGAGATAGCCCGCTATTTCCACGAGGAGTTAAAGCGCGGCATGAGAGAGATGGGCTTCTCCATCGACTGGCGGAGAGAATTCACAACCATAGACCCAACGTACAGTCGCTTCATCGAGTGGCAATTTCAGATACTTCGCGAAAAAGGCCTGATTACAAAGGGAAGCCACCCGGTGGGCTGGTGTCCAGATGACGGCAACCCCGTCGGGCAGCATGACACGGTTGGCGATGTGGAGCCAGAGATCGGAAAGTATGTCCTGCTAAAGTTCAAGATGGGAAACACGTTCGTTCCTACCGCTACTCTTAGACCGGAAACGGTCTTCGGAGTGACCAACATCTGGGTCAAACCTGATGTTGTCCACGTCAAGGCGAGAGTTGACGGTGAAGACTGGATAATTAGCGAGCCGTGTCTACAGAAACTGCAATATCAGAACCGCAAGACTAGCATCATCGAACGCATTCAAGGATCGAAACTGATCGGGAAATCAGTTCTAAATCCCATGACGGGCTCGGCTGTGATTATCCTGCCGGCAGATTTTGTGGATCCGGACAGCGCAACCGGGGTCGTCATGTCTGTGCCGGCCCACGCCCCCTATGACTACCAGGCTCTTGTCGATCTTCAACGAAACCCAGAACCGTTGAAGCAATATGGGATTGATGCAGAAGTAGTTGCGAAACTTGCTCCTATTGGTGTGATCACCCTAGAAGGGTACTCAGACTTCCCGGCAGTCGATGTCGTGAAACGCGACGGAATATCAAAGCAGACTGATCCCAAGCTTGAGGAAGCCACCACAGAAGTCTACAGCAGAGAGTTCCATTCGGGACGTATGAGAAGCGACACCGGAACCTACACAGGCCTCTCCGTCTCCCAAGCGAGGGACAAAGTACGAGATGATCTGCTCGCAAAAGGAGGCGCCGACCTGATGTATGAAATCATAAACAGGCCGGTCACATGCAGGTGCGGTGCGCAATGCGTCGTAAAGATGTTCGAGAATCAGTGGTTCATCAACTACGGCGACGAGTCATGGAAAGTGCTGGCTCGTGAATGTCTCAAGTCTATGAGTATCTTGCCCGACGACTTCCGGGCGGAGATCGACTATGCAATTGGATGGCTCAGAGAGAAGGCATGCGCAAGGAAATTGGGGCTAGGGACCCGACTGCCATGGGACCCGGATTGGATCATCGAGAGCCTTTCCGACTCTGTAATATACATGGCCTACTACACGCTCGCCAAATACATCAACAGACTGAAGCTGAACCCCGAGCAACTCCCAGACGCGGTCCTTGATTACCTGTTGCTTGGGCAAGGAGACCCAGGCCAGCTTGCACACACTGCTGGCCTAGAGAGTTCGAAGCTGAAAGAGATCCGGGACGAATTCGCGTACTTCTACCCGGTTGACTCTAGGCACTCGGGCAGAGACCTGATACCGAATCATTTGACATTCTACATCTTCAACCACGCTGCAATATTTCCGAGGGAGAAGTGGCCTCGCCAGATCGTAACAAACGGAAGCGTCCTCATGGAGCACGCGAAGATGTCCAAGTCCTTCGGGAACATAATCCCGCTCCGTGATGCAATCAGCCAGTACGGAGCGGACGCTGTCAGACTCTCGACCGTCTCAGCCGCGGAGCTGATTCAGGATGTTGAGTTCAGCCATCAAGCTGCTGAATCACTTCGGGAGAGAATCGAACGAATGCATAGCTTTGCTCAGTCAGTGCTAGAAGCGAGCCGATCGCCCGGAGGTTCCGGTGCTGAGCATGGGAACGAGGAGAAGTGGATGATGAGCAGGCTCCAGAACTGCATCCGCAATGCCACACTCGCGATGGAAAAGTTGCGCGTACGCGAGGCTGTTCATCATGCACTCTTCGAGCTGGACCAGGACATCTCATGGTACACCAGGAGAGCCGTAGCCCGATCCGGCGTCAACGCTGAGCTCATGAAAAATGTGCTTGATGCGCGGGTCCGGCTGATGGCTCCAATCACTCCATTCATGTCAGAAACCGTGTGGAGCATGATGGGGAAGCAGGGGTTCGTCTCGACTGCGAGCTGGCCGGAGCCTGATATGACCATGATTGACGAGGGAGCCGAAGAGATCGAAAGGCTTGTCCAGACAACCTTTGAGGACATAGCCGACATTCTGAAGTTGACAGGAATGAGCCCTAGCAAGCTGTACCTGTACACGGCGGCGGAGTGGAAATGGCTGCTCTATCTGAAAGCCCTGGAGATCGCCTCCAAGGGTTCGCTTACGGTTCCGGACCTGATGAAAGCCGCGTCAGCCGATCTCATACTCAAGGAGAGGATGAAGGAGATATCGAAACTCGCGCCGAAACTCGTGAAGGACATCCAATCGTCTCCTCCAGATATGCTAGAGAAGAGGCGCGGGCTCGGAAGGATCAACGAGCGAGACGCGTTTGAAGACGCGGTAGCCTTCTTCGGTAAGGAGTTCAGATGCACAGTCACCGTCTTCGACGAATCTGACGACAAGAAATACGATCCAAAGGGGAGAGCCCATCTGGCTCAACCCTTCCGGCCCGCGATCTACGCAGAATAGAGTTTCAGGGACATAGTCTTCGACGCAGAAGAAAGTAGATATGGTCAGGGCTTAATCTGGACGTAGCGGGCCCGTAGCTCAGTCTGGACAGCGCCCGTAGATTGGAAGGTGAGGCGTCCAAAGCATCGGCCCTCTAAGTCCCCAAGAGGCGACGAAAGCCGGGGGTCGTGGGTTCAAATCCCACCGGGCCCGCACCTATTCAGGTCTTTAAGTAGGATTCCGTAAATAGCGCCTGTGTGGAAGCGGCAGCGGTCGAGCCATTGAGCGAGTTCTTCGATGCGATTAGGTCGCCTGTCACCCGGGACCGTTAGGAGAAGCGGCTCGATCTGTTCTTCAGAGGCGTCGGAATCAGGGGGAGCGACCCGAAGGAAAGGGCCAAGAAGTTCGCAAAGATGGCGAAAGCTGACAGCCAGTGGGCCGCTCAGACGATCAACGAGTACATGAGGAAGCAGAAGGAGCGGGCTGAAAGGAAGGAAATCGCAGAGGCGACGGTCCCGAACTACTTCAAACCGGTCAAGCTGTTCTGCGAGATGAACGACATAATCCTGAACTGGAAGAAGATCTCGAAGCGCATACCCAGAGGAAGGAGTTTCGGCCAGGACCGAGCCCCGAGCATCGACGAGATCAAGCAAATTCTCGAGTATCCGGACAGGAGGATCAAGTCTGTGGTTCTGACGATGCAGTCGTCGGGAATGAGAGTGGGCGCCTTCGATTGTCTAAACTGGGGTCACCTCGAGAAAATTGAGAAAGATGATAAGCTTGTCGCTGCCAAGATCAAGGTGTATGCTGGCACACCAGACCAATACTACAGCTTCATCACCCCCGAATGCTATCGGACGCTCGAGGACTATGTCAGGTTCAGGAAGATCCAGGGTCAGGGAATCAATACAGATTCTCCCCTGATTCGAGATCTCTTCTACCCTGATAAGCTGGGCAAGGGGGAACACCACATTCCCAGACGTCTGAGGACCAAAGGAGTGAAGCGGCTTATGGAAGATGCGCTCAAAGGAACTGGGATTCGGAGACCCCTTGAGGCCGGGAAAAAGAGGCACGAGTTCCAGACCGACCACGGGTTCCGCAAGTTCTTCAAAAGCATCTGCGAGAGGACCATGAAGTCTCTGCATATCGAACTCCTCATGGGCCACGACGTTGGCTTGGCGGAGAACTATTACCGGCCATCGGAAAAGGACCTGTTGGACGAATACCTGAAAGCCGTCCCTGAGCTGACGATCCTTGAAACTCTGAGTTCCTCGAAGGTCGAGTCGATTGATGAACTTAGGCGAAAGGTAGATCGCCTTGAGGAGTCAAGCAAGAGATTCAATATGGAGAAGGCCAAACTTGAAAAGCGACTAGAAGTCATTGAGAATCTAGCTCGTAACAGCCTCGCGTTGGCACGTCAGAGACGCTGAAACTCAGATCGGTATCTGCTTTCGGAGACTCGTTTAGTCTTCTCAATTCATACGTACTATGCCAAATTCATCAGTCTATCCAGAACCCGGTTTCGAAGGAGACACCGTCTCTGTGTGGTCTCATAGAGAAGACAACAAGCGGAATCTTGACAACGCCTCGTTCAGCCTTCAGGCGAGCTATCTCTTGTTCAAGCCCTGAGCGCTGTTGCTGTATGCTAGAGTGAGGATTCACCATGAAAGTTACCCAGATAATACCAGATTTTATCGTTCTTTGGGCATCGTTGTCGCTTGCCTTGGCTTCTCGAATTGCGCTGAGTATCGCTTTGTCTAGCGCAAGGACATCACCCCTTGACAGGTTAGAAATCAGATCGGCAAGCCTGCGCGATTGAAGGCGTGCCAGTCGATTCTCAGCCCTGCTTCTTCCTGGTTCATCCACAGCATTGATGATGATTTCCTCAACTAATCCTTTTACAGACTTTGGCATGTCCTTCATCTTACTTCTGCGAACCCGATCTCTTTCTGCTATCATGGTTTCGAATGATGCAGATTCTAAGAATCTCTCAGGGTCCCGTGTTAATGCTCGAAGGAGCCGAGTTCTGCTCCATTCTGAGCGAGGAGAGTTCCCCAATGCGATGAGCGATCTATCCACGAGGAACCTTCCGATCGTTCCATCCTCAATCTCTTGGGGTGGCGAGATCTTTCCCTTGTCACTCACTAGGGTATCATGCCAACCGTCTAATGAGGTAGGCCATATCGAAGTTGCGAAGATCATCCAGGGCAACTTCGTATACGCAAATAGCCTCTTATCGTTCCCCGCCAAGGTCGCGTCGACAGCGCGAAGTGTGTACCACTGAAAATTCGGTGAAATCTCTCCCCCATCCTTAACGTAGTCCAAGAAAAGCATATGGTTCTCATAGGGATCTACTCTGTCGATTGTTCCAAGGAGGAAACTCCGCCAGAGATTTTCCGCCTTCTCTGCATGCTTAGCCAGCTGAGGTTCTTCCTTTTGGAGGTCGTCAAAACCAAGTTTCAAGGTTCTCCAACTAAGAGACACAACGAAAGACTTCAGACGTTCATCATATTCGAATGATCGGACTCCCTTTTCGTGGAATGGCAGGAAGAATTCGTCTGCAAAGTAAGTCTCTAGTTTCGAGAATCGGGTTTCGCATTCTCTGCAAAGGAGAGGCATCGTTGGGAAATCTTGGACGCGGATCCTTGGTTCCTTGGCCTGGATCATGGACCCGGTGGCGGAAGTCTTCTTGAGCCATTTGCCAACAAACTTGGGCATCAAATGGCTTGCCTGCAACTCTCTTTGACGCCCACACAACGAACAAACCATTGCGGGCATACGCGTAGGGTCACTCTTGCTCGCTTAATGACCTTGCACATCAAAAAGGACGTGGGTTGCTATGATCGCAGCCCCAAACTCATTCACACCCTTCGGCCTTCCGCCGCCTGTGGCCTTATCTTCGAGTAAGCCTTCGACAGCCAGTGTCTGCCTTCTGTCTCTTTAATTCAACTTCGTTTATCTCTGTCCTGGATGCTCGATTCCGCACTCGCTTCCGCTCGCAGTTCCGACACCGCCGCTCCCTCTGTCACACCATCGCACCACCTGCGCCTACCAGAGCAAGGGTGTGACCTACTCCAAGTGACTGAGGTCGAGGTTGAACCAGGCGAGGGAAGGTGGATTAGCCTTGCCATCCGGTTCGAATGGCTCGACTCTTCCAGCCTAGCGTGGTGTCCTCTTCAACCTGGACCGCGTTCCGTAGCGTGTACTCCTTCGGCCCATTACCATTGTTCAACAATTGAGATGTGGTATAGCGCTGAAAGGAATTGCAGTCTAGCTCGACATGCTCCGCCACCTCGTTGCGGGTGTTCACGATTGTGAGCAAGACAGACCCAATGCGATGAGACAGTGCGTAGTTGACTTCAGCAAGGACATCCTTCCTGTAGAGAGTCCTAGCCACGGCCCAGCAGTGCCTCCCCTCTTCGTCAAACCTTTGATCAGAGGGGACGAAATGGAAAGTCTTGACCGATACGACGTGGTTTACGACTCCGTAGGCCTCCACCAGCCGCTCGGGAGGGTCGTCAGCAAGCATCACGTCAGTGAACGTCACGATGTCCGGCTCGTCGTGGCCCCATCCTACCCAGACACCGAACCCGAGGTCTTTCCAGACGTTCGCTATCCTCTGCTGCCACACGTTACCCCTGGCTAATCCGTCGTACCCTCGAGGCTTCTTCGGATCGTAGGACAATCGAACTTAGCCTTCTTTCTCAGGATCAGTCAAAGTCAAGGACACACTTGGCACGTTTGACACGCTTGCAGCCGCTGGCCTGCTTCCCTGAGGAGAGTGACCGACAGTGATAGGAAGCGTGTCAAGCGTGACACCGTGTCTTTGTGGCAGATAGCCATATCCAGTTGTCCCGCTTTATACGAAGAGACGAAGTCCAGAAGGAGTTTCTCTAACTTCTCCGGCTCGAAGAATATGGGCCTGTAAGTGCGGTTCCCCGCCTTGATCGTGGGTCTTCCCTTATCCCTCATCAGCTGCATCGAGTGGATGACGCTCCTGACTTCTCTGGCGCTCCACTTCAGATCCTCAGCTATAGAGGATGTCTGCAGCGGTATCACGACCTCGAGCTCCTCGCTAGTCTTCCCGACCTTGGCTTTCTCCCTCGTCTGACCAACGTAGTGAGAACCCCCGTGGACGCCAGTCAGGTTTTCCGACAGCCTGTCCCAGATGAAGTTCACGATCACCCCGTCCCTGCTCTGCGACTTCACCTCCCGCCTCTTCATTTCGAGGCCCAGCAGTATGTCCCTGAGCTTGTTGACCATGACAGGAGCGAGCCTTTCGGTAGTTTCTTGACACGACGCGTGAGAAAGATCGCGATGTCGATTTCGGACAACTTGTCCGCGTAGCCTCTTGCCGCTCCGCCGAGGAGAACGACGCCAACCACTTCCTTGAGTTCTGAGAGAACTGACTTGGTCTAGGGCTCCGCTACCATCCTGTGCTCTTCTGCTAGGTTCTCGCGGGCGCCACTTAGGTCTTGGAATGGGTGCATGGGCATAAGGTGTCATCAGTCGAATCGAGATATTAGCCATGAGTCGGTTTGTGCGCGTGGCTCTCTTGGTGCAGACATCCGGGCTGGAACTTTGACGTGAGCAGAATCCTCTCTTCTTTGCGAATGAGCTTCCCTACCCCTCGGAGCATCTGCGGATGTTTCGCGGACTCTCGGCGTAGTCTTTGTCCGCCTCGGATTTCGTTGGTTCAAAAGGTGAAATGTCACCTAACCGGGCCCGCCAAGCTATCTAGGATGATTTTGCCGCTTCGGCGTGCACACAAAGGGGCAAATCCCAGCCGCTCCATAAAAATGAGCTGTATCGCCGCTCCGCTTGGTGCCCTCTTGTCTTGCCTTGTTCGGGGCGCGCAGCGACACAATCTTGGGTATCCTACACCC
>CAYMZN010000012.1:0-34684 GCA_964394935.1 uncultured Candidatus Bathyarchaeia archaeon | reverse complement strand
AGACACGCCAAGACCGGATGGCCGCATCTAAGAGGCTATCTGAAACCGCGGGAACTCGGCCGATCTTCTCAGGGGCATCCTCGCGGTTGATACGGCTCTACTCAGTTGAATTAGCAGAATCGCTGCCTTAGCTCCACCGACTACGTGCACTGATGGTGATGCTTATCATTGAGAGAGTGAAACGAAAGGACTCTGGTCTGGGCTCGCACGTGAGACAACCCATCTTCGAAATCATTGCGATCGGAAACGAGCTACTGATCGGAAAAACGCTGGACACGAATTCGCATTGGTTGGCAAAACAGATTGACAGGTTAGGCGGAGAACTCAGGCGGATCACAACCATACGCGACAGGCACAACGAGATCGCAAGCGGAATCGGCGATTCGCTGTCTAGGCATCCTGACTTTCTCCTGACACTCGGAGGCCTCGGTCCAACGCATGACGACATCACGTTGTCGAGCATCAGCAAGCTCCTCAAGCGACGTCCGATACTAAACCGCGAAGCACTCGGCCTGCTTCGAAAAAGGTACTTGGAAAGGTTCGGTCCCGGCGTGAAGCTTACAGCGCCGCGTATCAAGATGGCAAGATTCCCGGAAGGTGCCATACCACTACCCAATCCGGTCGGCACGGCGCCTGCCCCCTGCCTAAGGATCCGCGGAACCACCTTGGTTGCCCTTCCAGGAGTTCCGAAAGAGATGCGAGCAATCTTCAAGGACTCAGTCGCCCCGATCATCGAGAAGTTCGGCGGCCGTCACTACTGCTTCGACCATTCTCTGATGGTCCGCGGCATTCCTGAATCCTCATTGTCGCCAATCATCGATCAAGTGATGCGAGAACATCCCAATGTTTACCTCAAGTCGCATCCACGCGGAATTGAGAAAGACGGAGCTGCAAGGATTGAACTCCACTTCCGAATCAGCAGCAGGTCACCCGAAAGGTCGAGGACAGAACTGGAGCAGGCAGTCATGCTAATGAAAAAGAAACTTCGAGGAAAGGCGACCGTTCGGAACGTGCCGAGAGCCTGAACAGATACGAGAAGAGCGGGCGCTAGCACGCGTAGTGCAAGACGCTCAGGCTACTTCTTCGAAAGCCACCAGTTCAAGTACTCTCTCTGCTTGCGTCTCTTCTGCTCGTCGCCCGACTCCCTATCCAGCAACTGCCCTCGGCCTTCGAGCAATTGCTGAAACGTGAAGGTCAGGCCGCAGCTCTTGCAAGAGTACTGTTTCAGTACAGGGTCGTAGCCGAGCGTACCGCCGCATTCCAGACAGTACTGAGCCAAACCCTGGACTTTCCGAGCGCCTGTAAATGCGCAAGCATAGTTAAACCTCACGGACTGATCTACGTGGATTCATGGGCTGCTTGCTAGTCAGTTGCAGGCGCATAGTAGTATTCCCCGACGGCTTTCTGCTCCCTGTCAAGTTTGCTGCCGACCTTGTTGACGCGGGGCCTTCCGCTCGTGGGGTCACGTCTGAAGGTCACATCCATCTCACCGAGGAAACTGTTCATCCCATCTCTGAGCGGTACCGGCTGGCCTGCATGCCCTTCCAACCCCGGTTTCCCGTCGAAGACCATCAGTCTGTCAGCAATGAAGTCTTGCGCAACAATGTCGTGCTCGACGACGAAGGCGAAAGCATGTCTCTCCTCCACCGTGTGACGAATAGCTTTTGCAACCGCCAATCTCTCTTCAACGTCTAGGTAGGCGCTCGGCTCGTCAAGCAGGTAGATGTGAGATCCCTTTGCTAAGCACGCGACGATTGCTATCCTCTGTAGCTCGCCTCCGCTCAGTTCCTGCACATTCCTGTCGACCAGCTTCGTGAGGCCCAGAGGTCTGAGGAATTGGTTTTCGAACGCTCCTGTTTCGTAGGAGGATCCAGCAACTGACTCAAACAGGGATGCAACGGTTCCTTCGTATTTCGCTGAAATGTATTGAGGCTTGTAACTGACTGTAAGGCCCTTCCAAGCCAGCTCGGTTCCCTCGTCCAACTCTTCAATGCCCGCAAGAAGTTTGATGAAAGTTGTTTTGCCGATGCCGTTGGGCCCGACTATGCCCACGACCTCGCCTACGCCAACTGAC
The DNA here is from genome assembly GCA_964394935.1 of uncultured Candidatus Bathyarchaeia archaeon. Taxonomy (GTDB): domain Archaea; phylum Thermoproteota; class Bathyarchaeia; order 40CM-2-53-6; family 40CM-2-53-6; genus CAVPLU01. The sequence continues at coordinate 32,610 of CAYMZN010000012.1, read as the reverse complement.
CCGGCGTTGACGGTCAGACTGAACTGCTTGAATGTCTTCGACATCCCGGGCCACTCAAGCTGCCAGCTATCGACTGGAGCGAAATCGCGAGGCGGTCTCACATGGAATCTGATCGGCTCATCGCGGAACCTCATATTCTCGTCAGATATCAAGCCGTCAAGGTAGATGTTGATGCCGACCCTGACACCATGCACATGGGACACGATGCCATAGACACCGGGCTCTCCGTAAAGGACACAGACCTGGTCGGAGAGGTAGTCCAGCATCGCAAGATCGTGCTCAGCGAGGATTACGGTTCTGCCATCTTCGACAAGCCCCCTTATTGCACGGGCCGCTCTGACTCTCTGGCTGACATCAAGATGACTCGAAGGCTCATCGAAGATGTACACGTCTGCGTCGCGCGCTGCCGCAGCTACAATCGCAAGCCTCTGGAGTTCTCCGCCGCTTAGCACGCTCATCTGTCTCGTTTTGATCTTCTCAAGCTGGAGTAGTTCGATGAGCATCCCGAGGCGCTTGCCGGCGCGAAGTCTGCCGAGAACGTCCGATACCTTACCCTTCAGATATCCGGGGATACGATCAACATACTGTGGTTTGTGAACAACCTTCAGCTGTTTCCTGCTGAGCTTGTCGAGGTAATCTTGCAGGATCGAACCACGGTAGTTCCGAACTATGCTGTGCCAGTCCGGTGTTGCTTCAAGTCTTCCAAGGTTTGGTACGATCTCGCCCGAGAGAATCCTGAGCGCAGTGGTCTTTCCGGTGCCGTTTCTGCCTAATAGCCCAGTTACGGTACCCTCCTGAGGTATCGGAAGTCTGTACAATTTGAAGGTGTTCACGCCGTAGCGGTGGCTGCAGTCTCTCTCAAGCTCTGCAGGAAGGTTGACTATGCTAATTGCGCTAAAAGGGCACTTCTTGATACATATGCCGCAGCCAGTGCACACTTCTTCGACTATGATCGGTTTCTTCTCACCCTCAACGAAGTTGATCGCATATCTGCGATTCAAAACCTCAGGGCAGAACCTATAGCAGGGGATACCGCAGTCATCGGGCTTGCACCTTTCCTTATCGAGCACAGCAACTCTCGTCATGGACAACGACCGCCGGCACAAGAACGCAGGATCGAGCTAAGCTTCAAAAAAATGCATGACCAACTCAATGTGAAGAGAACTAGAAATCCTCTTGCTCAGAGCTTTCCTCCTCGCCCCATTCGTCCTCTTCCCAGTCCTCGTCCTCATCTTCGTCCCAGTCTTCCTCTTCTTCACCCAAGTTCTTGAACCTCCAGAACAGCGGGCTATCTTGCGAAATACGAGTTTCTTTTAAGGCTTTTCTCCGATTTGCGGCTCTCGGGACCCAAGACCTCAATACATTTCGATTCTGTAGCCGAAACACTTTTTGGCCAAGCGCTCTGCTCCCTGAGCGGCGACTAGAACGTGATCAGTCTCGTCTATGACATCTCGCCAGGCGGATGGGATTTCTAACCTCTGTTACGAGAGCAACCGCTCCTGCCTGAGGTGTACGGCCATCCATTATGGAGGCGCGCCAATTTCCACCCGTCCAACGACATTCAATGCGGAACCATAGCCGGCGTCAAAGGCGGGATCATCTTCCATCGCAACCACGCAAGCTTCCATTGCGTCGAGAGCAGTGCCGGCGCGTCGGGCGATATCTTGACCATCCGCCGCAGCTCGCGGCGGCCCTCTTATACCCTTTTTCGTCTGGCGGCTTTCCAGACGCCTCCTTCAGACTATCCATCAATTCTTGTCAGCTCGGTGGACCTAAGCGTCTGTTTCTTTCGCGCTCTCTATTAAGCCGCCCAACGCAGACTCAAGGGAGCAAGCAAGAGCGACCTTGGAAGTACTCACGACATCCTCTAATGACATTAGGAGAGCCGCGGCAATAGTGAAAGGAGGCGGGGTCATCGCCTTTCCAACTGACACTGTGTACGGTTTGGGATGCGATCCTCACAATCCCGGAGCTCTGGGCAAACTCGTGTTCATGAAAGGCAAGCGTAAGAAGCCCTTTCCGATTCTCGTCTCCTCTCCGAAATTGGCGCAGCAGATCGCTGAGATGGATAGTAGGGCAAGAGCGCTGGCGTCGAGATTCTGGCCAGGACCACTCACCATTGTCGCTAGGTCTAGAGTTCGCTTCCCAGAATTACTGACCAAGCGCAAGAAGACGATCGCGGTTAGGTGCCCCGGGAGCCCTCTCGCGTTGAAGCTGATTCGGAAGTGCGGAGGACTCCTGACAGGAACGAGCGCAAACATCACAGGGGGACCTCCATGCACGAACGCTGAGATGGTTCGCCGCCTATTTGGCGAGACGATAGATGCCGTAGTCGATGGAGGCCATTCACCACGACGAGAGACCTCGACCATTGTCCGCATGCACTCAAGAGGAGTCACCATACTGAGGAAGGGGCCAATCCGAGATGTACAGATCAAGCGAGTACTCTCAAGCCCGGTACGAACCATCACGCAGAAACTCTAGGAAGACCGAAGACTGTGGCAAACCATTTCTCAAGGATCAGCGGCGAGTAGTCAGAAGAGCCTAGCGTGGGAGAAAGACTTGCTCGAAGACTTCAACCTGCTCATATCCACATCACGTGGCAACGAGAAAAACACGTGCAGCGAGATGTGGTACCTTCTAGGCGAGGCCGGCGACCGAACCGCTGTTGTAGAGCGGACACCGGTGATAGGCTTGGTGGTCGGGCGGACCAAGATTGACCCGGTGGTCGCTGTTGAAAAACTCCGTTCAATCCTAGTCGAGCGCCCGTGGGAGTTCCGCTACACTCTGAAGGTGACGCCGCTCTTGGGCGTCGTGCCTTCCGATCCGCAGAAGATCGAGGAGTTTGCGGTAAGATTGGCCGAATCCATCAATAGGGACGAGAAATTCCGAATCACCGTTGAGAAACGGAGAACCTCGCTCTCTGGACGTACATTGATCGAAGCAATAGCAAAACGAATCGACCGAAAAGTAGACCTCGACGCGCCCGACAAAATCCTGCTGATTCAAATATTGGGCGAAGTCACAGGAGTCTCCCTAATACCGCCGGACAAGATACTTTCAGTCGAAAGAGAGAAACGACTGGCCTCGCAAAAACACGCCAGATAGTCATGGATGTCACTAGGTTCTCGTGGACAGAAGCGCGACACGCTCAACGACAGCTTTGCTGATCGCTTCCTTGATTTCCTGTCCAGGCATCACGATAGCTTCTAGCTCCACTGCCCCGATTTCATAAAGAGCCATAATCGTTCTTGCCTTGTCCCTGGACCAGTCGTCAAGTAGTGCGGCATCCAAGTCTGCGCTCATAAATTGAGCTATCCTGTCCTTAAGCGCCTCTGCGTCATCTCTACTTTCAGAGAATGCGACGAAACCAACGGTCCGTGAATCTCGGGTCACCCCAAGCATATTTATGGCCAGATCTATCTGTCTCTGCGCCGAAGCATAGAGAAGTGTCTCCATCGCAAGACTTCTCGAGATGTTGGTTCCCGCCTTGAATGCGCGGAGCGCGTTGATGGCGGCGATCTCCAAGTGCTGCCTGCCGGCAACGCGCGTTCCATCGAAGAATTGCACTTCGACGTGAGGGATTGCCATTCGTAGGTCTCTTAAAGCCGTGGATGGGTCTATGCTCGTAGGCGCCTTGAACGCCGAGACAGTAACGAACTTTCCGTCCTGAGACAGGTTGAGGATCAAGTCTCATCTGTAGTGGCGTGCAAATTCGATTAGCTTTTCGACCGTCTTGCCGTCGATCCCTGCGCCGATCAACGTATCCTTTACAGAGTCGATCGGCTTCCCCTTCTTCTGGGCTTCATCGAGAAGTCGTCGTGTGCTCTCGAGTCTCTCCCACGGGAAGATAATCCACTGTTCGGTTTGAATGATGAAGAAGTCTGGCTTGAAGATGCTTTGCGGCTTGTAGTAGATTGTCGCGGTCTTGATCGCCTTTGCACCGCATACGTCAAGATGTTCCACAGCGACCTTTAGACTTTCACCGGTGTCTGCAACATCATCTACGACCAGAACATTGACGCCTTTGACGGGGACCATGATTGCCTGACTTATCACGGGTTTCTTCGCAGTTACGCCAGGCGCGAGATAGAACTCGATTCTGATACTCGCCGTATTTGCGTTTTCCAGTAGGTCAGACATCACACGGGCAGGAGTCCATCCGCCTCGGCAAACTCCGACGATCAAATCCGGCTTGAATCCTGAACCCTTCACTCGCTTGGCTAGTTCTATTAGCATTTCATAGATCCGATCCCAAGATGGGGAGATGTAGGAGATAGGCAACTAAGCAAGCTCCGAGGCGTAGAGCACTCCTTGACAGCCATTATAAGATTTGTTTTCCGTCGGTCACAAATGGCAGCACGAGGAACCTCTCATTTCATGTGATGCAGCATGAGAATCCAACCGGCAGTAGCCGGGCATCTAGAGGATCTCGATGATGACAGTTGCTCAGTGGAGATGCACATTTCACTGGGAAATGCCCTCAAAGCAGGTCAGTCCACTTCATCGCAGGCTAAGCGATGTTAGGGCTCCCTCATAAGTGCAGCCATGAACGAATCGGACGCGTGAGGAACAGGTTCTCCGGTTTTATATTCCGGACCCAGATCCTACCAGCGTGTTTCACGTATCTCACGCCATACCTGAGGTGGAGCATATTTGTCACGAAAGAAGGCAAGGCGAAAACGCCGTCCTGTCGAGATGGTAGGCTTCGCAGCGATAGGGATATTCGTCGTTGCACTGTTCTGGTTAGCGTTTTTCACTTCACCAGAAGGCCCGAGCCAAACAGCTACGCGCCCCTTTGCGTCCGAGTTCACTTTGGCAGACGTTAACGGAAACACCTTCAGGCTTTCAGACCAGCGCGGGAAGATCGTTGTGCTGGAATTCATGCGAACGACTTGCTCAGCCTGTATTCTTCAGGAACCTTACCTTAGGGAGGTGCGTTCCAAGTTCGGAGACGACGTTGTCATGGTTATGATCAGCGTGGACCCATCTGGTGATACTGACAGCGTTCTACGAAGCCATCGAGATGAGAATCTGATGGGCTGGATCGCTATTCGAGACACAGCTGAAGTCTACAGCGCATACTCTGTGCGAGCAACACCTACGATCTTCGTCATCGATAAGGGTGGATACATACAATATCATCATGAGGGAGTCACTGAATCTGCGATCCTCATCAGCGAAGTTGAGAGCCTGAGAAAGTAGGGCAGCTCTGAGGGCACTTGAACCGCTTGCCAGCCAAGCGTTCCATCCGCCTTCCTTCCATTACACGACCCTCTGACTCATTGGCATATCTTTCACGACCCAACGAAGTTACAGAATCGGGCCTACTGGCGAAGCGCGAACGGGGCAGAGATTTGATCTAGTGATTTTCAACCCTCCGTTCTACGAAGGAAAGCCGAAAGATTGGTCAGAGCATACTTGGCGAAGCGAGAACGTCGTGGACAGGTTCATAGAAGACCTACCCAACCGCCTCGCCAATGGGGGAAGACCCACTCTCGCTTTCCACGGAACTCAACTTGCCTGCCATACAGGAGAAACTTCGTGCAAGATGGCTCGAGGTTTGTGAGATGTGGAAATGGAGGCTTCCAAGAGAGACAATCATCGTTTTCGAATTTATCGCGCCGTCGGCTGGCCAACCTCTTACAAGCGAAACGCAGTTTGAAGCTGACCAAGAATCAGCATAGCGGCAAGTCCGAAACCTATCGCAATAGGCAGCCCGGGAAATACTTCCCTTCGCTCTAGCATCTTGAAGCCTAGAAAACTTCCAACTATGACGCCCACGACAGCTCCGATATATGCCAGTACGCCGAAATTGGTCATCGCATTACTAACGAGCATCGAATAGAAAACAAGATCACCCATGCCGATCGTCAGGTCCCCCACAGTAAATGCAGCTCCTTTGAACTCCTCCAAGTCGACCATCTGCGCGATCTTCCCTATCGGGCCGCGATAAACGGAGACCAGATCGTACACCGCTAGCCCCGCAAGCAGAACGATCGCCGTCAAAGTCGGAACAGATGCACCGAGAAAAGTTCCGGTTAAAGATCCGACTACTGTAACTGATGCGAGCCTGATGCGCTCGGACCCTTTGTACATCCCCGCCAGCAGAAGAGCCGCTGCAATCCCTGTCACCACGACCCACCCGTGTCCGTAAATGTCGACGATCGACGCCAGCTGGCTCGCATACAGCTCGCTGTACCAATTCAGCAGAAAAAACGCAACGAAGAAGATTGCCAATGCGATGAGATACTTGACTATATGCTTCCTCCCATATTTCAGAAGCAGATAGATCAGAGTAGCGGCCGCTGCCATCATGATAACAAAGATTGACGCGTTCAATGTCGCACCACCCGGGGTCTCTGGGAAGACCGTGATTGCAACCACTTCGGCTTTGGACGCTTGTAGTCCATAGGTCAGAATCCCAGCTAGGAGGAGCGCAACGAAGACCGGCAGAGCCTGTATCGGGCTTGCCTTGAACCCTGAGGTCATCTATTCTATTCCCAGCTCACTGAGGCAACTCTTGCAATAGTCCTCGCCTTTGCGGTCAGTATCTCTCAAGCTATTTGAGAAGTACATTACGCATGAGGATCTCTTGCAATGAGCGAGGCCCAGCGTGTGGCCTAGTTCGTGCACCGCCTCTTTGACTACGCGGCTTGGGAACAACTGTTCCCCACCATAGTCAGTGATGCCCCTCAGTCTATGAGTTGAGATTATCGCGGCCCTTCCCGGAAGCCTCGCCTCTCCGAAGACGAAGTTCATGTTTGGGACGTAGAGGTCCAGGTCTGTGACGCCCAGCAATCTGTCCTGGTCAACATCTTGTTCATGTCTCTCCAGAACATTCAAGATCCTCGTCGCGTAGCATTGGCCAGAATAGGGGTTGAGGTATTCCTCGAAGTCAATTACGATCTCAACAATTTGACAGGAAGCGCCTCGGAATTTCTCCGGTAGTTGCTGCTTGAGGACCTCGAGCACTCGATCGTGAACTGGACCAACCGGCACAAGAGCGATGCTTTGCAGCCTATACGTCGTAGGACTCACCGGCTTTCGGGACGAATGACTCGAGCCCTAGTTGCTTGTTCGCCAAATCAGCGAGAACCTCGCAACTGTCCTCTTCGCCATGAATTGCGAAAATTTTCGCCTTCTTGTTAACACTCTCCAAGCATCGGAACAGTTCGCTCCTTCCGCCATGCGACGAAAAGTCGAACTTCAACACCTTCGCGTTGACCTTCTCAAGCCTGCCGTGGACCATGTATCTGCCTTCGTCGAGAAGGATTCTGCCAGGAGAGCCCTCGACTTGATAGCTGACCAAGATGACTCCGTTCTTGCTTCCTTGCGCGACAGATTCCATATAGAAAACGGCGGCTCCTCCCTTGAGCATTCCCGCAGGCGAGATGATTACTCCAGGATTCTTGACAGCCCTTCGCCTGTCATGCCAATTCCTTATCCACTCTGCCTTCTTGAGTGCGGATCTGAAGAGCTGAGGATCAACAAGGGCAGACTCGTGATCCTCAAGGACTTTGATCGCTGTGAGTGCCATCCCGTCAACGTAGACTGTGTGTCGGAAATTGTGAGCACGGAGCGTGCACATTACTTCCTGGGACCTTCCCACCCCGAACGCGGGAACCAGGACGGTTCCGCCGTCCTCAACTATTTCATTGCAGGCAGCAACGAACTGTTTCTCGCTCTCGTCGCGGTGAGGATGATCCTCTTTCGCGTAGGTGCTCTCTATGATGAGGGCGTCGAGCTGACCATAGTCGCGGTCCGCCGAACCTGCAAGCCTTGTAGGGTTAAGGTTGAAGTCGCTCGTGTATACGATTCGCTTGCCCTCTGCCTCTACCAGGGCCTGGCTGCTGCCGGGTATGTGGCCTGCGTTCAGCAGGCTTACGGTCCCTTCCCCCACGCCGAAAGGACGACGGTACCCGATGTTCAGGGAATGCTCCATCATCGCTTCTAGGTCCACAAATTCGTATGGGAGATAGTATCCGCTGAGCTTGATCATGTCACGGATCAGTATGTCACATAATGCGAAGGTCGGTTCGACTCCGTATACTGGAAGCCGCCCCCTCAGATAGAACATCGGAACAAGTCCGCTGTGGTCAAGGTGAGAGTGCGTGACCACGATGCCATACAATTCCCTCGGCGAAATGTGCACCGGGAAGCCTATTTCATGGTCGACCATAACGCCGTAGTCAAGTAGGATCGACTTCTCTCCCAACTTGACTTCGACGCCTGAGCGCCCAACTTCCCTGCATGCGCCGAGAAAGCGAATCCTCATCCTAATTCATCGGCCTGAGTCCCAAGCGGCCCCGCCGCCTTCCTAAGCATTTTCGTAGCGGAAGAGCAGCACCAAGACTGGTATCTAATCACCCGTACATGCTCCGCAAGGACTTGGAGGTTTGCTTCATCCTCTTCTCAAACTCCTGCTCAATCTCCTTCGCCCCATCCTCGAGATCGGAGACATCTACTTTCACTCCATAGGCCTTGCAGATCGTTCGCACCGCAACAGCTGCGGCTGCGGGGTCCGCGGCGGTGGCAGAGGCGTATGGAAGAATTGCTATCGCGGGAAAGCTGTGCATTTCAAACTCGCTCAGCATGACCGCGAGCTGACCATAGACGAACAGACCAGGTTCAAGAGTCGGATACTTGAAGCTGTTCTTCTTGGTCAGGTACGCTCGGGTCGGCACTATTCTCACGTTCTGGTTGCCGGACTTCAGGCTAGAATCCAGTCCGCCAACGAGAACTGCATCCCTGAACTTCGTCTTGATCGTCCACCGCGCGAGCTCCTTAGCAAACTCGGCTTCCTCCGCCCGGTGAGGAGCGAATTCAAGCTTGACAAACACCAGGTTGCCCTTTCGATATACCTCGAACGGTGTCACCAAACCTTCCTCCGACGCTGAAACAAAGGGGGGAGGGTGGGCGACGTCAACGAAGCCTATTCGTTTCGCCTTAAGCGAGTGAATCAGGTATGAGATCGCAATGTATCCGGTCGAGCCGATTCCGTGAAAGCCCGTCACCAACGTGCAGTCTCTGAAACTGTTCCCCTTGACATTCAACGATACTGGCATCAGTATCAGCTGTGGTCTCTTCAGAGCGGATAGTTTGGAAAGTCTAGCTAAAAACCTGCCGAAACTTCTGCGAAAGCAATTGAGATCAGCATCAGGTAAGACTTTTATTGACGTGTTCTGCGCGTATGTCTCTGACTAGTCTGGAGGAAGCGTGATTTGGCGTATCTCAGCGGACAACCTGTACTTGTCCTGAAAGAAGGCTCCTCACGGAGCAGAGGCAGAGACGCTCAAAGATCGAACATGACTGCTGCTCGCATTGTCGGAGAGGTTGTGAAGAGCACTCTTGGTCCTAGGGGAATGGACAAGATGCTCGTCGATAGCCTCGGCGATGTGACAGTGACCAATGATGGAGCTACTGTCCTAGATGAAATCGATGTCCAGAACCCTGCCGCGAAGATGATGGTGGAAGTTGCAAAGACCCAGGATGATGAGGTCGGTGACGGCACAACCACGGCGGTAGTCGTTGCCGGAGAACTACTGAAGCGCGCCGAGACCCTGCTGGATGACGAGGTCCACCCCACGGTCATTGTTTCAGGGTACAAGAAAGCCGCCGAGAAGACGATGCAGATACTTAACGGGATAGCTATTCCAGTGGAACCGGATGACAAGGCTACGCTCAAGAAGGTCGCTATGACAGCGATGCACAGCAAAGGCGTTGGCGCAGCAAGGGAGCATTTCGCAGACATCTCTATCGAAGGTGTAAGACTGATCACTGAGAAGAGAGGCGAGGACTGGGTAGCGGACATCGATAACATACAGCTCACTAAGAAGGAAGGGAAGAGCCTCCTCGACACTGAACTCATCAAAGGCATCATAGTAGACAAAGAGGTCGTGCACCCAGGAATGCCGAAGGTTGTCAAGAATGCCAGAATCGCGCTACTAGACTGCGCCCTAGAGATTGAGAAGACCGAAATCAGCGCCGAGATCAGAATCAACGACCCTGCACAGATGAAGGCATTCCTAGATGAAGAGACCAAGATGATGAAGGACATGGTGGAGAAGATAAAAGCGGCAAAGGCGAACGTCGTCCTCTGCCAGAAAGGGATAGACGACACCACTCAGCACTTCCTCGCAAAAGAAGGAATCCTCGCTGTCAGACGAATCAAGAAGTCCGACATTGACAAGCTCGCGAGAGCTACCGGCGGGAAGGTCGTCACCAACCTTGACGATCTTAGAGAAAGTGACCTTGGATCGGCCGGTCTCGCGGAAGAACGCAAACTCGGTGACGACAAGATGGTCTTCATCGAGGGATGCAAGAACCCGAAGTCAGCCGCGATACTGATACGAGCCGGATTGGAAAGGCTCGTTGACGAGGCTGAACGCGCACTGAATGATTCACTTTCCGTGCTCGCAGATGTCGTAACTAAGAACAAAGTCGTTGCTGGTGGCGGATCCGTTGAGGCCGAAGTGGCTAAGAGACTCAAAGACTACGCAAGCAAGGTCGGAGGAAGAGAACAGCTGGCCATAGAGGCCTTCGCGGACTCGATCGAAATCATCCCCAGAACACTGGCCGAGAACGCTGGACTCGACCCAATCGACATTATGGTTGAATTACGATCCGCTCACCAAAAGAAGGACGGATTGTGGATGGGAGTTGACGTCTTCAAAGGCGGAACAAAGGACATGCTCAAGAGTGGAGTTCTCGAACCCCTCAAGGTCAAGGAGCAGGCGATCAAGTCCGCCACTGAGGCAGCCTCGATGATTCTGAGGATCGACGATGTCATAGCTGCCGCGAAGCCTCCACCTACTCCACCTCCTAGGGGCGGCCCAGGCGGAGAAGGCTTGCCCGAGTACTAGAACCACGACTACCAGGAGCCAGCTCATCCAGAAGCGCCCTCATTCACAGACGATCGGGACTGCGTTACTGGACAGGTCCAAAGACAGGGCACGGATAAGTGACTCGCTCGTGGTGTCATAACGCAAGGCTTTAAGATAGGCTGCTGGGTCTCGTAGACGGACAGTGCTCCGGTAGTATAGCCCGGTCATGCAAATCACACCGAGAGTATGCTGGCCTCTCGTGATCTTAGTCGAAGAAAGCCAGCGACGCGGGTTCAAAATGATCAAACAACACAGATCATGAAAATCCCGCCCGGAGCACCAAGCTACCTCAAACGTGAACTGATTGCGAGAACTCGAAAAAGGAACAGCAATTCTCGTCACCGGCACGCCGGGCACGGGCAAGACAACAATCAGCCGCCTACTTGCAAAAGCTCTCAGGGCAAAATACTTGAATCCCGATAAGCTGATCACAGATGAAGGTACCGACTACGGGTACGACGAGAATCGCAGGACACGCATAGCATGTCTCAAGAGGCTTCGATCTTCACTAGGCTCACTGGCTAGGCGAACCGCCCGCGCACTCATCATCGACAGTCATATGGCTTTCAAGATCGGTCCATCACCTAGACTTGAAAGAGCGATTGTCCTGCGCTGCAACCCAACCGTCTTGGAGGGACGGCTGAAGGGGAAGCATTGGTCCAAACGAAAGATCAGGGAAAACCTACAGGCCGAGATTCTCGATATCTGCCTCTGGGATGCGGTCGAAAATTACGGGTGGAAAAGAACCTCAGAGATCGACACCACGAGCAAATCGCCTAGAGAAGTCGCCGAGCTAGCTATTCGGGCCCTAGACCAGAGGCAGCTTCAGAAGCAACCCAAGGTCCGGTGGCTATCCACCCTGAAACGCCAAAGACTGTTGGCGGCCTATCTCATGTGAGGATCACGTTTGAAGAAGACATACCTTGTCGTAGCGTGTTCGAGATGCCAACGCTTCCTACTCGCCCGACAAGGAATAAAGACCAGGGAGTGCCCCTATTGCGGGGCCAGGATGAACCTTTGCAGAACGGAGGTTCTCTGGACCACAAGCGATCTTGAAGAAGCACGGTCGATTCTTCATTCAAAGAGGCGAAGCAAGTCTGAGCAATTCGTGCCCAGCGAACATCGAAAACGCAGCGGCACACGCTTTTAACGGCGATGCGTGAGTATCACTGGGGATCGGTTTGTCTTCGACTGCCAACAGAAAGTTCTCTGAGGAACTCGCGCTGCTTCTCCAGAAAACGGTCATAGTCGAAACTAATAGCGGAAAAAGGTATACGGGCATTCTCTCCGGAGTGGATACCGACTCGCTAAGCCTGTGCATCTCTAACTGCACGGACGAGTCAGGAAAAGCCATTCACAAGCTATTCCTGACCGGACACTCGATCGCACAGATGTACAGCATGGAGAAACCCTTTGACTTGCAAGCGCTTGCTGACAGGTTGGAACGGGTCTTCCCGAGGATGGTTAGAGTTGTCGAGGGAGCAGGCGTGATCGTGGTTATGGACAAGATCAGACTGAGTGAAAAGGGCATTATTGAGGGAGCGGGGCCAGCTGCGGAAAGAGTCCAGAAGGTATACGAGGAGTTCATGAGGGAGCAAATGAGAGGGCCTTAGTGCGCAAACATCGAAGTAAACGTAATGCATCACATGTACGAGACAGATCCTTTTGAAGGATATGCATTGTCTTTCGAGACCGCCGAGCGAGACGTCCTAGGTAGAATAGGGACCTTTGGAACGAAGAGCGGAAAGTTAGAGACGCCCGCGCTGTTTCCTGTCGTGAACCCGCTCGCTCAAGAGATCCCTCCGCGGATCATGTTCGAGAGAATTGGATGTAAGGCGCTAATCACGAATGCGTACTTGATAAGGCGACGAGGAGGAAACACCGTAGTCGCCGATATCCATGATTTTCTAGACTTCCCCGGCATTGTTGCCACAGATTCTGGTGCCTACCAGATTCTTCGCTATGGAGAAGTGCAGGTCAGCCCCGCAGAAATTGTCGAATACCAGCAGTCCATTGGAACAGACATCGGTGTCATCTTGGACGTTCCGACAGGATCGAGGGCTACCAAGGCTCGTGCGATTGAGACTGTGAAAGAAACCACTAGGAGGGCCGACGAGGCCCAGAAATTGATCACAAGGCGTGACATAGCGTGGGTAGGGCCGATACAGGGAGGACTGTACCCGGATCTGGTCGCACAAAGCGCTCGTGAAATGTCGAAGAGAAGATTCGACATATACGCGCTCGGGAGCCCTACTGAGGTTATGGAACAGTATCTCTTTGCAGACCTTGTCGACATGATCTTTGCGGCAAGAACGAACCTGCCATCGAGCGCCCCCCTTCACTTGTTCGGCGCTGGTCATCCCTTCATGCTCGCTCTCGCAGTTGCACTTGGATGCGACCTATTTGACTCAGCCGCGTACATCCTTTACGCTCGCAGGGGTCGATATATGACCCACGCTGGCACTCTGCAGCTTGGAGAAATGGAGTACTTTCCATGCAAGTGTAACTCTTGTGCTAGGACGAGCCCTGAAGAGGTTAGATCACGTCCGATCGTCGAGAGAATTCGATTTCTTGCGGAACATAATCTGTCTGCCTGCTTGCAGGAAATAGAGACCATAAAGGAAGCTATCGTCGAGGGGAGACTATGGGAACTCGTCGAAGTCAGGTGCAGGAGTCACCCTAGCCTTCATGAGGGTCTGCTACAAATGAGAAGACACGCGGCTCACATCACTCGTAGCGCCCCCTCAACGAAACGTAAGGGAATCTTCTTTTTCGACTCAGCAAGTCTCCAAAGACCGGAGTATCTCATGTATGTTGAGCGGCTAACCCGAGACTATGTGCCCCCCAGGTCAGCGAGGATCGCACTGCTAGTGCCTGCTACATCGCGGTATCCCAGCAAGGCAAACACCAGTACGGATATGAATTGGACAAATGTTGGCCCTGGAGCCCATATCTGTCTTTACTATCCGCCGTATGGAATAGTGCCTTCGGAGTTGGAAGACACGTTCCCATTCTCGCAGACCCAGAGTCCTCAAGAACCTGACCCTGGAACCCTAAAGGCAATGGCGGAGACAGTTCGGACTTACCTTGCTAAGAGCAGAACCTATCAGACACTTGTCGTCGTCCGATCAAGCAAAGAATGGCAGAAACGGTTTGCTGGAATGTGCAGGAACGCCTGTAGAAAGCTTGGAGTCAAGTTCTCCACGTATGGCGACCGAGAGGTCTCGAGTGGACGGATAAGAATACTAGGCAGGAAAAAGGGGTATCTAGACAAGGCTGCTAGGAGAAGGCTAGTCTAGCAAAGGTTGCGGGGCTCACGAGTGTCGGCACTGAAGAAAGGCGCGCTGAAGAAACTGCTGGACTCGGATAGCAAAGCGGAACTGTTAACATTCTTCCACGGCAACCCGAAAACCGCTGACAGCCTCGAAGGACTTGCTACGAGACTAGGAAGGAAACCTACCGAGGTTGAAAGTGATCTCGACGAGCTTGTGGAGATAGGCTTGCTACGAGAACAGAAAATCTACTCACTGGACCCTGACCGAGATGCGAGTCTGCAAAAAGAGATTTCCGACGAGTTGAAAGAGACGACTGCAAGGCAGGAAAGTGAACCCATCGAAGAAGTCACGAGGGGACTGACAGAAATCGAGATGATCGATCAGATCATACCATCGGGGATCCCATCTCCGCTGATGCTTGTCCTGATGGGAGACCCTGGAACAGCGAAACGAGAGTTGTGCCTAGAATTCGTTTCGAAGGCCCTCAGAAGAAAGCGTCCCGTCGTGTACGTAGCGTTGGAGGACTACCCTGACGAAGTGCGCGACTCCCTAGCTGCGATCGGAGAGGATCTCGCACAGCCGGAAGGGGCGCGCGACCTCGCCGTGATTGACTGTTACTCTCCGCAAATTGGGATGGCAAGCAAGGAGGAGTACTATGCAGACCCTAACAACCTGTCCGAGCTCAGCATTGTGGTATCGAAAGCTTTGCCTCCAGGAACCAAGACCCTGGGCTTATTGGTTCTCGACTCCCTTGACACACTGATACAAAAACGAGGTCTGAACTCATCCCTGGAGTTCATCCGCACGCTCAGAGCGAAGACCAAGATAGCAAAGTTCGATTCCATTGTAACTCTCAACAGACAAGCTTTCCCGACTGCAATATTGGCGGCAATACAGGAAAGCGTCGATGGCGTGCTTGAGATGAAGGTACAGGAAGAACCGACTGGGCTCAATCGTTACCTGAGAATCCCGAAAATGCGCGGGACCTCACATCATACCTCCTGGATGCCTTACGATCTCGATTTCAAAGGAGCCCCCCGAGCGACTCGCGGAAAGTAGTAGCGAAGTTGCGACTGTCGACCTAGCTCGATCCATGACTTTCAGGTGCGGAATGACTGGAATGAAACTACGCGGGTTGAGGGCTGAGATTGAAGAATCTGCCAAGAGCCTTTCCGGCGAGAAAGCGTACCCGATAACGTCGGATTGGATTCCTCTCACAGACGTTATTGCCATCATCGACCGATTCGAGAAAGAGTGGCACAAAGAGTTCGAAGCCACCCTTTCCGAGGCGGAGTCATGCTCTCATCAGCAACTGAAAGAAATCGTCCAAAGAATCATGCGCAATCTGCTTGCATGAGCGTGAACTCCCACTCATCATCATCAATGGCAAGGATTTTAATGAAAAACGCATAGATGAGAACACAACGAGCGCCAATGAGCCGCAAACGCTTCCTTACGCATCCCACGAAGCTGCTTGAGATCTCTCCCGACAGAACGACCGATCAACTAGTGACAGAAATGGCCTCCACGGCCTTCCAAGGAAGGAGACTTGGGGAAGCCTTCGAGATCTGGGCTCGAATGCTGAAGAAACGACAGATAGTCATTTGGATGGGACTAGCAGGAGCCATGGTCCCTGCCGGCATGCGGAAGACTATCGCCCAACTCATCAGGAGAAGAATGATTGACGTTCTAGTAACGACCGGCGCGACGATATATCATGACGCGTACGAGGCAACTGGGGGAAGGCACTTCAAGGGAACAGACAGAGTCGACGATGTGCAGCTCAGGAAATACAGGATCGACAGAATGTACGACGTGTACGCTGACGAAAGACGGTTCTATCGATTGGACAATGTGATCGAGAAGGAGTTCTGCTCGTTGCTCAGGGACAACTATCCATACTCCTCCCGACAGGTCACTGAGAAGCTGGGAGCCTGGCTTTCCGAGAGGGCACGGGACAGAGATAGCATCTCGATCGCAGCGTGGGAGTCAGGCGTACCGACCTTCCTCCCAGCCATCTGCGACAGCTCACTGGGATTTTCTATGATGTTCGCGAACAGGAGACGCGGAAGAAGAATCATCATCGACCATATGAAGGACATCGACGAGAGCTCTATGATTACCGAGAAATTCTTGAAGAGTGGAGTAGTTATCTTCGGTGGCGGCGTTCCGAAGAATTTCATACAGCAATCTGCTGTGGTTGCAA
Source organism: uncultured Candidatus Bathyarchaeia archaeon (assembly GCA_964394935.1). Classification (GTDB taxonomy): domain Archaea; phylum Thermoproteota; class Bathyarchaeia; order 40CM-2-53-6; family 40CM-2-53-6; genus CAVPLU01. The sequence continues at coordinate 16,243 of CAYMZN010000012.1, read as the reverse complement.
GCTATGCCACGAGGCACGACAGAACCCACAACTATGCCATTCAGGTGACAACGGACGCCGCACACTGGGGCGGCCTTAGCGGAGCCACACTCCAAGAAGCACAGAGCTGGGGTAAGTACAGCCCGAGGGCCCAGATGGTTACCTGTCACGTGGATTCGACGATCGCGTTGCCGATCCTCGCTCAAGCTCTTGCCGAGCGATTCAAGCGGATCAGAAGAAACATTCCGAGATTCGACTGGGCAGCAAACGCGCTTGAGATTACGTTTCAAAGGTTCAAGGCTTAGAGGCAATAAGCGTTGGAGCTACACATCTAAATACCCCCGAGGATCGGTCTAAGAATGGGCCCGGGCCCGTAAGGATGTAAGACTCCCGGGAAGCTCAGCCAGGTTGGAGCGACGGAAACGCACAAGGGTTGTCGAAGCTCATAACCCGTTGGTCGGGCGTTCAAATCGCCCCGGGCCCACCAAGACCACTCTCAAGTCGTTGTAGGCTGGAATCAAGTCTACGACTGATGGAGCTTGACATCCGATCCGCTTGGTCAAGTACCTCTGCGATTCTTCATCTTTGTGAGCACAAGAATGGCTAAGGCTGTTGAACCCGTTTGATTACGAGCTTGATGTCCTCTGCCTTGACTGTCTTGCGACCCGCGTGAGTCGCGAGCGTAGTGGCCTCCTTGCTGATGCGGACAGCGTATTCCTCCAGGATTCGCCGCATCTCCTCGACGGCATCGTCTCCTACCCGCTCCGCACCTGCCTTTTCAATCAGCCGACGAACGGCCGCCGTGGAAAGTTCGCCGTTTCCCATCAAAATAACCAGAAAACAGTTTCAAATTCCAGATTCTATTAAGCCTTGCGACTTCTCGACGCTACGAGCCCAGAAGTGTCTTCTCCACCCCCTAACAGCCGCTTTTCAGCCCCTCTCATCTACTGTGCCATGTCAATCGGCACCGGCCTCCAAGAGAAAAAGACACGGAAACGTGAGACCCTTCTGACTGCCTCGGAAGAGCTCACGAGTTGACTCCGAGCCGGCCATTCCTAGCAAGATCTGTGATAAGCTGACACCCACCCATGCATTCGGCGGATTCGAACGCCAAATGGGGCTGTGAGTGGAGGAAGCTCAGGTTTTTAGGCTAGGCAAATCATTGCAGCGCTTCACTCTGGCTCGGAGATAGCAAGTTGGGAAAGGTTCGCACAGAGACCGTCAAGCGAGCAGCCCGGGAACTCATCGAGAGGTTTCCAAGCAAATTCACGAACGAATATGAAGCCAACAAACTCCAGGTCAATGAACTTCTGACAGCACCGTCAAAGAAGTTGAGGAATCGAATTGCGGGATATGTCACCCGCTTGAAAGTGACAGAGGCCAAGAAAGCTACAATGATGCAGATGAGCCCCGAAGCTCAGCTTGGTCTAGGCGAAGAGGAAGAAGAACAGAGCGAAGAGCAAAGCACTGCCCCAGCAGCCTAGACTTCCGAATTCCCACAGTACTCTCTGGTTTGTAGAGAGACTTTACGAGTTCTCAAACTCTTTCAATTGCTCGCTGCTTCAAGGACCCGAATGGCTATCAGAGCGTTTTGATTTCATGTGCGGGCCAAATTCGAAGTTTAGAGTACCTGAGTGAATTATGAGCTTCCGCTTCGGACCACGCGAATCCGAAGTCGACACAATCCTTTTCCGCGGGTCGGGGACTCACCACATGTTATTCAGGCCAGCATCCCATACAACACTCAAATGTTGGACTAGGGATAGACCCAAGAGTGGAGCAACTTACGCAGTACCGCAATAGTTCATACGGTGCATATTCTGAGATCAGAACTGTACTGTTCTTGCGTCCGTCGTTTCCTCGAGAAATCATCTCGTCGTCGACAGGCACCGATGCGGATGCTGTTGATGACTGTCCTTTGACTCGTGATTACACGGTTTGAAAAGGCTTTTATGGGCGTGGAATGGGGTAGGCTGCAATTGCCAAGGGAGGCGCATACTGATGGTAGAAATGTTCTGTGTCAAGTGTAAAGAGAAGAGGACGGTCGCCGATGACAGCGTGACGAAAGAGAAGACCGCAAAGGGACGGAACATGATACGCGCAGTCTGTCCCGTTTGCGGGACAAAGATGGTCAAGTTCGTCAAGTGACTCTCCGGTCGTCGTGTTTTCATAGGGCACTCGCTGAGCGGGTGACACAGCTGTGCCCGGTCCTCCCACTCATTCTCATTGGAACGGTTCCGACGCGAAAGTTGTAGACGATCTTCATGCGTCGGTCGATGAGCCGAGGAGCGATTCTTTAGAATTCCTGATCAGACATGAGAAGCTTGACCTCAGAATCTTCCTCTGGCCATCGAAGTCGCTCCTTCTTCATGAGGAAACAATTCCTGATCGAGTGGCTGAATTGAAGAGCTCTCTTCTAGGCGACGGAGTAGTGAAGGACCCCATCGTTGTCGATGCCGGTTCGCGTGTAGTTCTGGACGGTATGCACCGTGTTGCTGCGCTGAGAGAACTGAACTCCTTCTGGATGCCGGTTTGTGCGGTAGACTATCTCAATCCTAGCATCAAAGTCGGGGTTTGGTTCCGGGTTTTCTACGGGCAGGTCAGTCCTGCCCAATTTGAAGCTACCACTTTGCCATCTACCATCAGGATGGAGAGATTCTCACTCGACATCATGAATGTCATGGACAATCCTTCAGTTGCAATGATCTTTGCCGGCGGGGACTCCTTCCGACTGACGAGTACCACTCTACCATTCCATGAGGTTATCAAGGAGGCCGAGCGATGCGCACAAGCACTTCGCCTTACGGTGGCGTTCGACACTGAACACGATGCAATTGATAAAGTCTTGAATAGGAAGGCGGATGCGATCATGACTCTTCCGAAGATCGACAAGGCATCGATACGAGAGGCAGGACTAACGGGACATCCGCTGCCTCACAAGGTGACCAGACACGTCATACCTGCGAGACCGTTGAGGGTGAACGTTCCTCTGAAGATGCTGGCTGACGAGACACTTCAGCTAGAAGACGCGAACCGGCGATTCGTTTCGAATCTGCGAAGCAGAGGGACAACTCGGAGACCGCCTGGAACGGTCATAGAAGGCAGACGCTACGAGGAAGAGACGTTTATCTTCAACTAGCAAGAGTGTCGCAGATAGATTCGGCATTGCGGGTTCGAGTAAGACTTTACGGAGTCCTAAAGACCGCAGCAAGGATGGAACAGCTTGACCTTCACCTTGATGCCGCCGCATCGGTTCGACAACTCGTGAGCAAGCTTGTGGACACGATTGCTCGGAATGAATTTGAGAGATACCTAATCGATACGGACCTGAAAGACCCGAGAACCAACGCACTCATTATGGTTTCGGGCACCGAGGTCGGAGCACTCGATGGTCTCGATACGGTGCTAAAGGACGGCGACGAGGTCGTATTTCTTCCCGTCGCACACGGTGGTGCAAAGTCGAGCACCCGATCACGATAAGTCTCGGAGTATGTTCATATCATTTATATCAGCCCCTAGCGACGCTAGCCTAGACTCGATCGAGAGCGATGTCGAATGCCTGCTGAGATCAGCGATGTCAAGGAGTTTATTCGCATTTCGGAACGTGCAGAAGAGTGCAGAGTGAAACGTCTCGAAGATGTGGTCAAGCTCAAGCTTAGAACGCCCAGCAAACTCTACACAATCAAGCTGGACGCCGAAAAGGCCGCTGAGGTCCTGAAAGAGTTGAAGTGCGAAGTCGTCGAGACCTAAACCGCTTCGAAAGCCTCCTTCGTGGAGTAATTCTTTCTGAACTCAATGCTGAAGAATTGTCGATCAAGAAATCTGGCTCGCTACATCTAGTGCTTTCCCGACAATCCTTCGTCCGGAAACCACGCTGCTGGCTATGGCTATAGATGCTCTGCCTGCTGAATCAGGTTTCACCCGATGATGATGCTAATGGGGCTTGGATATCAAGGAGAGTTGGTGTTGACTGGATTCTCCCTCCTGAAATATGCTATGTTGTCCAGTCTCCTCACGAACCTCGGACAGTGACTGCACTCAGACGCGAGTATCGGTTGCTGGTCCTCCGGACATGTCAGCACCTCCATGTTGAGCATCCTGTATCTTGGAGGCGCCGGGCCAGTTCCGTAGGTCTCTAGGAAATCGTCCAAGGTGAGCTCAGGCGCCAATGGATCCTCCAAGTCAACGACTACCTGGATTGACCGAATGGGGACGCGAACGAAGGCTCCGGAACTCTCAGCTAACAATTGCTGCCTCCTCTCGACCGCGTCTTGAGAGAACCTCAATCCAAGGATTTCCAGCGAAGAAGGTAGGCAAATCCTCAGCGACCTGAACCTGTGGTCGGTCTCGTAGCTTGAAAGTCTGGACCGGCTCCTCAGGGACAGGCAACCGCTTCGAAGACGCCAATTCTTCTCTCAGGTGTTGAACAGTTTGTTGGAGCATTGAGAACTCTGCATGGAGCTCGCGAAGTTCATTCTCGAGCCGCGGAGTTATGGTTTTGTCCAGTTGATGCTGCGCTGCACTGGCGGTCTCGAAGTACCGTGCCGACAGGGCTTCCTCGACATTTCTTTGACCGTAGGTGAAGAGTCCTATGCCGCGCTCCTGAAAGAGCCTTGCGTCTGTGAGACAAGCCACGGCCTTGGGAAGAGCAAGGTAAGTCCTGCTGACTTTCCCAGCGGATGCTGAGGCTCTCATGATCGAATCCATGATGGCTCGCCGATCTGCCCAGAGCGCGTGATCCAGGATGACCACGCGAACCGAGGTGCCGTCTCCCTCGAAAAGAATGTCTGGGTTGGGCCCAGATTCTGTAAGCGGAGACTCTCTGAGTCCGGCGCTCACGAAACGCTGGCGAAGCCTTTGCCTAATTTCAGCTGGGTTCGGCTGCCACAGGGAGCCATCCCTCCATGTGCTCCCAGTTCCATCTGTAGTCTTCTGGAACCGCATATCCGTAGATGATGCACCCGTGCCAGACCGAGTATTGCGGATTCTTTGTCATCTTGACTGAGACACCCCTGATGCCCTTCTCCTTCAATAGAGCCTTCATCTTGGTGGGAGCGTCTGTGGCGTAATCTCGAAGTTTCTCTGGAGCTTCCCAGCTGAAGTTTCCGCCTGAGAGTAAGATCTCCCTGTAGAGGAGAGGTTGAAGCTCGACTGGGCATCTCTCAACAGATCTGACGACGGCTTCTCCGAAATCGATCATGCCTTCGAAGACGGTGTCACCTATCTTGACATCACGCGGTCTCGGCATTCCCCGGGTTAGGTAGCTCTGAAACAGTTCATTTCCCGGGTTGAAGACATACTCTCCAATCAGGAACCTTTGCCATGACTTCTCCTCAAAATCGACTTCGACTCTTGTCCCAGGTACCTTGAACTTTGCCCTGAATTTCAACGGGTTCTCTCTGGCAGCCTTGACAGCTTTTCCCAAATCTAGCGGAATGAGACCCAATTCTTCTTTGACACGCCGTACAAATGCTTCTTCACGAGCTAGGTCTCCGTACCCAAGATCCTTCAGTATCTCTGCGGTGATGGAATTTGCCTCTCCGCCTCCTCTATTCACCGCCACAAGGGCGCTGCGGATTGGGTAACTGCTGATGGGGCAGACCTGTGTGTTTCCGTGTCCAGATTCCACCACGACACAGGTGGTTACTCCGTGACCTATTGCGACAGCGAAGGGCTGAGAAATGACCGTGCCGGTTTTGACGAGCCCATCCTTCGCGGCCTCCCTCATGCTCTCGAAGAGGTTCTCGTACATGTACCGAGGCGAAACACTTGAGAGTGATGCGACGACGTAGAAGCCCTGGAAGTCCCCTCCCGGATTGGGTCGAAAAATCTTGAGGCCAAAGCGGGAGATCTCATCGACTACGCGCCATGCTTTGCTATCTCCTCGATCGATCACACCGTTTCGCATCGGATAGACGAGGCGGGAAGTTAGATCCTCTGATGACTGCAGATAGAGAGGCACGTCGTCTCCGACGACGACCTCCGGCGCCTGATTGAGCGCTCGCATCATGATTGAGTCTCGATCAGGGAAGTAGCCTCTGTTCCGCAGTAATCTGGGGACATCCCCACACGTTATCGGCCCGAACTTGAAGTCGCTAGTCCCAAAATCCATTCCGAAGGTGTAGCGGTCTCTGTAGCCACTCACTGTGAATTCCTCTCGATAACTAGTCTCTCGCCCTCGATTCGGACGATTACTTCCTCGTTTGCTGAGAAGGGAAACAGTGAATCCTTGACAATGTCAGCGGGAATATACAGCACTCCTGTCCGGCTCCGGTCGGACCGGGATCCAAGTATTATGCGCGCGAGCCCTTGTAGAACCATGTGATTCACCTGCTAGATTGAGGGTCAGAGCGTAGGACAGATCGCATGATAAAAGGCCGAGAATGACGACGCAGACTACGGAGATGAGTGAAAGTACTTTGGAACGGACGAAGATCTGCACAAGTATGGAACAGGGAAGCGATTTGCGCTCACCTATTCATGTCCTCCGCTCTACTGCTAGGTGATACTCATCATGAAACGCAGGGTTGGGCAATACGCATTCACGTTCCTGCTAATGTTCGCGATTGGCCTAGGCCTGCCCATCTCACCCCTGCTCGCCTCACGGATGGGAGCGAGCTGGGTCGACATCGGGTTGATGGGATCGGCGTGGGGAGTTGTGTTCACATTTTCGGCCTTCCTTACTGGGCGTATCTCTGATAGGATCGGGAGAAGACCCGCGCTGACAATTAGCGCGGCTCTGAGCGCGTTAGCGGCATTACTGTTCTTGCGTGCCTCCAGTGTCCCCGACTTGATTGCAATTAGAGGTCTCGAGGGACTGGCGTGGGCGTGCTTCTGGCCGCCGATGGAGGCGCTGGCAACAGAGAGCGCCGAGACCGAACAGGTCGGCAGGGGGATCGGCCTCGTGACCAGCATCTACGCACTTGCATTCGCGACAGGCTCGTCTGCTGGAGGATTTATCGCAGGTTTCTTTGGATTTGCTTTCGCGTTCGCAGCCTATTTGGGCATCGCGTTCTTGGCCACACTGTCAGTCGGACTTATCGAAAGGCCAAGACAAGTGGGAACTCCGAAACCACTGGCGGGTATACTGGAGTCGAGACTCTTCTCGCGCACCACCTTGATGGGAAACGTTCTTGCGGCTTCATACACCTTCGGGTTGGCGAGCATCATGACCTTGCTCTCGGTGTACGCAGCTAGTTTCGGAATCCCAGTCTTGTGGATCGGCGTGGCGTTCTCGATGTTCTGGGCCGGAAGAATACTCGGAGGAGCGTTCGCAGGAGGGGCATCGGATAGATTCGGGAGAAAAGGCGTGGCACTGCTCAGTCTGATCGTTGGATGCACAGGATTCTTAGCGGTTGGACTTGCCGCAGACCTGTTGTTTCTTGTCACTGGCGTTCTTCTGGCCGGTCTTTCCGTAGGCGCGATCTTTCCTGTCAACGTTGCCATAATCGCTGATGATACCGAACCGGAGTTGAGAGGCAGTGCAATGGGATTCTACGAGATGACTTGCGGGATCGCCTTCATGGCCGCCTCAACGCTCGGGGGCCTAGTTGCAGAGGTTGTGAGTCCGGGAAGCCCATTCGGGCTGTCCGCAGTGGTGTTCGTTTCCTGCGCGATAGCGCTTTCCGTTCTTCTACCCGAGCGGCCTCGCGGGTCATTCACGCTGCCCGAACAATCGCTTCCCTGAAGCTCCATCGATCTGGTTGGACAGATTACAGCAGATCTTGCCGAGATGTTCTGATCTATGACTCGGTCCGCAGATCTCAGTAGGCAGTGCTGTAGGACCAATAGTAGCCGGCAGCCTTATCCCTATCTTCGGGATCAATCAAGCCTTAATCTACTCAGTAACAATCCCGCTGTTCATTTACGGTGTCCTTGCATTCACCATTGTCGAAACATGTGGAGAGAGCTCTCAGCGCCCAGAATCTGAATTCCTGTGGAGTAGGTCGGATTGGGAGTCATGATTCATTCTCAATCAAGTTAACATCTTATGAAGCACAAGACTTATTCGCCGCTCGAAGTCCAACGGACTACCGTTGTGAAATGCGCATCACAAAGATCGAAGCGCATCCTGTACGCATGCCGATGCGTCCCTTCAGTGACGCATATTCGGACTACTCAACCGGCCAGTTCGTCCTCGTCGAGATCCAGACGGATGCAGGTGTAGTGGGCTACGGTGAAGCTCCTTGCACCGTCACGGTGGGCTTCTACGGAGAAACCTTAGAGACAGTGACCGCTTCCATCAGGAACCACATTGCTCCCAGACTGCTAGGAGAAGACCCGCTCAATATTCGTAGGGCCATCTCGATAATGAACGTAGCCCACGGAGACGCCGTCATAGGCAAGACGGCTATCGATTCCGCCCTCTATGATGCGGCAGGCAAGGCTCTCGGAGTTCCGACCTACACATTGCTGGGAGGAATGCAAAGGGAGAACGTGGAGGCAGCCTCTGAGATAGCTGCAATCAAGCCTGAGGCGATGGCGGAAGAAGCAAGACGACTTGTCAAGATGGGTTTCAGAGTCATCAAGATCAAGGCCGGCAGAGATTTCGAGGATGAGATAAGAGGAGTAAGAGCCGTCAGGGACGCCATAGGCCCAGACATGGAGCTGAGAGTAGATCCAAATGGAGGCTGGTCCCGTTCAGAAACGCTTGCGGCGCTCAAAGCCTTTGCCGACTGCGAAGTCAGCTACGTCGAACAACCCCTTCAAGGCTGGGACCTTGAAGGTCTTGCGTGGATCAGAAAGGCCACAGGCGTACCGATAATGGTTGATGAAAGTGTTTGGAATGCGCATGATGTCATCAAAGTAGCCGAAGCCGAAGCTGCAGACATAATCAACATAAAACTAACAAAAGCTGGCGGCCTAAAGAACTCTCTCGACATATACACAACCGCAGAAGCGCTGGGCATACCCTGCATAGTCGGAACTGAACTTGAAGCATGTGTTGGCGTGGCAGCAAAGCTTCACCTAGCCGCTTCACTTGAAAATCTACCGTTCGCCTGCGAATTCACCGAACTAGCTTTCCACAAGATGGCTATTAGGGAGCCTCTTAGACTGGAAGACGGGCACTTGATGGTGCCAACAGGACCAGGCTTAGGCGTCTCTCCAGACAAAGACCTCATAGAAGAGCATAGGGTCTCACTCTGACGTACGACATCACGTGTAGGACTGTCGATAGGGTTCGTCAGGGACATCAAGCGACTAGAATTCAATGAACTAATATTCACAATTCAACAGACGAACACAATGCCTGGCGGCTGAGACGCTTGTATCTAACAAACGAAGAACAACGAATGCTGGATGGTGAGTACGGCTACGCGCTGGAGACAGCAATGTCCGTGCTGGTCAAGCTTGGCGACATGTACGGCGCGGACAAAATGATTGAGATAGACAATGTTCATGTTGATGCTTCAACGTATGCGGGGATCCATGAAGCAGGCCTGCACTTTTGTAAGACCTTGGCGAAGGAAAATGCTAGGTTTCGAGTGCCAACCACTCTGTGCATCTCGGCCATAGATTTCAGCTTGTGGCGTCAGCTACGCGTTCCCAGTAAATTTGCGAAGAAACAGAGAGAATTGGCTGAGGCTTACGCGAGGATGGGTGCCACGCCAACATGGACCTGCGCTCCCTACCAATATGGGTCAGGAATAAGGTTCGGTCAAGATATCGCATGGGCCGAGTCTAACGCAATAGCCTTTGCTAACTCTGTAGTCGGTGCCAGAACGAACAGGTATCCTGATCTGGTGGACATATGTGCTGCACTCGCAGGAAAGGTGCCAAGGTTCGGACTCTATCTCAAAGAAAACAGACATGGGCAGGTACTGCTGTCTGCTGACGCTATTGAAACGGGACATCTTACATGCACTGACTACGGGACCTTGGGCTACTGCATCGGTGCTGCTGTCGGCCAGAAGATTCCTGTAATCAAGGGACTATCGCCTAGACCCTCCGTCGACCACCTGAAGAGTCTTGCTGCGGCCGCTGCTACATCAGGCTCAGTAGCTCTTTTTCACATTATTGGAGTGACTCCTGAGGCTAGGAACAGTGCTGAAGCTTTCGGAAATAGTGCTATCGAAGAAAAGATGTCAGTGGGAGATGAGGAGCTTCAACGCGCCGCTATGCAACTTTCTACTGTTGAGGAGGGTCAAGCTGATTTCGTTGTTCTGGGTTGTCCGCACTACTCTGTTGAACAGATTGGCGAAGTCGCGGCCTTGCTCGAAGGGAGTAGGATTAGGAAGAACGTTGAGGTGTGGGTCTTCACTAGTAGGATGGCAAGTATGTTAGCCCGGAGAAAGGGCTATGTGAAGACCATAGAAGCCGCAGGTGGAAAAGTATTGTGTGACACCTGCGCCCTCCATTTGCCGCTAGGCGCCTGGAGCTTCCAAACAATGGCCACGGACTCGGCCAAGATGGCCCATTACGCCCCTGCTATAATTGGAATCGATGTAGTGTTTGCAAACACTGCGGAATGTCTGAACTACGCCACCAAAAGGCAAGAACGGGTAAGGTCCCAATATTGCAAGAAAAAATAGCGCTGAAATGCCGTGGAGTTGTGGCTGGGAAGGCGAAGGGGGAGGCTATCGTCGCTACTCGATCGATAAGCTTCTGGGGAGGAATCGATCCTAAGACCGGACGGATAATCGACAAGAGGAGTGGATCTTTTGGAAAGAACATCTCCGGCAAGGTTTTCGTTTTTCCGTACGGAAAAGGCTCAAGCACGAGTTCTGCAGTCTTCCTTGAGGCAGTAAGATGCAATAAGGCGCCTGCTGCGATCGTAAATGCACACACGGAACCACTCTTGACCGTCGGGGCGATTCTAGCCATGAAACTCTACGGTAAATCAATTCCGGTAGTTGACCATGTCGAGACAGATCCCTGCGAAGTGATAGCAAATCACGATTTGGTAGAGGTAGATGCGGACAGAGGCATCCTCATGGTAACACGAGCACGTCGCGGGAAAAAATGACGAGAATTGGGCGAGTTATTGCGCCTAGCCCGGAGTGTTCGAGCGGAGGAGAACTCCGAATAGGGCGCTTTTTTATTGTTCTCTCTGGTGCGTACGGCTAAGGCGCAAGCGGTTGCCACTCACGCTCGGAGCCCACGATTTTGCTGGGACTAGACTCCTTGATTCGCGGAATATCTTGGCCGTGTTCTATGCCGGCTGGTGTCCCTTTTGCGGAAGTTTTCTCACGCTCTTCGAAACGACCATGAAGGAGAAGACCGATCCTCTAGCCGCCCTAGTCGACATCAGTGATACCAAGAATCCACTGTGGGAAAACCTCGAGGTAAAGATCGTCCCGACCCTCGTTGGGTTTAGGGAGGGGGAACCTGTTGTTAGAAAGGATGGGGTCCCCGGTGTCGGGTTAGGGATGCCGGAACTCGAGGATGCGCTACGCGAAATGAAAGACCGGTAGCCTTACGACAAGGACAGCCAGATGATTCACCTAGGGTCTCCTTGGGCTCGAATTCCTGGGCCGACAACGCAGGACCTTCCTCAACAATTCATGGATCTCATTCGCTTCAAAGTAGGATAGCCGCGTTCAGTCGATTCCGTTTCGCTAACTATGTTCCAGCATTTGACGTAGCAGAGGAGCTAACCCCTTTTCGTATATTGTGATGCCCATCTTTCTGTAACCTTCCGTGTTCAGATGTAGACCGTCACTTGAGTATCGCGAGTCGAGTCGTCTGGTTGCTTGGTCCATCGTCGCGCTGAAGAGGTCAACACATCGTAGCTTCTCTTTCGAACAGTGTTCCTCTATCAATTTGTTCAGTGCTGTTCTTAGGGGGATCCCCTCATCAAACCCCAGTATCGATGGCACGGTACACGCGATCGGTACTATTCCGCTCTTCAGTGAAAGCTCATACATCTCACGAAGATTGGAGAAGATCTCCTGAGGGGCGAAGCCCGAGCCGAGATCGTTCGAGCCTCCAAGGGTGATCACAATCTCTGGCGAGAGGCGAATAACGTCGAAGTCGAAACGATCCAGCATCTGTTCTGTAAGCTCGCCGATCACACCTTTGTTGATGATTTCGACCGAAAGTGAACTCGCCGGAAAATCTCTCCTAGCCTGATCAGCCAAAACATCGGTGTACGGAGTCGATCTCAGCGTGTCTCCGGAAAGCCCGTAGGATTGGAAACCAACCGTAAGACTGTCTCCCAGGGCGACCACTCTGACAAGCGACGACACAGCAGGCATCTAACTCACCGGCGTTTCTGGTCGGAACTCGGACGAGAGTCATCAGGCCTCTGAATAAGAACATTTGAGCTTTCCGAAAGCTGACGAACTAGGAGATCAGATCAACGTTCCGTTCCGGAGGGCTCATGCTTCCGCGGAAATCCTTCTGAAAGCGTCTTATCTCGTGCACCTCATTTAGCCCAAGGGCGACAGATTTGGCTGGACCGTGGAGCGGTCTCCTTTTCCGAATCGCCAAGCATTGGATAGCGGGCGAAACATATGAAGATGCAATGACCCGAGCGCAGCAATCGAATGCCCACAAAGTGCGAGGAATCATCAACCTTCTGGGGGAGGAAACAACTGGTCGAGAAGAAGCCACTGCTGCCGCTCAGGAATAGCGTACACGGCCGACACAGTCGACTCATACGTCGAATTTCGGAAGAAGTTGGACAACATCGGTATCGCGATTCAAGCCTACATGAAGAGAAGCGAAGAGGATGTGCCCCGGATCCTTGATTCTCGAGGAGTGATCAGGCTATGCAAAGGCGCCTACAACGAGAGTTCAGAGATCGTTTACAAGCGGAAGAAAAGCATCGATGAGAACTTTTCGAAGCTAATGCGGATGATGTTCGAACGCGGAAGAGAATTTGCAGTTGCAACGCACGATGAGAAGCTGATCGAGGAGGCAACCCGCTTGAGTAGCCTCCATTATGCGGATTTCGAGTTCGAAATGCTGATGGGGATCAGCGACAAGAAGAAGCTTGAGCTCGTCGACCGAGGATATCGGGTGAGTACATTCCGTTTGGGAAGAGCTGGTGGGCTTAGTCGGTGAGGCGAATTCGCGAACATAAGAGCAACATATTCCTGCTGGCCCGTTCACTCCTGAGCGGGTAGGCTCGCCGGCCGAGTCTTCGCCCAAATAATCTGCTTCCTCATCAGGACCAAACCATCTGTGGAGGCTTGAAATGAACTGCCAGTAGTTCAGGCATAGAATACGGGCGCCGGTACGAAAAGCAACCTCGGCACAGAGCCACGCGGCGTTTCAACTATGGCGGTCTACCGTGACCATCTTTCAGAAACCGTGACCTACGAGGCTCTCGCAGATATCCCTTATCAGATTTGTGAGTGTTTAGGGCCTCAGCGATAAAGTCGGGCAGAACTTCATGAGATGCGTTGAAATTCCAATGACGACAGGTGGAGGAACAAGGCCTCCAACGGCAGATGCTGCATTCCTCGCGATTTCGATAGCTGAATGGTAAAGAAGTCTGCGCAGATCGGGCGTACGATTACGACGGGATCCTAAGGATCGAAGAAGTTGCCCCGATCCCCTAGGGGCTCCTCACGATTCAAACAGATGAGAGGCGGTGCACAACTATTTTATTTCCTCCCATACAACTCTCCAAATAGCTGGAATCAATTCGCGCTGATCTAAGTTGTCGATCTACAAAGACAGAATCGGAACCATTCGAAATCTAATGGAAGCAAAGGGGCTTGATTCGGTCTGTCTCTCTCCCGGTGCGAACCTCTACTACCTGACAGCCTTTGCAACCGAAGCTTTTGAGCGACTTACCGTGGCGTTCATACCAAAGGCAAATGAACCAGTTCTCGTGGTTCCGAAGCTTGACGAACAAAAAGCGCTTCAACATGCCGCCGTAGAGAACGTCATCGGGTTCGGTGACACAGAAGATCCAGTCGCCGTCTTAAGAACCACACTGGAGAAGCTGCACTTGGAGACAGCAACGGTCGGCGTAGAGGATCACATGCCCTTCAGGACGTATTCTCAGCTAATCGAAGCTGCTCCGAATCTTCGTGCGATGAGGGCGTCTGGTATTCTCTTTCAAATGCGTCTGCGGAAGTCCAGCGAAGAGGTGGAGCTTCTCAAGCGGGCCGGAGCTATTGTTGACCAAGGCGTTAAGGCGGCTGTAGAGACAATCAGTGCAGGCATCACTGAGCTAGAAGCGGCATCCAAGGTCGAGTACAACCTCAAGAAGCTTGGAGGAGAGAAGGTTCCGTTCTGCGTGGTGTTGGGAGGACCCAACTCTGCTCTGCCGCACGGTAGCCCATCAGAGAGGCAATTCAGGCAGGGCGACCTAGTAGTCATGGACTTCTCGACCACCTATCATGGTTACTTCGCTGATGTCACAAGAATGGTCTCGATAGGGCAACCGAACTCAAGGCAAATGGAAGTGTTCGAGACAGTCCTATCCGCCGAGCAGTCGGCTGTCGAGAACGTCAAGGCCGGTAAGGCGGCTGGAGAGATCGACGCTGTGGCTAGGGGCATTATCCGGGGTAGAGGATTTGGCCAATACTTTGTTCATAGGACTGGTCATGGGCTAGGCTTGGAGGTACACGAGAAGCCGGAGATCGTCGAGGGGAGCAAGGAGATTCTGGAACCAGGAATGGTGTTCACGGTGGAGCCCGGCATCTATCTGCCAGGGGATTTCGGAGCTAGAATCGAGGATGACGTTGTGGTGACGGCGAGCGGCTTTGAGTTGCTTACGAAGAGTCCAAGAACATTGGTCGTCGTTTAGCTTCGCTTTTTCCATGTTCGAACATCAGAGAATAGTATTCCCCAAACATGCTGAGAGACTTACGGACGAGTCAACAAATGTGTGGCTATCGAGTAGGAACAGACATCGGCGGTAGTTTTACTGACCTGGTTGCTCTTCACGAACAGACGGGGGAGATAGTAAACATCAAAGTCCCATCCATGCAACGACATCCGGCGGATGCAGTGATCATAGCATTTCAAGAATTCCTTCAAACTGCCAGGCCTGAAGACGTGACCGCGGTTTCGCATGCAACTACGATAGCAGTCAACACTCTGCTATCCTGCGAATACCTGGCCCATCGTGAGTAGAGTACCTCACTATGTCAAATACGGTTCCAGTGACCTTGAGCATGGCCATCTCATGGGATCCCAAGGTGTAAAGCCCGAGATGTTGCAACAACAATTCTCCAAGTTCTGAGATGGAATGATCTGAGATACATCTTCCATCAGCGATTCCCGGAAATGTGGCGTCAGGTCCGATTGAGGACGGCGTTCGTATTCAGCTCAGGATGAACTCTCTTACCGTTTCAAGGTACTTTTCCTGCTCTTCCCACATTGGGAGGTGAGCGCTCTTTTCGAAGGTGACAAGCTCCCATCCGCGTATTCCGTTGTGGATGGTCTCGGCGATTCTTGGAGTTACCTCGTCACATCTTCCCCCGCTGACTAATGCGGGGACGCGAATCTCTGGAAGTCTTGGAGTGATATCTAGATCCTTGAGGTTTCCCAGTACTGTGAATTCGTTTGGTCCCCAAGTGCACCCGTAGTGATCAATTGTCCCAAGCTCTGTTGATACTTCAGGGCGTATACCAAGGCCAGCATACTCTCCCACGAATGCCCCATCAAATTGATCTTGCCTAGGCCGAGCATTCGTCTTGTCCCCTCCACCTCCTCCAGACAAAAAATGGGCACGAAAAATCGAAGTGTTTCTAGGTCTTTCGGATTTTCCACAACATAGCTGATCGTAGAGAACCACCTTGATCTCATGACCGTCAAGCTTCCCAGGGGCTAGCAGAGAATCGAGCTTCATTCCTAGTCCCTCGGATTTGACCCGAACCAACTTGAGCGAGGTCTTCCATCCTGCGAGGGATGGCTCAACGAATCAGCTTTCGCTCGTACGGCACAGGATAGCTAAGTTACTTTTGTTACGATTTCGGTGGACGGCCATCGAGCCGTCATAAGGACTGTTGACCAAGGTATCCAAGCGCTGTAGTCCTTGAGACGAGAAAGCGTTTGCGAAAAAGTCGGTAGTCGGCGAGTTCGAAGCATATAATTTACTTACAGTCATTTTAAAGGCAACATTCCGGCCAGACTGTCATTTCTGAGGAGGAAATTATGGCGTCTAGTTCTGTTCTAAAGCCAACCGTCATCGCGTTGTTGCTAGTGTTCCTTGTCATCGGCGCCGCCGTCGGCTACATGTTACATCCAACTCCACCGCCGCCTAAAACTACCCTACCGTCCGAGATTCCGATCGGCGTTTTAGTGGCTCTAACGGGGGACTTTTCAAGCTACGGCGTGAGAGCTGAAGCAACGGTCAAGA